>QWQF01000205.1 GCA_003669125.1 Planctomycetota bacterium
CCCGGTCGTGTGCAGGAATTCCGTCCGAGCATTCGGCAACAGTGCCGCCAACTCATCGCGACAACGAGCCTGCATCTCCCCTTCACCTTCGACCTGCAACAACAACGTCGGTGTCGCGAGTTGCTTCAATCGCGACCGCGCATCGAATCGGCTGAGCATCCCGAACCGCCGAGCCAACTCCGCCACCGGCGTTTGCCCCGCGTTGTCGAGATAGAACAACCAGCGAGTCGGATCGATCGGCGGAAACCACAACCGATGCCCACGCTCTTGCAGCCCGCGCCACAGCGGAGTGGACTGCACTCGCCCCGGCATCCAACGCAGCACACTCGCGGCAGCGCGTTCAAACACAGTCAACGGCAAAGACGCGAACCCTGCGTGCAACGTCAAGCTGCGAACTTGGGGACCGAGTCGGAGCGCCGTCTCCAACGCGAGCGCAGAACCGAACGACGTCCCGAACAAGTGACAGCCTTCCGAGCCAGCGAACTCGTGGACGACTTCAACGATCGAGTCGATCAATCGCGGCCATGTCACGCGCCGGCCAACTGGATAATCGAGCAGCACGCAACGGCAATTCGTCTTCAGCAAAAAAACACACAGCGCGAACAACTCGTGCGAACCGCCCAACCCATTGAGCATCACCAGCGTCGGCCCCTCGCCCCACACTCGCCCGGTGATCCGGCCGGCGTTCGTGTCGGTGTGCCACGCCGTGCTTTGTTCTCGAAACGCAGCAAGCACCTGCTGCCACTGCAACGGCGGCGGACAGCCTTCACGCGGCGGCATCCCAGCCAGCGGATTCGATCCCGGCAAGTCGCCAGTGCAATGCGACTCGCCGCCGCAGCATTCACCCTCGGCAGGAACACCATCGAGGACTTCGGAGGACTGCGGAACGCTGCTCATGACGGGCGATCATTCCCAAACGGAACCAACGAAAGTAACGACTTCATGCTAGGTGCAATCCCCACAAATGAAAAGCACCGCACAGCACGCCTCTCACCCACGAAATGTTTTCCAATTCCCACCCATCACAGTCACAACTCGCCGAGGAATTGCAGCGGATGCAGGCCGAGATTCAAGCCGTCTGCACGCCGTCCAACCCGACGACTCATCAGACCGCTCACGGATCGTTGAAACGATTGCTACGAGCCACTCAGCGTTTCGTCCGCCGAGCAGACAATCTCATAGGCCGTCAGTCCGTCGTCTGCGGCTCGCAACTCGTCCAGGAATCCGGGGAGTTGAATGATCCTTCCCAACCGCGAGAGCACATGCAGATGCGTGCGCGAGTCGCGGCACAGCACCAAGAAAAACAAATCGCTCAACTGTCCTTTCGGTGCGCCAAACGGAATACCGGAGAACGTCCGACCAAATGCGATCAGCGATTGCCCGTAGGCGTCCGGCAGCGGATTGCGAGGATGCGGAATCGCGATGCCCGACTCGAATCCTGTGGACATCACCTCTTCACGCTGCTGCACGGCTTGCAAAATCTCAGCCGGCTGCCAGATCTGCCAGGTACGGCCAGCAACCTCGATCAAACACTCCAGAACAGAACGCTTCGTACGCGCCTCGAGCGGCACCTGCATGGTGTCTGGGTGCAACAAGCTCCGCACCGGACAACGAATGTCCGCTTCAGAAGCTTGTTGCGCACGCTCGAGGCCATGCAGTTCGTCGCCGGAGTAATCACGCATCTCCTGCTCGAGCCAGTAAGTCACCTCGGTCGGATGAAACTGCCACTCGGCCTGCATCTTCCGCCCGGGAATGCGGCCACGCTGCACAAGCTTTTCGATCTCGCGACGATCTCGCCCCAAAAATTGCGCGAGTTCTTCCAACGACAACCAATCGTGCATATCCCAGTCCTCGGCTCCAGAAATCGGAGGAGGGACATGCTATCGCGACGCCCCGCGAGATTCACGCGGCGCGACTGTGCCATCGATGATCGTCGCCATCGATGATCGTCGAGTCAGCGGCTCACCGGACACAATTGGGCAAAGTTCTGTCGGCAATTCTGCAACCAATCCTGGTTCACCGACTGCCAGAGCGACTCGGACCAGATTTGATAATCCACACAGCCACGATATCCGGCGTCGATCAGTCCGTTCAGAATTCCCGCTACCGGCAAGATCCCCTCGCCAGGCAAGACGCGATCGTACTCGCTGGTGCCGGTCGGGGAAGCGTCACTCACCTGCACGACGCCGATCCGAGACACCAACTCCGGTAGCCGTTGCAACAATCCCTTCTCCGGACAGAGGTGATAAACATCGAACGCCAATTTCACGGCGGGATGATTCACACGGTCCAGGATCGCCAGCGTTTCATCCAATCGATGCAAAAAGGTCCAATCTCGGCAAAACACTTTCCGCATCGGCATCAATGAAAGCGTGAGGTCATTGTCCGCTGCTTCGTCGGCCAGTTGCTTCAGTGAGTCAGTCACCAACCGCGTTGCATGTTTCGTGATGTGATTGTTGATCGGGCCGGTCACGACAACCAACGACCTCGCCCGCAATGTCCCTGCCAAGTGAATCAAGTCCCGAGTTTCTTCGAGAACATCGTCCAACTCGTGTCCGAAGGCACCGGTGAACCCGCCCGCATACGACAAGGTCGAGACCGACATCCCGTTCTCGAATAACCATTTCAACCCACGCTCTTCGCCATACTCCAACAGCTTTGGCAGCCAGACCCCCATCGTGTCGATCTCAGCCAGCCGATACCGGACAACATCTTCCTCAAACGACCAACGCAATGTTGTCGCCTGATTCATGGAAAATGTCGGGCTGTGATTGACTGCCTCCGATTGTTTCTGCTCCAAGTTTGGCTGACGGATTTCTTTTCTCTGGCGGGCTGCGGGAAAAGAACGGCTCAAGATTGGCCTCGCTGATTATTGAACAAAGGAACGAACCACAAATGCAGCCGCAGATTCCAAAACGCAATCACAACGAATTGCCAACAAAAACGATTTAAGGATTGATGTGACTGTTGAAATGACACACTTCAAGAAATGAGAGAACGATTCAATTCACTGAGGAGAAGCAACTCGCAATGCGGATCAACGGCAAAATCACTAGCCGCGAGCATTGGTCGGGACCGACGGATCGTCAGCCACATTCACCCAGACATGCACATGAGGTGTCCCACGGAAATGCCACACGAACGACGGACCTTCCAAACGCCAGTTGTCCCAAGTGCCGTCGTTCCCCAGATCGCCTTCGCGGTAGAACGCCAAGCGACACTGCTCCAAACCGCCTTGAGCCGTCAAGCACTTCGCCACTTCTTGCCGATCTGACACTCGATACGGCTCGACCAGCAGATTCAAAACGCTCTGCAGATGCTCTCGCTGATCCTTGCTCAACTCAGAAGCCAACAACCCGGAAATCTTCCCCTTGCCCTGAAATGCAATCGCGCTTTCATTGGGCATCTTCTCGATCAAAGCCGCTTCCCGCTGCTTGCCATCCAGCATCTTGAACAGTTCATTCGCCTTGAGTGCCTGAGGCCAAAAGACATTGTCGGGATGATTCACTTTTTCGTTGAACCCCGAAGCTGCGTGCCCGTAGAAAATCGGCCCACCAAACGCGACATGCTCGGTCGTGTTGCCGTCGCAGCGGATTGTCAGATGCCGGCCAGTCATCACCAGTTCAAACTTCTCACTGCCGGGTTTGCCAAAAATCGCAATAGTCTGCTGTTTTCCGTATCCGCCCGCATCGTCCTTGAGCTGCTTCCGGATGCGGTCATGCCAATCCTTGTTGTAGAGGCTCCAGAACAGAGCCTCGATCACGTCCTTCTGGTCACGCGTGTAGAAATCGGTTCCGATGCCCAGCGTTTTGACGTCGGTGATGAACCAGTTGTTCGAGACATGCGTCCGCAGAACCTTGCGGTCGTCGGTGTAGTCCCAAGTGAAGCAGATCTCTTCGCGTTGCTTCTCGCTCAACGAGTCGTACAGCTTTTTGACGAGCGACTCCGGAACCTTCGCATCGGCGACGGACTCGTCCGCTCGCAGAACTCGCGGCAGAGCCATCGCTGCCGCACCGGCACTTGCCACTTGAACGAAGCGTCGGCGAGTCACGATTGCTGACCGGTCCGCTTCTGGACACTCACACTCGGGACAACGTTCGCGATCAGGCATGAGAGACCTCGTGATCGTATCGCAGCACATGTCATCCACTGCCCGGCGTCAGGCAACGGGGCGAAACTTTAACAACGCCTTTTCAAAACGCAAACGGATTTCTCACACGTTCGCCAAGTTCACTCGACGACAAAAACACGCACGCCGCGCGTTGACAAAGTTGTGCGAGAAGCGCCTACGCGGCGAGCCCATTGAGGCCTGAGATGAAGTGACTCAAACCAATCCGCGACGCTTCAATTCGGCGACGACCGTCTGAACGATCGCGCTGACGTCTTGCGTTTTGAGATCGCCCCCAGATGACGATCCCGATGTCGAACAGCCGCCGATCGGCTCGTCCGAGAATCCATGTTGCGAGAGTAAACATTGCAGCGTCCGACTAAGTGCGACTAAATCCGTCACCTGCTGATCCGACTGCGGTTGGCGGCCGACCCCCATGTGGAAGCCACGCAAATCGACGGCCGCTCGGAACCCATTGGGGAACTCCGCCGAATAGATCATCGTGTCGAACAGTGTCACGAGATCGAACTGCACCTGTCTCGCCTCATCGAGCCGACCGCTGACCGTCAAATCGTACAGCAATCGCGTGAGTTCGGGGGCAACACCGGACGACGCGTTCGTGCCGCCGTCGCACCCAATCAACAGCATCGGCATCAACGCGGCATCCCAACCGGTCATGAACGCGAACTCTGGCCGATTCGGGCGCACGGCCTGAATCATGCGGATCATGTGGACGATGTCGCCGGAGCTGTCTTTGATCGCGACAACCTTTTCACACTCATCGGCAAGGCGGCGCACCGTCGGTACGTCGATGGGACTGGCGAACATCGGAATGTTGTAAAGCGTCACATCGATCGGCGTGTTCTTGGCGATCTCTTTGAAGTACGCGTACACCGACGCAGGGCTGAGCTTGTAGTAAAAGGGTGCGACAATCGCGACCGCTCGGCAGCCAAGCTCGTGGTAGTACTCGCAGGCTCTGATCGTCTCTTTGACGTTGGCCTCGGCCGCACCGGCCAGGATGGGCACTCGGCCGCGCGTCTGGTCGGCGACGATCTCGATGATCCGCCGACGCTCCTCGACCGTGAACCGAGTGAACTCGCCAGTCGAGCCGTTCGGATACAAGCCATGCACCCCTTTGGCGATCAGCCAGTCGATGTACCGACGCAACTCCGGTTCGTTGATGTCCCCTCGGCAATCGAGCGGGACGAGATTCGGTGTGAAGATGCCTTGCAGTCGAGCGGTCATGTGTCGGTCCCGTTCCTATTCGATCGTCTCGCCACTGGACATCCCACGATGGCTCAGCGGCTTTTGCCCTATTCAACAGATTGATCGGCAACCGAGTACCGCAAAGGCCAACGAGCCACCAGCACAAGCCGGGTGGCCGTCGTGTCCGCGCATGCATCAAGCACGACACGCACGCATGGCGAGATTTGCCTGAGCTATTTCATCGACACAATCCGACAACTCAATCAGCCGCTGGCCAGGTGACTCGAAAAGTTGTGCCGTCGTCCTCCGACGAGTCGCAGTCGATTTGACCACCGTGCTGCTCGACGATCCGCCAGCATTTGCACAGACCAAAGCCGAGTCCTCGCCCCGCTTGTCGGCCAGAGAAGAACGGATCAAAGAGATGTTTCCGTTCGACGGCTGATAACCCAACTCCGCGATCCTTCACGGTAAACACCGCCGAGCGCCGCGAATCGGCTTCAAGGCTCGAGCACGAGACGCTGATCGAACCACCCACCGCAGACGCATTCACGCTGTTGAGCAGCAGGTTGCTGATGACGATTCGCAATTGCACCGGGTCCGCGACAATCGGCACCACCGATTGAACTTGCCGAACAACACTCAACGATTTCGCCCGCAAGGTCTCGTCCAACTTCCGGAGCACGCCGTCCGCAACTTCGACCAGATTGAGCGACTGCAACTCCGGCTTCGGCGGCCGAGCAAACAACATCAGGTCGCCGATCATGTCACGAATCCGCAGCGCCTGAGCGCCAATGGTCAGCAGTGCTTGTCGCCGTTCTGGATTGGTTTCGCCTTTGAGCAACAGTTCCGCTCGGCCGACAATCGTTGCGACGGGATTGTTGATCTCGTGGCCGGCTCCGGCGGCGAATTCGGCAAGGGCTTCAAGCTTGGCTTGCAAAAATGGGTCCGAGGTCGAAATGTCAGGGGGCTCGGACACGGTCGCTCGCCTCGGAAAATCAAAAGCGGTGATGAATCACCACGCTCCCAAAAAAGAAACCCGGCCTCGAAATCGAAGCCGGGTTGGTAATCTCAAATCTCAAACTGAAAATCGCAAGCCCGCTGGCTCACTTCACCGCAACCGGCTCGACGTCCAGCAGCATGCAGATACGTTCGATGAGGTTTTCCACCTCGAACGGCTTCTGCATAAACTCGTTTGCGCCGCTGGCTTTCAAGTCCTCGATCTTATCCTGCTCGACCATGCCGCTGATGCAGATGATCTTCACGTCGTCGAGCGTGTTGTCGCTGCGAACTCGCTGGCAGACTTCTTTGCCGTTGATGTCCGGCAGCATCACGTCTAGGACGATCACATCCGGGTGGTATTCGCGGACCATCATGCCGGCGTCAAAGCCGTTGTTGGCCACGCGAATCTCGAAGCGGCCATCCGCTTCGAGCGCATCGCGGATCAGTTCCACGAGTTCCTCGTCATCATCGACGATCAGAGCCTTGCGACGTCCGCTTTCGAGGGCATCGGTGGGGATGCCATTCTCTTTCATGAAGCGATACAGGATATCTCGCGGAATGCGGCGGAACCGCGAACCGGGGACGCGAAATCCTCGCAACTGGCCCGAGTCGAAGCAGCGAATGATCGTCTGCTGACTCACCTTGCAAATTTTGGCGGCTTCGCCGGTCGTGAAAACGGTTTTCATCAGGCATCCATCCTTTGAACTGGCCGAACCACCTGATGTCTCAGTCCTCTGAGAGCCGGTCGGATTCGGTAAGACTTCCTTGTCCTTCGCAGTGCTGACGATGGCGAACGTTGCTGGCAAACTTTCGCGAGCTTAACTGTCTTATCGGTTATCCGGGGCGTTCGCATTGAGCCAAGCTACCAGCTTTAGCACGGCGGCGATTGTTGACTATTCTTTGAAATCGTGTCAACAGGCGTTTTCCGACTCAGAACCCCCGAAGTGACAAAGCCGCAAAGTCGCTCAAACCAACGCATTTTGTCGAGTCCAGCAATCCTTGCTGCAGAGGCAATCGTTCTCCAAACTCTCGAAGCTACCGGCACGCGAGAGAATTTTAGAGAGCCGCCGCCCAGATGATCGTTGCCAGTTCGAGCGGGAAAAACCGAACTATGCGAGCGGTCACTTCTGCAAGATCAGTTTCCCATTTCGAGTGAGTTTGAGCCGGTAGAGTTCGTCACCATGACGAATGAAAAGTTCGTTCTCTCCGCACAACAGTTCGCTGGAAGCGACCTCGCGGACAGTTCGCTTGGCGGTCGCCACGAGAGTTTGACCGCCATCAAGCGGACCGATCACCGGCTCACCATCCATCATTGGCTCTTTCTGTCGAAGGTTAACCACGGCCTAAAAATTACCGAGTAGCTCGTGGCCGTTGCGGGTGCTCAGCCCACGCCAGATCGACAAATCGATATTGCTACTGATTGACCGCGTAGCTCCGTCTACCATGACAGCGTTAACCATCCCAGAGTGGAAGCTGCGCGATGTCGTGGCCGAATACGTCACTTGCGTGGTTGACCCACCTTCACGGCGGGAAATAAAATCAATGTCGTTATCGATCCCGCCAGACGTGTATTTCACGACAAAATTCGGAGCGAACACCGCTGTGAAACCGATGTGATTGGTCCGGCCGCAGACCCATTCGGTGTGCCCTGAGGTGACTAAACTGCCCCCATAGGCCACCACTTCCGCGACGGTCGAAGGAATGGCAACCCCTGCCGCTGCGGGATTGCCGCCATCTCGCAAGTAGGGCGTATAGGCTTTCACTTCGGCGAAGGCCAATGTGGAACTGGTTCCATCACGAAATGCTGCGGTCGATAGGCTACTATTGGGATGAAAGGCTCCGTTACCACCTTGTTTGGAATTCGGATCCCAGACCATCCAGGTGCCGACGTTGGCGGCATAGTTCAATGGATAGTGGGTGAAGTTGGGGTCGCTCGCCTGTGGGTCTGAACGCGCGCGGTCGTTGATCTCACTGGGACACAAGTAAGTTGCGACCCGCTTACGGGCCACGCTGCCCTGCACCGAGTACGGCTGATTCCAGTTAATCAAACGCTGCAAGTCAGCCTGCTCCAAGTACGGCAAGAGGTAGGCCTGCGCTGACCAAAACACGCTGGCTGTCGTCGCGGTTTCGATACAGCCAGAGGGCGGAAAGTACTTTTTGACATCGAGATAGTTGTGAAGAGCCAGCCCCATCTGTTTCAGATTGTTTTTGCACTGACTTCGTCGAGCAGCCTCGCGAGCCTGCTGCACAGCTGGCAACAGCAGGGCAATTAAGATCGCAATCACAGCGATCACCACGAGCAATTCGATGAGCGTAAATCCACGGCGATGATTTCGCATCACAGCACCTCCACGAGTAAAAGAATGGGGACCGAGCGACAAATTTGGGTCGCAGATGGCTGGCGTGCCGTGAAGGCTTAGCTGGCGACTGGTGAACCTTTCCGGAAATTGAGACTCAGTTTCATTTCCGACGCGGCGAAGAATATCGTCCCGGAAAGAAACGTCAAGCGTATCGTCGTGAGAGTCACGCACCGATTGGCACAAGTCACTAATATGACGTGGCTTGTAGCCTACGTCGCCATCCGTGTCGGCTCTGTCAGATACAGCATCAACACCGCGAGATCGGCCGGAGTGATGCCGCTGATCCGGCTCGCTTGTCCGACGTGACGCGGGCGGACGCGAGTGAATTTCTCTTTCGCTTCCGCGCGGAGTTGTGGGCAGGCATGGAAGTCGAACGCGTCTGGGATGCGGACGGTGTCGACTTGTTCTTGGCGTTCGATGGTCGCCGTTTGCCGGCGGATGTAGCCAGCGTATTTGGCTTCGATCGAGAGTTGCTTCGCGGCCAGAGTCGGCAAATTCAAAGACCGTGCTTCCTCGCTGAACTCGCAGACGTCGAGCCATTCGGTCTCCGGTCGGCGCAACCATTCTTCGAGACTGTGGCCTTGATGGAATTTCTTGACGGCCAACTCCGAAGCCATCGCGATTGCGGCTTCGTGAGCTTCCCAGCGGTGAACCCGCTCGGCCGACGCCAGTCCGACGCGAGCACCAATCGGTGTCAGGCGGCGATCGGCGTTGTCGTGACGCAGGAGCAAGCGGTATTCGGCTCGCGACGTAAACATGCGGTACGGTTCATCGACTCCCTTTGTGACGAGGTCGTCGATCATCACGCCGAGATACGCCTGGCTGCGATCAAGAATCAGCGGCGGCTTGTGAGCAATCTTCAACGCGGCGTTGGCTCCGGCGAGCAACCCCTGCCCGGCCGCTTCTTCGTAGCCGGTCGTGCCGTTGATTTGGCCGGCGAAGTACAGCCCCTCGACTCGTTTCGTTTCGAGCGTTGCGTGCAACTGCGTCGGCGGGGCGAAGTCGTACTCGACGGCGTAGCCGTAGCGCATGATCTCGGCCCGTTCGAGTCCGGGGATCAAATGCACCAACTCCTCCTGCACGTCGCGCGGCAAGCTGGTCGAGATGCCGTTGCAGTAGAACTCGCAGGTGTGGCGGCCTTCTGGCTCTAGGAAAATGTGATGAGCGGTCTTGTCGGCGAACCGCACGACCTTGTCTTCGATGCTCGGACAGTAGCGCGGCCCGGTCGATTGGATCTGTCCCGAATACATCGGTGCCCGATGCAAGTTGGCGCGGATGAGATCGTGGACCCGCTCGTTCGTCTCGGTCAGATGACAAGACATCTGCGGCTGAGTGATCGCGTCGGTCAAGAACGAAAACGGCTGCGGTTCGGCGTCCCCTGGCTGCTCCTGAGTGGCGGAGAAATCAATCGTGCGTCCGTTGATCCGGCATGGCGTACCGGTCTTGAATCGCCGCAGTTCAAAGCCGAGTTCCGTCAGAGTGTGCGACAGCCCGGTTGTCGTTCCTTCGCCCGCTCGGCCGCCGGATGCTTTCGCCTCACCGGTGTGCATGATCGCTTGCAGGAACGTGCCGGTGGTGATGACGACGGCATTCGCCCGGTAGATCGCACCACCTCGGACGCGAACGGCCTGAATCTGTTTGAGATAACGGCCATCGGCTTGCGGCTCTCGGCTCTCGGCCGAGCATTCCAAACCTTCGACGACTTCTTGTCGCAGTGTCAGATTCTCTTGCTGCTCGACGCGCCACTTCATCGCGAACTGATAGGCCTTCTTGTCGGCCTGAGCCCGCGGGCTGTGCATGGCCGGGCCTTTGGTCTGATTGAGCATCCGAAACTGGATGCCGGTCTCGTCGATGATTCGCCCCATCTCGCCGCCGAGCGCATCGATCTCGCGAACGATCTGCCCTTTCGCGACGCCGCCGATCGCCGGATTGCAGCTCATCGCGGCGACCATATCGCAACTCATCGTCAGCAACGCCGTCTTCGCCCCCAGCCGAGCCGCCGCCAAGGCCGCTTCGCAGCCAGCGTGTCCGGCTCCGATCACCACCACATCAAAATCGTAGATCACATCGCTCATTGCTGTCTCTCGCGTCCCGGAATTCGAGGCGGGATGATATCGGCATGAGCAGCCTCAACGACCAAGCTCACCCGCCGCTGAAAGCGTAGCGAGGAGGCACGACGAGCGAAGCTGTAAGCGGTCGGGTGCAGCGCCTTGTTCGGCCTCTGTTGCCGCCTTTCACTCGTCGTCTTTATCCAACTCGGCTTTAACTTTCAGCGAGATTTCATAAAGATGCTCCCGCAAGTATTCTTGGTCTTCAAAATCGATTCTATCTACCGCTTCGCGCGCAACAGCATCGAAGGGCTTCTTTTTCTTTGTAGTCCGGTGTTGCTCCAACACGCTGAAGAGCAAATATAAAATATGGTCGGCGAATGAGCTGGTGTGCCAAACGCCAGGCAAGTAACTGCCTTCTCTCAAATTTACGTGTGCAGAACCGGCAGCTTCGGAAATGAAGTCGTCCTTGACTTCATCTTCATTTGTTCCACATTTTGGACACAAAACGCTCACTTCATACGGAATATAGAAAGCCTCACAATTGCCGCACTGATGCGTGTAATGTATATGCCAAGTCATCTTTATCCTTTTGCAGTTGGGATGTTAATTATAACACATTCAGTCAGGCTGCTCGCAGAGGCCGAACG
>QWQF01000202.1 GCA_003669125.1 Planctomycetota bacterium
GCGGACGCCGCGGTGCGAGAAACTCCCACACGGCCATCGCGAGTAGCGTTCCGAAGAAACACCCGAACCGAATGGTGGCTTCTTGAGACGGCGTCGGCATGGCGTCAATTCGTCGGAGCACGGAATGGACGGCGACAGGTATCAAGCGGATCTTTGACCGGATCGTAGGCGGCGGCGGGCACCTTCGGCAGTGGCGGAGCACTCTTCACACACGCAACGGCTAGAACGAATCCCAGCAGCACGGCGGCGATTTGCGTGGTCGCACGTTGTCGTGGCGATTCGTGGCGACCGTACCAAGCTCCCACGGAGACATCGCTGGCCAAAAAGTTGAAGAGCATCAAACTTTGTGCCGGAGCGGTGCCGAATCCAAACAACCCCTGCGGACATTCGAGGACTTTGGTCGCCACCAGGTAATAGTGAAACACCGCCACGCCCAACCCCGCCCAAGCCAGTGGGACGCTCAACAAACAGATCAAGCCGGGGCGTGATCGTTCCAGAAACCGGCCGAGTGCCAGCACGGCGAGCACGGCCATGACGAACGAGCGTTGGTAGAAACACAAAGGGCAGGCTTTCAGACCCTGCCCCACGCTCAAGAAGACGCTGCCGGCCGCGCCGACGACAGCAATTTGAATCGCGGAAGACCGGAAGATCATCGCGCGATTCGTGGACGAGTTCCCGATGCTGTGTTCCAACGAAGTTGAGTCCGTCATTTCGTATCACTCCTTCGGTCAGTTCACAGGAACGTGATGCCAGGCGTTGAAGAGATAGCCCTTGGCATTCCAGCGAACAGATTCTGGTTGCATGTCACCGCGCGAGTCGGTTGCGCGAACGATCAGTTCTTTCGTGGCGGAGGTGGCGGCGATTTCGGCGGACCAAAGTTGCCAGCAGAACTCGGAAGCGGGCGAAGTCAGCTTGGCTTCCGTCCACGAGCGGCCGCTGTCGCCGGAGACTTCGACCTTGCGGATGGAAACTCCCGGCACTCCCGGAGGCAGTGCGTAGCCGACGACTTCGACTCGATCAGCCTTCAACGCAGTTCCGGTCGTCGGCGTGCAGATCGCCGAGTTGAGCGGCATCCGATAGATCGGCCCGTTCTCGGCGACTTCCAGCAGCGTTCCCTCATCGACCAACTTGTAGACATCCGCCACGAAATGATTCGGTGAGGGGCGGTCGCTGACAACGATCTTGCTCAGCCACTTCACACTGCGAGCGCCGATGTAGCCGGGCACAACCGTCCGCACGGGGAAACCGTGATCGGCCGTCAGCGGCTTGTCATTCATCGTCGTGGCGAGAATCGCCCCCGGATTGTTCTCGCGGTCCAGCAACGCCTTCTCCAGCGGGATGGAACCGCCGAATGAAAACGACTTGCCACCATCTTCGACGGTGTCGAGTCCCTCGAACCAAACATGCTTGGCCGAGTCGCGCAGGCCAGCTTTCTTCAGCAAGTCTGAAAGCCGTGCGCCGCGCCACTTCGCGTTGCCGATCGCGCCCTCACGCCATTGGACCCCTTTGACTGCCTTGAGACGACTGTGTTCGGAGCGACGATTTCCGGCACAAGTCAGCGTGGCGGTGACCGCGTGCTGCTCGAAGCGGCCGAGTTCCGCCAGCGTCAACGTCAGCGGACGCTCGACCAAGCCCTCGACCGACAGGTGGAATGAGTCGGCGTTGATCTCTGGAGTGTTTCCGTGACTGCGGATGAAGAACGATTCGACCGGCGTGACCCACGACTTCACGAGGTCCGTCAGCGGCGGCTCGGCATTCATCGGAGCTTTCGAGTGGACCAGCAAACGACTCGCGTCTGCCGCCAAAGAAGACCCGCAACGCGAGGAGACACCGATCAAACCGATCGCTCCGACAGACAACTGCCGCAGGAACAACCGTCGGTCGATGGACGAGGGAAGCGAAGTTTGAATCACAGCAGTACGACTCCCAATGCGAGACGCGAAGATCCAAATCGGAGCGGGATCGTACCGAGCGTGCTCGTCACGGCCAATCGGACCGCTTGGACTCGTCGAACTGACTCGCTACTTTCCGTTGACTCATTCGATTTTCACACGGACGCCTTTTGGAGCTCGTCGATGTCTCAAGATTCTCCGGCCTTGTTGTTGAACCCCGATGACAATATTGCCTACGTTCGCCGCACGATCCCGGCTGGCTTGGCGGTTCGTGTCGGCAACTACGACATCACGGCGAAGGAGATCGTGGAACTCGGCCACAAGATCGCGTTGAAACCGATCGCGCCGAAAGAGCCCGTCCGGCGATACGGCTGCGTCATCGGATACGCGACCGAAAGTATTGAACCCGGTGAGTGGGTCCATCGGCACAACATGGAGCCGGGAGAACTGCAACTCGATCATTCGATTGGCACTGACATTCCGGCCGATCCGACGCCGATTTTCGGCCGTACGTTTCAAGGCTATCGCCGGCTTGATGGCCGAGCGGCGACTCGCAATTACATCGGCATCGTCAGCACGGTGAATTGTTCGGCGGCGACGTCGAAGATGATCGCCGAGCGGTTCAACAAGGACTTGCTGCGCGATTTTCCGAACATCGACGGCGTCGTCCCGCTGGTTCACAAGGGAGGCTGCGCGTTCGACTACGACGGTGACGAACACCGCTTGATGGCTCGGACCTTGGCGGGCTTCTGCAAACACCCCAACATCGGCGCGTACCTGATCGTGGGACTCGGCTGCGAGACGTCGCAGGGAGCATACCTGCAAGACAAATACGGTCTGACTCAATTGCGAATTCCCGGCGAGCCGGAGCCGCCTCGACCGCTGGTGCTCAACATGCAAGAGCAAGGGGGGATCGCGAAGACCGTTCGCTACGCGACCGACCTCCTGAAAGACATGCTCCCGCAAGTGAATCAGGTCCGCCGCGAACCGATCCCGGTTTCGGAAATCATACTCGGTACCAATTGCGGCGGCAGCGACGGCAGCAGCGGAGTCACCTGCAACCCGGCGCTCGGCATCGCCAGCGACATGCTGGTCGCTCACGGCGGGACGACAATCCTGGCCGAGACACCGGAAATCTACGGCGGCGAACATCTGCTGCTCCGGCGTGCTCGCTCTCCGGAAGTCGGGCAGAAACTGCTGAAGCAAATCCGCTGGTGGGAGGAATACGTCGCCAAGTTTGGCGGGGCGATCGACAACAATCCCTCGGTCGGCAACAAAAAAGGAGGACTCACAACCATCTACGAGAAGTCGCTGGGAGCGATCGCGAAGGCCGGCCACACCGCGCTCAACGCGGTTTATGATTTTGCCGAGCCAGTCACTGCCAAAGGCTTCGTGTTCATGGACACTCCGGGCTTCGATCCCATTTCGGTCACCGGCTTGGTCGCCGGAGGTGCGAATGTCGTCGTCTTCACGACCGGCCGCGGAAGTTGCTTCGGCTGCAAGCCGGCTCCGAGCATCAAGGTCGCTTCGAACACGCCGATGTTCGACCGCATGATTGACGACATGGACATCAACGCCGGCGGCATTCTGGAAGGGGAGTCGATTGAGCAAGTTGGGAAAGAAATTTTCGAGAAGATCATCTCCGTCGCCAGCGGCGAAAAGACCAAGAGCGAAGCTCAAGGGATTGGCGACGATGAGTTTGCGCCGTGGATTATCGGGCCGGTTCTGTAGTTGTGGACGACACAGCTGGCGTCGGAACGGAGGCTAGCAGCGCCCGCCACGAAAACTTTGCGAGGACTCTGCGACCCTGAAAACCAGCACGATTGGAATAACCGCTACAGTTTGCCAAGTCGCCACGACGATAAGAACCGCAGGTCTCCCTGCCGCACGCCCGTTGGGTGGCGCGGAGGGTGTCAACAAACTCCGAAGACGATCAGTCCAAGGAAGTTCTGATGCGGTTCAAGCACTGGTTCAACACGATTTTCGGCACCTCGCTCATTGCGGCGAGTACTCTCACGGCTCAGGCTCAATCGCCGATGGGGATGGCTCCCGGCATGGCCTACGACGGCTATGGAGGCGCGCCGATGATGTCCGGCTCCGGTCCACCGCCGGGTTACTCGCCTTGGCCAGAGACCTCGCCGTACCAAAACTCCTTCAGCCAACAGACGTTTAACAACGGCTTGTGGTCGGAGTCCGAGAACAATCGCTCTCGGAAGTATCTGCTCAACATCGAGTACTTGACGGGGCGGACGCGGAGTTCAGACTCCCTCGTGGGCAACTCACAGGCTCAGAACTATCCACAGACGATTCAGTCGGAAATTGGAACTCAACAAGGGCAGGGTGGTGGCGGCGGCGGTGGCGGTGGCCAGCAAGGTGGCATCCTCACTCCGTTCTTGGACAGTGAAGCCAATGGGACGGTGGGACATCAGTTGTTCGGCGCGTTCAATTTTGACAAGCACCATCGCAAGACGATCAACCAGGGAGTACGAGCGATCTGGGGCTACGACAGCGCGGATGACAGCGGACTTCGGTTGGGCTTTCTGACCAACCAGGGCACCTTCGATTACAACGCACGCGACGCACTGAAGGTGGAAAATCGCGACACGCAACGTGCCTTTGCACTGTTCGCGATCGAGCAGATTCACATCATCAATGAACTGAACGCAACGGGCAACGCGGCTGCGGCGGCGCAGGTGACCTCCGAGTTGAATCAGCTCACGTCGATCCAGCCGACTACGGTCGGACGCTTCAACGATATTAACGACGTGTTGGCGAATAACATCGACAACCTGGGCGGCTTGCCGCTGAATGACGGATCGATTGTCACGTTCTCCGATGGGACCACGTTCGGCGGCGTGACTGTGCCGTATGACTTGGAATTTCAGATGAAGCTTCGGTCAGAGTTGTACGGCGGCAACGCCGAAATCGTGATGTCACCGGTCTTGAGTTGGGGCTCGCTGCGTGTGCGGCCGACGGTCGGACTTCGATACTTCTACTTGAAAGAGTCCTTCGGCTTCTTTGGCCAAGACAGCGGTCTCGCTTACACCAGCTCCCAGCAGCAAGGTGGTGGCGGCGGCGGTGGTGGTGGAAACCAAACTCTCAGCCCGGATATCAAAATCCATGCAACGCCCGACCACGTCGATAACGACGGCGATGGCATCGTGGACAACGCCGGTGGTGAAGGGTCAGGCCAGCAGCAAGGCGGCGGTGGTGGTGGTGGTCAAAATCAACAAAACACATTGAATTTCTTCTCCTTCCACGACCACTTCCGATATCCGATCACGTCGTACCTGAATAACGACGCCGAACAACACCTGGGTGGCGGCGAAGTCGGGTTGACCTACGATTTTGGCGGCAAATCGCTGTTGCTCACCGGCACGACGAAGGTCGGCCTGTTGGCGAACTATACGAAACTGAGCATGAACGGCGACAACATCGCGATGCACACTCGCGAGTCCAACATGCTGTTGGCTTCGACGGAGGATGCGACGCCGAATTCATTCACCGACGAAACAACGACTGCTCACGTTTCGCCGATGTTCGAGCAGACAATCACCGCAGAAGCTCCGCTCTTCCAGTATGTGCCGGTCCTGCGACGATTCAGCGTGTTCGAGAAAGCTCGGTTCCGAGCGGGCTACTCGATCTTGCTCCTCGGCGAAGTCACCGACACCGCTGGCAGCGTTCTGTGGCAAGGCAATCCGGCGGCCGGACTGTTTCCGAAGATCAACGAGAAGCGAAACAATTACGTGACGAACAACTACAGCTTCGGCGTGAGCTGGGGATTCTAAGCCACTCGGAGATGTGACCAAATACCTTCAATCGCTGGGCCGAGACCACGCAACGTGATCTCGGCCCACGCCGTTTGAAGGACGCGGTTGCCTCATGCTGAGCGACGCTGGCCAAGCACGTTTCAGCGTTTGACGGTCACCGCGTGGTCGAGCAACAGCGAGAAGACCTCGTCGCGAGCATCCTGCACGGCGTCTGCCACCGAGTTGCCATGCTGGAGAGCTTCGACGCCTTGTGCCAAAGCCTCTGTGCGACGACGCACGAGTTGAGTCATGTGCGACGAGAATTTGATCTCGCCAGAGCGGTCACTTGGAAAACAGTCCGCTTATTGACGGATCACCACTTCGGCCCCAGTTTCAAGCAGGTCGTACACTTCGCTGACATCTGCGTTGAGCAATCGGATGCAGCCTCGCGACTCGGCGTTACCGATCGAATCTGGTTCGATGGTCCCGTGGATGCCGTAGCTGTCTCCCAGGTCGAGCCAGTGGGTTCCGAGCGGATTCTTGGGATCGCTTCCGGAAAAGACTTTGCCATCGGGATCGGTGTACTGCGGGCTGGTGACCTTGTTGAGCACCTTGAATTTCCCGGTGGGAGTCGAATTGTTTTTGCCGATGCAGCACGGATAGCTGCGGACGTACTGGCCGCCGAGATGCAGCGTCAGTTCGAAGTCGCTGAGCGTCACGACCGCACCAAACGGGCCGTCGATGACTTTCAGTTTCTGACCTTCGCGCAGGCGTTTGGGATCAGTGCGATTGAGTCGCGCGAGATACTGCCACGGGACGTGATGCTTGCTGGCGATCTTGCGAAGTTGGTCGCCGGGTTGCACGACGTACGGCTCTTGGAGGTGCGGTTGCGGTGAAAAATAGAGCGCCTTCGCGGTGAGGTCGATCCGCTCTTGCACGCTCGATCGCAAATCGGGTTGCTGCCAATACAGCTTCGACAAGGCTTTGTGAGCCTCGACGGCCTGGCCGGATTTCATCTGGCGGTCGATGTCCGTGAAGTCGAACGCGGACTCCTGCTCCTTCGAGCGTTTGGCGACGCGGACGGATGGCTCGGTGTTGGTTTCGGATTCGGCGACGGGCTGTTCTTCGGCAACGAGTCGCAGGCGACTGGACGTGCGACCGGCGGACTTTTGGAAGACGGCCTGCTGGACAGGATTCGCGTCGGACGTGGCCTCCTCATCCAACAGTGTGTCCCACTTGGAGGGACGGGCTGCGGTCTGAGAGGAGTCGTTCGTGTCGAGCGACTCGTCGGGCATCAACGGTTCGGTCTGGTCTGTTTGTGTCTCGCGAGTGACACCGTAGGCATCGAAGGTCGCGGAGTCATCGGCTTCAAATTCTGGCGGATGCTGCAAGTCAGCGGATGACGAATTGGCATCGACGATGACTCCGGTGGGGGTGCCGCCGAACTCGACGGGAATCCAGCCGCTGCGATAGGCGGCGAATCCGGCACAGCCGAGGAGCATGACGATCACCGCCGAGAAGGGCGAAATCCAACGAGGCATGATTGATCCTGAGAGCAAAGGTTCTGCTGTGGCAACGGGGCGGGAATCTACCAGTGCTCCCGAGAATCGACCAAGAGGATTTTTGACTGGGCAACCTCGGTGATTTAGGAGGGCGTCGTTCTTTGCGAGATGTTTGACCTGGGAACCTGGCTAAGAATTACCGCCTTGGAAGCAGTTCGGTCGCGGAGAGTGCTGTGACTTTTCCGTTTGTAGTGAATCGAATGGTCCCGAAAGGCTGATGAAGACTGACGATCACACGAGGTTTGTGCCGTAGGTGTTGTTCGTTCGTCCGTCAGGGCCAGCGAACGAAACGTGCGGTTCAAAAAGGGATGTCTGAATCTCACATTCTCCCAAGGATGGGGCTATGCGATTTCTGTCGTGGTTAGAAGCGGTTCGGGGTCGGTTCACGGAACGCGAGACGGCGACTCGGCGACGGGCGGCGAAGCTGCCGATCGCGGGGCAGCTTGAGCAACTCGAAGGCAAATCGCTGCTTTCGGTGTCGGCGTTGTTCGTCAACGGCGAGCTCAACGTCTTCTCGGATTCGAACGACGACATCACCGTTGGCTCGACCGGTACCGGCGCGGCGGCGACCGTCCAAGTGCTGGCGAACGGAAACCCGGTGACATCCGTTGGCAGTGTGCCGACGAGTTCCGTCACGTCGTTCGTGATTCAGGGTGGCAACCTCGCCAACACGATTGACCTGAGCGCGGTGAGCAGCGCGAACTATCCGAATCTGACTGCAATCAACGTCGATGGCGGGCACGGCAGCGATGCGATCCTGGGCAGCGACGGCATCGCCGAGACGTTGATGGGCAATCACGGCGACGACGTCATCACTTGTCTCGACGGGGCTTCGTCGATCAACGGCAACGACGGCAACGACACGATCACGGCGGGCGACGGCAACGACACGATCAACGGTGAAGACGGTGATGACAGCATCGACGGCGGTGACGGCGACGACAGCATCATCGGCCACGACGGCAACGACACAGTCGATGCCGGAGCGGGCAACGACGACGTGGCCGGCGGCGACGGCGACGATCTGATCTCGGGCGGTGCGGGCCTCGACACGCTCAACGGCATGATGGGAGCCGACTCGATCGCCGGCGGCGACGACAATGACTCGATGCTGGGCGGCGCGGGAGCCGACTCGTTGAGCGGTGGTCTCGGCGACGACTCGCTGCTGGGCAATGAAGGATTGGACACGTTGCTGGGTGGCGACGACAACGACTCGTTGGACGGCGGCGACGACGCGGACACGATTCAAGGCGAGGACGGCAACGACTTGCTGAACGGCAGCGGCGGTAACGATTCGCTGCAAGGCAACAGCGGTGACGACTCGATCCTGGGCGGAGGTGGTCAGGACACGCTGGAAGGGAATCTCGGCTCCGACACGTTGCGCGGTCAGGCTGGCAACGACACGATGTTCGGCGGCGACGGCTTCGATCTGCTCGATGGCGGCACCGGCAACGACGTCGAGAATGCGGGCGAAGTGCCGATCCCGCTAGCTCCGCCGCCGGCGCTGCCGGCGCGAATGTTTGCGGTTCCGACCAACAACCAGAGTCAGATTGTCGAACTCGATCCGCTCACGGGTGCCGAGTTGAATCGCTTCGCGGCCCCGGAAGTGACGAGTGCCAACGGCGACGGCTTGGCCTTCGACGGCAGCTCGCTGTACTACCTGAATGGATTTGGGACGAACACGCTGTATCGGCTCGATGCCAACACGGGTATGGTGCTCGACAGCACGGTCATCCCGCGGCCGACGAATCAGCGGTACGACGCGTTGGCGTTCCTCAACGGACTGCTCTACATCCAGGACTCCGCGAACGACGACATCCTGGTCTTCGATCCGGCGCTGGGCGGCATCAGCAGCGTGCTGGACATCAACGGCGCGAATCCCAACACGAATCTCGTGGGTGGCCTCGCCGGAGCGACGAATCCCGATCGGCTGATCGCGACGGTCGCGAATGGGCGATCGGTTATCGAGATCAATCCGGTGTCTGGTCTGATCACGGACAGCTTCCCTGTGACGACGTCTGCGGCCGGGACGTATTCCGGTGTGGGCGTGTTGGATGGCAACATCTACTTGGGAAGTTCGCGAGTCTCGACGGCGACCGCGCTGAGCGTCACGTCGTCGCTGGACGTCTTCAATCGCGCCGGTGCGCTGTTGCAGACGATCACGATTCCCTACGGCGTGTCGGCCTTCGGGGCGGACGACATCGGGACGACCGGCGTGTCGGTGGGAGGACCGGGGCAGTTCGACATGATCATTGATTTGCCGTCTGGGCTTAGTGCCAATGACACGCAAGCCTTTGCCGCGGCCGAGCAAAAATGGGAGTCGATCATTCGTGGCGACTTGCCGGACGTGATCGTCGCGAACGTCGGCACGATCGACGATCTGGTGATCACGGTGCGAGTCACGGCGATCGACGGTCCTGGCGGCGTGCTGGGACAGACGGGCATCGACGTGCAGCGGATCGGCTCGTTCTTGCCCGCGATGGCGTCGATCACGATTGACTCCGCCGACCTACCCACGCTCAATGCAGACGGCTCGTTGTCGGATGTCATCCTGCACGAGATCGGACATGCTCTCGGCTTCGGCACCGTGTGGGCTCAGCAAGGCCTGTTGGTCAGCGCGGGGACGAGCAATCCTCGCTTCATCGGGTCGCTGGCCACGGCTGAGTACGACCGGATCTTCCGCACCACCGAACCGAATGTGCCCGTGGAGAATTCTGGCGGAGCCGGTTCGGTCGATGCTCACTGGCGCGAAAGCCGCTTCGGCAACGAGCTGATGTCGAGTGTGATTCGCGGCGGCAGCAACCCGCTCAGCCGAGTGACCGTCGCCGCGTTGGCGGACATGGGCTATCAAGTGGACTTCAACCAAGCGGACTCGTACACACCGTCGCAAACGACGATCGCACAAGGCGCGGCCTCGACGGCCAATACTTCGGCGGTCGTCAGCAGTGCGGCCGTCCAGGGGAGCCGGCCGCGTGCGGGAACGTGGGAAATCACACGTAAGACGGCAGTCCTCGTGCAGCCGTTGGCCGTCGGTGTGCCTCGTCAATGGACGGTGGGAAACACCGGGCCGGTGTCGAAGGTCACGGATCGCGTTCCAACGACCAACGCTTCGAAGTCGGTCGCGGTTACGGCCTCGGTCGCTGGACGAACGACGATCGCGTTCGACGAGTTGCCGGCAAACACATTCGTGAACGGTCAGTCGGTTTTGGGAGCGACGTTCGGCTTTGAGGTTGCCGGAATCGACAGTCTCGACGCGTACTTCAACGCCTTGATCGGAGCTGTTCCCGGCACAACGCAAAACTTGACCGACCCCGTTCTGGAAGGCAATGCGGCCGGCGTCTTGACCGTCGACTTCAGCACAACGGCCACGAACATCTCATTTGGTGTCGCTCGCAGTCAGAGCGGCACATTGCCCAACGCCTTGCAGGTGACGCTGCTGGATACCAACTTGAATGTGATCTCGAGCACACCGGTGACTCTGCAACAGATCCTGAGTTTCTCGGAAGCACTCTTCACCTACACGGGAACGGTCGCTGTTCGACGCATGGTGTTGGACTTCACGACGATTTCCACGGCGCTTGGTGGTCAACGATTCGCGATCGATAATTTGTTCTTCGCTTCGGTTGGTGGGCCGGTCGCCGCCACGAACGGCGACACGTTGTTGGGCGGAGCCGGTGACGACTCGCTGTTCGGGAGTGCCGGCAACGACGAGCTCAACGGTGGTTCAGGAAATGATTACCTCGAAGGTGGCGACGGCAACGACAGCATGGTCGGCGCGGCAGGTGACGATTCAATCCACGGTCAGGGTGGCAACGACACGCTGCGTGGCTTAGCGGGCACAGACACGGTCAACGGTGGTGACGGCGACGATTCGATCGTCGCGTCGCTCGGCGATGGCGTGGATTCGATCACTGGCGGCGAAGGAAGCGATCGCTTCGAGTTCTTCGGCAGCAACGTGGCGAACACCTTCAACGTCGGGCAAGCCGCAGGACTGCTGACCGTCGCGATCGACACGACAACGCAGTCGCTGAGCAGCGACATTGAACTCGTGCAGGTCTCGTCTCTGGGAGGTACCGATCGCATCAACGTCGCGGATCTGGCCGCAGTCGGTGCGACCGAACTACGGATCAACGCCGGAAC
>QWQF01000062.1 GCA_003669125.1 Planctomycetota bacterium
CCGAAGCTCTTCCCGGAAGAGAAGTTTGCGGACTTCAAAATCCAAATGGTTCCGGCTCGTGACCACTACGTCTCGTGGGCAGACGCCTGCCGAGGCGAGGGGCATACGACTTCGCTGTTCGATTACTCCGGCCCGCTGACCGAGACGGTGTTGCTCGGCACGATCGCAATTCGGCTGCCGGCACAAACGCTGCGTTGGAACACGGCCGAGCTGAAGTTCGCGAACAACGACAAAGCGACCGCTCTGCTGACGAAGCCGTATCGCAAGGGCTTCGAGCCGAAGTGGCTGTAGACGATTCGCGATTCAATTGTTCGGACGTTGGCGTCCGAACTACGCACAGCGATCGGCGATTCGCTGCCAGAGCAACGCGCTGGCCAGCGTGCCGCGGTGGAAATCGGCGACGGCGAAATGTTCGTTGGGGCTGTGCAGGTTGTCGGTGTTCTGGCCCCAACCGAGCAGCAGCGTGTCCACGCCGAGCAGTTCCTTCAGCGTGCCGACAACCGGGATCGAACCACCTTCGCGGATCATCACCGGCTTTGTGCCGAAGGCTTCTTGGATCGCGTTCTTGGCGGCGTCCATGAATGGGCTGTTCGCGTCGGCGATGAAGCCGGGGCAGCCGTGGGATTCGATGAACTCCAATCGGCAGCCAGGCAGCAATTGTTGTTGCAAAAATTGGCCGAGCGACTTGGTCAGCTTGTGCGGGTCTTGGTTGGGAACCAGCCGGCAGGTGATCTTCGCCGAGGCCCAGGACGGGATGATCGTCTTCGGCCCTTCGCCTTGATAACCGGAGGTGAGGCCGTTGATCTCGCAAGTCGGCCGCGCCCAGCGACGCTCGGTCGATGTAAAGCCGGTCTCGCCCCAACTGCTCTCGACGCCGACGCTGGCCAAGAAGTCTCGCTCGTTGAACGGCAGCGCGGCGAAGCCGGCGCGTTCGGTGTCAGTCAAAGTTTTGACGTCGTCGTAGAAGCCGGGGATTTGCACTCGGCCGTTCGCATCGTGCAGCGAGGCGATCAATCGCGCGAGTGCGGTGGCAGGATTCGTAATCGCTCCGCCGAAGATGCCGCTGTGCAAGTCTTGCTTCGGGCCGATCAGACGGACCTCGCACGCCAGAATGCCGCGCAGGCCGTAGGTGATCGCCGGGATGTTCGGAGCGTACTGGCTGGTATCGCTGATGACAGCGATGTCGCTGCGCAGCTTCTCGCGATTAGCGGCGAGGAACACATCGAGGTTGTTGCTGCCCACCTCTTCTTCCCCCTCGATGACGAACTTTACGTTGATCGGAAGTTTGCCGGTCGCTTTCAGCCACGCGGCGACGGACAGCACATGCGTCAGCATTTGGCCTTTGTCGTCGGTGGCTCCGCGAGCGTAGATGCAGCCGTCTCGCACGGTCGGCTCGAACGCGGGCGTGACCCACTTGTCGAGCGGGTCGGGGGGCTGCACGTCGTAGTGGCCGTAGATCAGCACGGTCGGAGCGTTCGGGTTCTCGGCCTTGAGCCACTCGGCGTAGACGATTGGATGCCCGGCCGTCTCGACCAGTTCGGTCGTCAGGGAGGCCGAGGCGAGTTGATCGCGCACGAACTCCGCGGCGCGCCGCACATCCGGCTTATGAGCCGTGATCGCGCTGACGCTGGGAATTCGCAGCAGAGCTTTCAAGGTTTCGAGGGCATCGGATTGGTGAGCTTGCAGATATTGGACGAGGGTTTGCATGGAGTCACTTTGAAAATGGAAAAGGTGTAATTTACGGCGATCGGCGATCGGCCGGGCTACTGCTTCAGCGAGATCGGCAGAGCATCCATCTTGGCGGCGAGGATGAAATCGTTTTCGGAGAGGCCGCCGATCGCGTGCGTGTAGATTTCGATGGTCACGTTGCGATAGCTCTCGATGTGGACGTCGGGGTGATGACCTTCGCATTCGGACATGCAGGCGACGTGATTCAGGAAGTTCATTGCGGCCATGTAGTTCTTCACGACCCACGATTTGCGGATGCGTTCGTGATTGGCGGTCAGCACCCAGCCGGTCAGATGCTTGATCTGAGCCTCGGCTTCGGCCGAAGTCAGTTTGGGAACACCCCCTTCGCAGGGAACGCACTTCTTGCTGCGGAGTTGATCGCAGGTTTGAATCGGGACACTCATAGGAAACTCTCCTTGCTAGTAACTCGAAACGTCAGCGAGGGCGAACGCATCGTTCGATGCACGTCGAAGCGCTTTGAGGCGTTCGCCCTCGCTGACGCTTCGGGTTGGTCAGGCCAGTATCTCGCGAACGACATTTCCATGCACGTCGGTCAGGCGAAAATCTCGTCCGCCGAAGCGGAAGGTCAGGCGTTCGTGGTCGATGCCGAGTTGATGGAGCAGCGTGGCTTGCAGGTCGTACGGCGTGACGATGTTTTTGACGGCGTGATAGCCGTACTCGTCGGTTGCTCCGTAGGTCATGCCGCCGCGAATGCCGCCGCCGGCCAGCCACAGCGAAAATCCTTGCGGATTGTGATCGCGGCCGGTGCTCCCTTGAGCGAATGGAGTGCGGCCGAACTCCCCCGTCCAGACGACGATCGTGTCGTCGAGCAATCCACGCTGCTTGAGATCGGCCAGCAGCGCGGCGATTGGTCGATCGACGATCTCGGCATTCTTTTGATGGTCACCTTTGATGTTGTCGTGTGAGTCCCACGGTGAGACGAAGCGGATGCCGCCGACACACGTCAGCTCGACGAACCGCACTCCGCGCTCCAGCAACCGGCGGGCGAGCAAGCACTGCCGAGCGTATCGAGCCTCGAATACGTTCGACGAATTGAGGCCGTAGGCTTCGAGCGTCGCGGGGGACTCGTCCTTTAAGTCGGCGACTTCGGGGACCGAGCGTTGCATCGCGAAGGCGAGTTCGTAATTGCGGATCGCCGATTCGATTTGCTCCTCGCCGCTACCGATTCGGCCGGCGAACTCGCGGTCGTTGTCGGCGATGAACCGTAATTTATTGGCTTGCAGGCCGGGCTTTGGCTCATCGGGTTGGATGTTGTCCACGACCGGAGTGTTCAATCCGACGTGAAACAGCGACGCCTCGTGAACCGCCGGCAGGAAGCCGCTTGAATAGTTCGCGATCCCGCCGAGCGGCAACTGCCCGCCGTTGACGACCACGAAGCTCGGCAAGTTCGCCGACTCGCTGCCGAGTCCATACGAGACCCACGCTCCCATGCTGGGATGTCCCGTCAGCGGATGCCCGGTGTGCAGCATGTAGCACGACTGCGCGTGCTCACCGAACGGCGTCCGCATCGAGCGGATCACGCACAGGTCATCGACGTGCCGAGCAATGTGCGGGAACAAACTGCTGACCGGAATCCCCGAATCGCCGTACTGCTTGAACTCGAACGGCGAACCGAATGTCGAGCCGTTGTTCTCGAACTGTGTCGTTTCGATCTTCATCTTGAACGGCTGGCCGTGCTCGGCCGTCAGCCGCGGTTTCGGATCGAACGAATCGACCTGTGACACGCCGCCGTCCATGAACAGCATCACGATCCGCTTGGCCTTCGAGGCGAAATGCGGAGTTCGAAGTGTGGAATTTGGAACGTCGGCTTGTGCTCGATCAGCCAACAATCCCCGCAATGCAAGCGCTCCGAAGCCCATCGCGCTCCGTTGAAGAGCGTCTCGGCGAGTCAGGTATCGTTGGCCAGTCATCGCTTCGTCCTTCATCACCGCAGGTACAAGAACTCTTTCGTGTTGACCAAGGCGTGAGCCAACTCATTCCAAACGGTCGGCTCACTCTGCCAACCGTCGGCCGCGATCCCCAGCACGGTGGCTTGCGACTTCAAGAACTCGATCGCGCGGGTCATCTCCGGTTCGGTGATGAGTCGGGAGAACGCGATCGACCACAACGCTCGGATTCGATCTTCCGGAGTCGCCAGCGACCGCACACGATCGGCGAGCAACCCCGATTGAACCGAGACAAACTTGTCGTTGAGCAGTGCCAGGCTTTGAGCCGGAACGTTGGTCACGTTCCGTTCACCGACCGTCAACACGGGCTTCGGTTGATCGAAGGCGATGAGCAGATGCTGCGGATAATTGCGACGAGCTTCGAGGTACAGGCTGCGACGGCCGTTGCCGTCGGGCGGTCCGGACAGCGGATTCTCGAAGTCCTTGAAGCCGGTTCGCAGCGGCAGCGGCACGCCGAGTCCCCCTTGGGTTCGATCCAATCGGCCGGCGACAAACAGCAGCGAGTCACGCAGCGACTCGGCTTCCAATCGCCGCACGCTCGCGTGCGAGAGCAGCCGGTTGTTCGGATCGCGTTCGCGTGCGGCGGCCGAGGCTTCGGTCGAAAGCTGAAACGCGCGGCTGGTCAGCATCAGCCGGAGCATGTGCTTTGTCGACCAGCCTGATTGGACGAACTCGGCTGCCAGCCAGTCGAGCAGTTCCGGATGACTCGGTGGTTCGCCGAGGACACCGAAGTTATCGACGGTCTTCACCAGTCCGACGCCGAAGACATGCTGCCACATCCGATTAACCATGACCCTCGCGGTCAGCGGGTTGCGCGGATCGACGATTGCATCTGCCAGTTCGCGTCGCCCGCTGCCAACGCGATCGGAAATCTCAAATCTCACATTTGTAATCTCCGATTGGGACTTGCCGAGCACCTCCAAATATCTTCGCGGGACCGTTGCTCCCGCGCGGCGATGATTGCCGCGTGGGAAGAGGTGTTCGTCGAAGCTTTGCTCGTCGGTGACGCCGCCGACTCGTGTCGGCACGGGGATTTGGGCTTCGAGTTCGCGATACCGGGCGACCAACCGAGCCAACTCGTGATCGGCTGGAGCTTCGTTGAGCAACACGCCGGCGCGCAGCAACTCGTCGATGAACCGAGCTTGCTCGTCGGAACAGCGTTCATCCGCCCATGCGTTGATCGCGTCACCAACCAGCGTCGTCACCTGTTTGGTCAGCGCCGACCACGACGCTTCCGCCGACCACAACTCCTCCGGGAGCGGCGACGACAACTCTGGCGCACCGGCGACATCGTGAAACGCGACTGCTCGAACGGCAACGCCGCTGCGACCGTCCGTGTTGAGAATTCGCGCGTCCGGATGCTTGCCGGGATACGGCATCTCATCGCGCGGGATGATTTCGAGATACGCTCGCCGACCGGCCCAGGCCTCGCGAACCGTCAGCGTGATCCACCGCAATCGCGGTTCGTTGAGCAGCGGCATCACCTGCGTGAACAGCACTCCGTCCGCGACAAAGTTCTCGATGACCAGCCGTACGCGGGCGTTGTTCGTCCCCCCGGCCAGCACGCTGATGAACTTCATGTCGAGCGTGAAATTCGGCGACCGCAACGTGCCGCCGTGCTTGTTGCTGATCAGGTGCGAGGAACGGCTGCGCGGCAGAATTGCGGTGAGAATGCTGCTTCCGTTGGGCGACACCGCGAACTCGCCGGTGACGCTCGTTTGCTGAAAGTTGTCGGTCGCAAACCAATCGCCGCCCTTCGTGATCAATCCCGATGGATCGGTGTCGGTGAATTCCACGAACCAGCGGAACCGTCCGGCGGACGCTGACCGGCGTTCACCAGACGCGTGCCGCTCGTTCGTCAGATCGGTCCACAGCTTCGATTCGATCGCGTCGGCGTTTGTCGCTGCGCCAGCGATGGGTGGTGACGGAATCAGTCGCGTGAAAGGTGTCAGCGATTCGGTCGGTTTGCTCTTCGCGGATTTCAACGCTGCGAGCCAGCGAAACGATTCTGCTTCAAGCGATCGTGCTCCCGGCGCAAACGGCGGCAGCATCGGTGCAGCGGGCTTGTCCTTCTCGGCCGGCTTCGGTGGATCTGGCTCGTGAACTTTGTCGCGAGCGGCCAAGATCGCGGACGGCCAGTGAATCAGTTGTTCGCGCCACAGTTCGGCCAGCTCGCGGCGAATCGGGCGTTTGAGTTCAACCAGTTCCGGATCGAACGCATGTTGAGCGATCGGATCGTTGACGCGGTGCATCGTCGTGCGCGTGCTGGCGAAGATGCCGTACAGCGCGGCGAAATCCTGAGCCGAGATCGCGTCGAACTTGTGGTCGTGACAGCGAGCACAGGCGATCGTCAGTCCCTGAAACGTCTTGCTGAAGGCGTCGATCTGCGCGTCGATGACGACGATTTCTTCGTTCTTGACGTCGATCGGAGTCGGATAGAACTCAACGAAACGGAACCAGCTGGTCCCAATGGGAGACTCGTTGACGCCGAGGGTTGGATTCCAACGCGGCGGCAAAAGGTCGCCGGTCAGGTGCTCGCGCACGAGGCGATCGTACGGCAGGTCAGCGTTGAAAGCGCGGACTAAATAGTCGCGGTATCGCCAAGCGTGTGGGATCAGCGGATCGTGTTCCGAGCCGTGCGTGTCGCTGTAGCGGACGAGGTCCATCCAATGCCGCGCCCAGTGCTCGCCGAAGTGCGGTGATGCGAGCGTGCAATCGACGAGTTTGTCAAACACGTTCGGCGAATCATCGGCCACGAACTTCTCAACCTCGCTCGGTTCCGGAGGCAACCCAGTCAACACGAACGACAGCCGTCGGGCAAGCGACCAACGACCCGCGTCCCGCGACGGTTCAAGTCCCGCTGAGTTCATCCGCGCGAGTAAGAATCGGTCAATCGCCGTGGCGGACGCATCCGCCACGATCGGCACGGCCGGCCGTTTCACGGGCTGCCAACACCAGTGCTTTCGTCGGTCAGCAAGCTTTTCGGCCCACGAATCGCCACCCAGTTCGGTGTCCGGCGACTCACGCGGATCGACCGCTCCACGACGAACCCACTCGACCAGCACTTCGATCTCGCTGTCCTTCAGCTTCTCATTGGGCGGCATCAGCAAGTCTTTGCTCGTGCGTCGCACCGCTTTGATGAGCAGACTGTCATCCGGCTTTCCCGGCACAATCGCCGTCCCAGAATCACCACCCTTCACCCAGCCGCTGCGCGAATCGAGCGTCAATCCTCCTTGCAGCTCTTTCGCTCGATGGCTGTGGCATTCGTAACAGCGACGTTCGAGCAACGGCTGCACTCGCTGCTTAAAAAAGTCCGAGTCCTCAGCGCGGCTGGTCCCGGCCTGGACCAGCAGAAGCACGCAAGGCAGAACGATTCGCCAACGACCAAGCAACGGCGATCTCCTCGACCAAAGTGACAAGCGGATGACGGGCAGCAGTGTATCGACTTTCGTCGTGATGGACGTGCCTCGAAGGTGCCGAACGGAGGGGTGTAATGTCGGTGTCTTTTGCGAAAGGCTCAACCGGTGATCCGAGGCAGACAGAATGTCGAAACTGATGATGACAAAGTCCCGGCAGTTAATTCAACCAACAATAACGCGGGTGCGGCGTGCCGAAGGATTTCATCACCGACCTGCCGTTGCTCATCGGGACGATGCAGCCGCCTCAAGACCAATCGTGCTTCATCAGCGACCGCAGCCGGGACGATGAGTTCGCTCGGCGACTGCACGCGAAGATGCGTGGCAAAAAGTTGCGGGTCTGGTTCGCTCCGGAAGACATGCAAGGGGGCCAACAACTCATCGAGCAAATCAACCGGGCCATCCAGGTCAACGACCGCCTGCTGCTGGTGCTCTCGGAGCACAGCCGGAACTGGAAACGAACTGGCGTTCAATTTTGGAGACATGGCCGACAGATCGAATGGAATTCGGTAAAACCTCACCCTCACGAATCCGAAGCCTTGTCGTCTTCACCGAGTGTTCGTTCTCGCCCTCTCGGAACACGCTATGCCGATCCTTCGCCCTGTTCTCGCATTCGTCGTGGCGGTGGTCGTCACCCCACTGTTCGCTCACCAACACGAGACGCAGGAGACTTCCGTTATGCAGTATCGCAATCTGGGTACGAGTGGCTTGCTCGTGTCGCCGATTTGTTTGGGGACGATGACCTTCGGCGCGCCCGTCGCCGAGGCGGATGCCATTCGGCTGACTCATGCCGCGATGGATTTGGGAATCAACTTCATCGACACCGCCAACGTCTACGAAGGCTACGCCCGCTTCATCGGCAGCGCCGGCGGTGTCGCCGAAGAGATCGTCGGCAAAGCGCTGCTCGGACGACGCGACAAAGCCATCGTCGCCACAAAGGTCTGTGCTCCAGTCGGTCCCGGCCCGCAGGATCGCGGGTTGTCGGCGACTCATATTCTGCGCGAAGTTGATCGCAGCTTGCGACGACTGCAAACCGATTACATCGACCTCTACATCATTCACTGGCCCGATCGCGAGGTGCCGCCGGAGACGACTCTCGCCGCCATCGAACAGACCGTACGTTCCGGCAAGGTGCGATCGTTTGGCATCTCGAATCACTCGGCCTGGCAGATGTGCGAGTTCCATTGGTTGGCGGATCGCAACGGCTGGCCGAAGGCGGTCTCGTCGCAGATTCCCTTCAGCCTGCTGCGGCGCGAGTTTCAGTACGACCTCGACTTCTGCCGCAAGCACGGCATCGGCGTCACTCCGTATCAAGCTCTGCAAGGCGGCCTGCTCACCGGCAAGTATCGACGCGGCCAACCGCCGCCCAGCGACTCACGAGCGGCCGAGAAACCCGATTGGATTTGGAAGCTCGATGACCCGCTGTTTGACAAGCTCGAAGCCGCCGAGTCCCTCGCTCGAGAAATCGGCGTGCCGATGTCGCAATACGCGCTGGCCTGGACGCTGACTCAACCAGCGATCACGTCCCCCATCGTCGGAGTCAAACGGCTCGATCAAATTCAGGACGCCGTCGCCGCTGCCGCCGTGCAAATTCCGGTCGAGCATCTTAAACAACTCGACATGACCTGCCCGCCACCATGGCGGCAGCATGATCCGATTCGAGGCTGAGGATTCACCACACAAGCACGAAGACACTCGAAACACTCCGACTTCGTGTCTTTGTGGTGAACGGAATCTTTCGTTGGTGCGGCAACTCTTCACTCCGGAATCGGCTCATCCAGCAGCAGCGCCTTCACGAACCGCACCGGCGGCGAACCGAACGACAGCGTGCCGTCGTGGTAGCGCTTCAACGTAAACTTGTCGGCCCAGGCTTTTTCGGCGGCGGTGCGGAGGTCGCGGTGTTCTTGGTAGCCGACGAAGTACGTTGAGAGCTGCGTGCTCGTGAGTTGGGCGCGAATCCACTTCAACGCAGCTTCGCGTTCTTCTTGGAATGTGTCGTGGACCATCAGCTTCATCGCGTCTTCGCGGTTCATGCCATCGACGTGGATGGCTTGGTCGAGGATCGAGTTGGCGACGCCTCGCAAGTACCACTTGAGCGCGATCAGCCGCATCAGCGGGTCGTGGTCGAGGAAACCTTCTTCAGACATAAGTTGCTCCGAGTAAACGCCCCAGCCTTCGACGAACGTGCCGGACGACAGAAGTGCTCGCAAGCGGCGCGGGCTGCGGTTCGAGTGGGCCAGTTGCAGGAAGTGGCCGGGCATCGCTTCGTGGATCGTCAGGTCGTGAATCGAACGGAAGTTGTACTCGCGCAAAAACGAGCCGACTTGCTTCTCCGTCCAGTCGGTCGGGATCGGCGAGACGGCGTAATACGTCTTCTGCCCGACATCGAGCGGCCCCGGCGAATCGCAGTACGCGATCGCCACGCCGCGCTGAAACTCCGGCATCAGGATGATCTCCAGCGGATCGGGCGGAATCGTCACGAGGTCGTGCTTGCGGACAAATGCGGTCGTCAACTCCAACGACTTCTTGGCGAAATCCACGATGCCGTCGCGAGCGGGGATCTCGGCATACGCCTTCTCGAGCGCGGCGGTGATGACGGCTTGTTGCTGTTCGGAAGACGGCTTGGCCGGAGCCTCTCCCTCCCGTTTTGGGTCGGCCTTGAGCATCACGCCGCGAGCGATCGAGTACATCTCGACTCGGACGCGGCGCAGTTCAAACTCTGCGCGGTCGCGAATCTCTGGCCGCGACAACTTGCTTCCGAGTGAGAATTCCAACTTCGGATCGAACAGTTTTGCGCCGATGCGGAAGTTCCCTTGGGCATTCGGCTGCAATTCCTTTTCGAGCCACTTTTGATGTTGTTCAACGGCGTCGGTGGCGGTTGCGATCGCCTTCTCAAGCCGCGAGCGATCGGCTTTGCTCAGCTTGTCCAACTGCGGCTTGACCATGTTGTCGAGGATGCTGATCAGTCCGCGATTCTGTTTCACGGCGGTCTCGGCATGAATCGGCGGGACACGTTTGGCATCGAGCGTTCCGCAAATCTGCTCGTACAACTTCGGCAACTTTTCGAGCCGGTCGGCGACGTGCATTAGCCGCTTTTCGATCGGAGCAAATTCGCGAGCCATCAAGCCATAGATCGCTCCCCCCGTGAGTTGCGTGTACGCGACTGGATTCCACGCCCATTCCTGAAGCACATCGAGCCGCCACAAATCGCCGCGCAATTGTTGCGTCAGCAGTTGGTAGTCGACTTGATTCTCGCGGCTGAGCGACTTCTTTTCGACCTTCGCCAGCTCGCCCAGAAATCGCTGATAAAACACTCGCTCGTGTTGTCGTGCCGCCTCGCTGATGTCTTCGATTGCGGAATCAAAGCGATGATCTCCGAGCGTCGTTGCGCCAATCGGTGACAGGGCCGGAGACTCGTCGATGTACTGCTTTGCCAGCCGATCGAATTGAACGTCGGGGCTACGTTCGGCAGCGCGAGTCTCGTCCGCCAGTTCGAGCGGGAAGTCCGTGAGAATGGCATCGACGCCGGCGTGCATCGCGGCTTGCCAGTTGGCTCGTTCGACTCCGACGACGGTCGGCCCAGCGATGAATGCTCGCTTCCCGGCGGCATGAATTCGTTCCACCTCTTCGCGAGTCGGCACGAACCGGAGATAGGCCCAATTTGAATCGTTGTCGGCCAGTGCGGCCGGCAGATCCTTAGCCGTTTGGGCGAGACACGCGACTTGAGTTTGCCGATCCGCCTGTCGTAAGGCTCGGCGGACCTTCGGGTCGTCGATCGCGTTGCCGATGAACAGCAATCGGCCGAGAACCCTGGATGCCTTCGCCTGACGGACGAGCTCCGCTTCGATGTCCCGATCCTTCAGATCCACCGCGATCACAGCGATGTGGTGTGCGTGTGGCCCGATCAGCTCAAAGACTTCTCGCGGAGTCGGAATCGTCTCGCCACGAAACACCGAACCAAACCAGCCGCCGGCGTCGAGTTGCCGAAGATCATCGACCGTCAGCGAGTTGACCGCGCCTCGTCCGTTCGTCGTGCGATCGACGGTGTCGTCGTGAATGCAGACAAGCACTCCATCCTGACTGAGTCGCACGTCAAACTCGAAACCGATCCGCAGTTCCAAGCACGCTCGAAAGTTGGCGAGCGTGTTTTCCGGTGCGTGCTTGAGCAACCCGCGATGAGCCACGATCGACGGTTTTGGTCCAGTCGCCGGCTTCTCGGCGGAAAG
>QWQF01000197.1 GCA_003669125.1 Planctomycetota bacterium
AATCAACTTCCGATGCCGAGGGTTCGCTTTCGCAATGCCCAACACTCGTTCCAGACACGGGACGAGATCGGAATCCATCCGACGCTTGGGGATGTAGCCCACGGCACCACGATGCAGAGCCTCGGCCGCGACGTCCTCGCTGCCGTACTCGGTGATCAGAATCGTCGGCACGCGTGGGAATCGTTTGCGGACCTGCTCGACCACTTCCAATCCATTCATCCCCGGCATCAGCATGTCCGTGACCACGACGTGCGGCGGTTGTCGACTGATCGCCTCCAGCGCCGCGCCGCCATCTTCGACGACCGTCACCTCAAAACCATGAGCTTCCAACACCCCTTTTAGGAGCACGCGTTGGCTGTGACTGTCTTCGACTACCAAGATGCGACTCATGCCGAAAGTCCCTGGCCGAAATTCCGCGATGCCTCCGCGAAGGGTGGAAGAATACTGGCGAGACAACCTCGTCGAAAGCAGACGTCGCTGGATTCGCGATCACTTGTCGATCCGAATCGCGAAATAGCACGACGCGCCAGCGAGTGGTTGTTCGCAAATGACCACTCGCTGGCGCGTCGTACTGATGTGTCAGACAACTTTCTCAATGGCCGATCGCACCCAATCACGCCCAGCGTCTTGCGGAGGAGGAATGGCTCGGAAACACTGTCTCTCCCCGTCCGTTGGCCCGCCAGGGATTCCGTGATGCGTTTGTCGTTCGCTCGAATGTTGTTCTCTGTCGTTGTGGTCGCGGTGTTTTTCGTCACCGAGTCCTCCCCACTGCCAGCCGCCGACGTTTCGTTTTCTCGCGACGTGATGGCCGTGCTCTCGAAGGCCGGCTGCAACATGGGAACGTGTCACGGCAACCAGAATGGCAAAGGAGGCTTCAAGCTGTCGCTACGCGGCGAGAATCCAACCGCTGACTTGGTCACGCTGACGCACGAGCAAGTCGGCCGCCGAGTCAACACGGTGCGGCCCGAGAGCAGTCTACTGCTGCTCAAGCCAACGATGTCCGTGCCGCACGAAGGGGGCAAACGATTTGACGAGGACTCGCCGGAGTACGATCTGCTCCGGCGCTGGATCGCCGCAGAAATGCCCGCGACTCCGCGCGACGAGCCGGCACTGCAATCGTTGGAGGTCACGCCGCTCGAACAATTCCTTGTCGAGCCAGCAGACTCGGTGCGCCTGCAAGCAATCGCCAAGTTCGCGGACGGATCGACGCGCGACGTGACGCGGTTGGCCTGCTTCGAACCGGCGCAACCGATCGTCGGCATCTCGGTCGATGGCGTCGTGCGACGTGAACGATTCGGCGAGGTCACGGTCACGGTCCGATATCTCGATCAGCAGGTTCCCGTGCGACTGGCATTCCTGCCGGCCCGACCGGGCTTCGTGCCGAAGGCTCCAACGCCGATCAACTTCATCGACGAGCAAGTCTTCGCCAAACTGCAATCGCTGCGCATGAACCCGTCGGAGATTTGCGACGCCGCGACGTTTTTGCGACGCGCGAGTCTCGATCTGCTCGGCCTGCCGCCAACCGCAACCGAGTCACGTCAATTCGCGCAAGACCAGCGACTCGACAAGCGACAGCGGCTGATCGATGAGCTGTTGACTCGGCCGGAGTTCGCCGACTTCTGGGCACTCAAGTGGGCCGATCTGCTGCGTGTCGAGGAGAAAACGCTCGACCGCAAAGGGGTCGCGACGTTTCACGCCTGGATTCGCGACAGCATCGCGACCAACAAGCCGCTGGACGTTTTCGTCCGCGAGTTGATCGCCGCGCGTGGCAGCACCTACGAACATCCGCCCGCCAACTTTTACCGCGCGATGCGCGACCCGATCACGCGAGCCGAGACAGTTGCTCAAGTGTTCCTGGGCACGCGACTGCAATGCGCGAAGTGTCACAATCACCCGTTCGATCGCTGGACGCAGATCGATTACTACGGCTGGGCGAATCAGTTCGCTCGTGTGAAATACGAGGTGCTCGAAAACAACCGCCGCGACAAAAATGACTCGCACGAATTCGACGGCGAGCAACTTGTCCTCATCGCCGACTCCGGCGAATTCGAGCATCCGGGGACAGGCAAGCCGGTGAAGCCCAAGTTCCTGGAGCCGAAGGCCGATCGCCGACAGCCGACAGCCGCAATACCGTTTTCTCCCGATCGACTCATCGCCGTCGCCGACTGGCTGACCAGCCCCAACAACCGCCGTTTCGCGGAAGCTCAAGTCAATCGCGTCTGGTTCCATCTGCTCGGTCGCGGCATCGTCGACCCGATCGACGACTTCCGAGCGACGAATCCCGCGAGCAATCCCGCGCTGCTGGCCGCGCTCACCGACGATTTCGTCGCACACCGCTTCGACGTGCAGCACTTGATCCGCACGATCATGACGTCGCGGACGTATCAATTGTCTGCCGCACCGAATGACACGAATCGCGACGACGAATCGAACTTCTCACACGCCGTCATTCGCCGCCTGTCCGCCGAGCAACTCGCCGATTCGTTCAGCGAGGTGCTCGGTGCGAAGCTGGACTTCAACGGATACCCCGCAGGCACACGCGCCGCGCAGTTGGCCGGCGTCCGAGCGTTTCGGCGGCGCGAGTCCGGCCCCTCCAGCGGCGACGCATTGCTGACGATGTTCGGCAAACCACCGCGTCTGCAAGCGTGCGAATGCGAACGCGCCGATGATCCAACACTCTCGCAGACGTTTCAACTCGTCAGCGGACCGGTCCTCAACGAGTTGCTGGCTCGCTCCGACAATCGTCTGCGCGACTGGCTGGAATCCAAGACCGATGCGGACACGCTGATCGCCGATGTCTTTTGGACGATCCTCAATCGCGCGCCGCTCCCCACGGAATTTGCCGCCACCAAGAAACATCTTGCGTCGTCCGACAACCGCCGAGCCAACTTGGAGGACGTCGTCTGGAGTCTGATGTCGTCCCCCGAATTCGTGCTGCGACACTGACAGGAAGTGACCGGATGTCCGTTTCCGAGCCCCTGCCAACACTCGAAGTGGACGAACCGTGTGACCGCGACATGGTTCCCAGACGCAGTCACGATGTGACCATGCTGTGTATCACCGTCGCGGTGCTCGTGCTGTCGTTTGCTCTGCGAGTTCGTGCGGATCAGCGTGTCGAGTTGCTCGGCTTGAGCGGCCTGCCCGCGCCGGAGATGTGCGGTTCACGCCTTTGGTTTGGCCTCGAGTGCCCCGGCTGCGGCCTGACGCGCGGCTTCATTCGGTTGGCCAGCGGAGACTGGTCCAGCGCGATCGCACTCAATCGAGCCGCCCCGCTGCTGGCGTTCGCGGTGCTCGCTCAAATCCCGTATCGACTGGCGATCCTGTTCGGCTGGCCGCCGGCCCGCCGCTTGGCGAAATCCTCGTGGCCGAACTCCGTCGGCTGGGTGCTCATCGTCGCCCTGTTTGGCAATTGGTTGCTGAAATTGTTTGGCGTCTGATCAACGCATCGCTTTGGAGATGGCGTGTGTCAGCACCACGTTCGTTTGTTTCCCTCTGCGAGCTCTGCGCCTCTGCGTGAAATCGCATTTCTCACGCAGAGGCGCAAAGCTCGCAGAGGAAGGCGATGCGGACAACTCACACTCCAAAAGGTCATTTCACCAACCGCACATAGTCCACGCCGACCATGAAGCCCGCGGCGTCGGTGTGCTTGCCGACGATCTCGAACGTGAGCTTGTGCAGGCCCTTCGTCAGCTTGCGAGGCTCAAAGTTCAGCACACCGGTCGTGATGACGTCAGGCACATTGAAGCCGTCGATGGGACTGCCAACCGTCTCGTCATCGATCCGCACTTGGACAATGCCGTAGTCGCGAGCCTTCGTCAGCGCGAGTTCCAACACGAACTCGCCGTCGATGGCGACGGGCAACTCGAAGTCCAACCGAGCTCCCGGCTTTCCGCCGGTCCACCAGACCTGATCGTTGCCGCTCCACTTGTCGGCCGCGAAGCCTCCCATCTTTTGACTGACTGCGTTGCCGGCCGTGACCTTCAGAATCTTCAGCGTTTCGGCTTCGAGAGCGTCGGGCACTTTGCCCGTCTTGGCGTCGATCGGCGACTTCGGCCCGCGCAGCGCGACTTGCGACGGGCTGCTGAGATACGCGACGAGATCACGCACCTCGTCAACCGTCAGTGTGTTGAGCTGACCTTCGGGCATGATCGACAGTTCGGACAGTTTGCGTTCTTCGATGTCCGTCTTCGCGATGACGATCGTGTCGTTGATCGTGCGGAGCGTAACTGCGCTGTCGGTTTCTTTTTGGATCAACCCGTAGAGCACTCGGCCGTCTTTGGTCTCGATAACCGTCGCGCGGTAGTCTTTGCCGACGATGGCCGAGGGATCGAGCATGTTCTCCAGGATGTAATCGAGGTTCGCGCGGTTCGAGCCGGTAATATCCGGGCCGACTTTCTGGCCCTCGCCGAACAGCGTGTGGCAATTCTGACACGTCTTGGCGAACAGCCTCCGGCCGTTGCTCAAGTCGCCGATCTTCAGCCGAGCCGACGTGAGATTCGCCTTGTGTTTGGCGATCAGTTCTTGCTTGTCCTTCGCCGTCGCCCGGAACTCGCCCCACACCGATTTGATGCGAGTTTGCAGCTTCTCGTCGTTGAACCGCAGCAGTGCTTGCACGTTGTAGGCATGCAGATCGGTGCGCGGTATCGCGTTCTTTTCAATCGCGTCGAGCAACGCCGCCGCGTAACTCGGCCGCGTGCAGAGCGTGTTGATCGCGTCCCGCTTCTCGACCTCGGTCAGCTTGCCGTACTGAACCAGCACGACGCTCGGCGTCTTCGCGTCATCAAAGCCGGAGAGCGCCCGCAGCGCCGCACCGCGCAATGCAGTGTCGGCCACCGCTGCTTGAAATGCCGGAGCGGCGTCCTTGTCTCGGCCGCGCACCAGAATGTCGAGCGCTTGCTGCCGCTTGGCTTCCGGAGCTTTCGCGTCCGCCAGCAACGCTCGCAGCCGAGGCAGAATTCGTTGATCGCCGAAGATCACGGCAATCTGATCCGCCTTGTCGCGAATCGCGGCATCGTCGCTCTTCGACAACGCCTCGTAAGCCGCCGTCCAAGCCTCCGGCTGCGGAATGTTCACTCGCCCTTCAAACGCGGCGAACATTTCGTCGAGCACCAGTTTCCGCGGCAGCGTCTCCTTGGTCAGAGCTTCGATGACGGCATTGAGCGTGCCGTTGTCCGACGCCGCTCGCCGCACGATGAACCGCGAAACTTTTTCGATCTTCGACGTACTCGCCAACGCCAACGCCCGCGCCGGATCAGCTGCCACCAGCGGCTCGGTGCCGTACCAATACATCAACGGTAAGTTCTGATCGGCAGCGTCCTCAGTGTGGCTGAGCAACTCAGCAGCAACTGGCCATCGGGTTTCGAGCGGCATTCGTTGCAATGCACTCGCGAGCGACAAGCGAACAAGCGGTGACTTTTCATTGCTGGCCAACTTCACGAGACCGTCGATCAATTCGGGGCCGCCCATGAGTATGCGCGGACGGCCTTTGTCATCATTGGCCTCGAATGCGAGCTGAATCGCCCAAGACCGAATGTTTTCATCTCGGTCCTCCATCATGTATGAAAGCGCGAATGCCGATGCGAACGCTGGCAAACCGTTGTTGGACGTGATGACATGAGCGGTCCACATGCTCAGCAAGTTGTCACGAGGTGTCGTGTTGGCGTCAGCGGGGCGCACCAACTTCCTAAGTTCCAAAAGCTGGTCGCTCTTGAGACCGATGGCTCGTTCTTGAAGGAGCCGTCTCGCCATTCGCGACTGCCATTCGTTCGGGTGATACACGAGTTCAATCAGTTTCTTGTCGTCGAGCTTCGACAAGTCCGTACCGCGACCGTTAGGGAGCGGCCGCGTTGATGGCGATTCGGCTGGGCCGCTCCCTGACGGTCGCGGCTCGGCTGCGGCTGCTTTCCCCTCGCCCCTCGCCCCTCGCCCCTCAACCCCAACGTACTTCACGTTGTAAATCCGCCCGTTCGTGCGATCCCAAATTTCCGAGTTCGTGCGGTGGCAGGCGTTTTTGTCGTACCAGTCGATCACGTAGACGCTGCCGTCGGGGCCGGTCTTCAGGTTGATGCCTCGGAACCAGCGGTCGTTGGCGATCAACAAATCCTTGCCATGCTTGCCGACGTAGCCGGAGCCTTTGCGAACGAGCAAATCCTGATTCACGCGGTTGCCGTGGATGTTCGACATGAAGAGCGTGTTGCGGTACTGCGGCGGGAAGTTGTCGCCGAGATAAATCATCGCTCCCGCGTGAGCATGTCCGCCACCGGCCGATAGAGTGTCGGTCGGAGCGTGCGGCTCGTGGCCCCACCAGGCGTGGTCGCGCAAGTTGCCGACGTAATGCTGATGGTCGGCGATCGTCTTGATGTCTTCAAAGAAGTATTGATCGAAGTGCTGACCTCCCTGCCGCTGATATTTTCCTCCTTGGATGATGTGATACAGGTGAGGAATCACGCAGGCGGTGATGAAGGCGTGACCGTGCTCGTTGAAATCGACGCCCCACGGATTGCTGCTGCCGTGAGCGAAGACCTCGAAGACATGCTTCGTGGGGTGATACCGCCACACGCCCGCGTTCAAGCCTTGCCGTTGCTCGGCCGGCGTTCCGGGCTTGCCGACTTTCGAGTGTGTGAAGACTCCGTGACAGCCGTAGAGCCAACCGTCCGGTCCCCAGATGAAAGCGTTGAGCACCTCATGCGTGTCCTGCCAGCCGAAGCCGTCGAGCAGCACGGTCACGCCGGCGGGGACGTCTTTGGGGAATTGCAAAGTCGCCGCTTCATTGTGTGCCGCGGCTAATGTGTCCGGCTCATCATCCCCGTCGCGATCCGGGATGAACATCAAATACGGGGCCGCTCCGACCCACACGCCGCCGAAGCCGAGTTCCAAGCCGCTGACCAGATTCAAGCCTTCGATGAAGACCTTACGAGTCTCGTGATACCCATCGCCGTCTTTGTCTTCGAGGATGACGATCTTGTCTTGCCCTTTGCCGTCCGGTGCCCGATTCGGATAGGTGTAAGCTTCCGCGACCCAGATTCGGCCGCGCGCATCGAATGTGAACGCGACTGGCTGATGCACCAACGGCTCGCCCGCGACAAGTGACGCCTTGAAACCCGGCGGCACGGCCATCTGTTTCGCGGCTTCCTGCGGCGAGAGTCCGTCGGCCATCGCGACCGGCTTCTTCTTCAAGGGCTGTGCTTCGAGCCACTCCTCTTTCGAGACCTTCTTCGTTCGATGCCGCAAGACGTGTGAGCCGACCATGCCGCCCGCGATGATGTCCGGCAGTTTGTCGCCATCGACATCAGCGATGTTGAGTTGCCGACCGATGCCCGCTTCGCCATCGGCGAGGAACGGAATCCAGTCGATGCCGTCCTTCGTGCGACTGAGCTTGAACCAATACACGACCGCTCCCGCGTCCCACATCGGCGACTGACGGTGATGCGACCAATAGGTCTTGCCGGTGACGATGTCTTTCAAACCGTCGCCGTCCATGTCGTGCAGTTCGACCGCGTGCGGTTCGGTGAAGAGCACGCCATAGGCGTTGTCTTCCGCCTTGTCCCCCATGATGAGGTGTTTCTTGAACGTGACTGCGTCGCCGTCTTTGCTCTGCTCGAACCACGCCAAGCCAAACGTGTGAGCGGCCAGGCTGGTGATGACATCGTTGTCGCCGTCGCCATCGACGTCGTACGCGAACATGTCCGCTCCGCCCGGCCCGGCGAATTGATATTTGTGAGCCGTCCACAGCGGATCGCCGTCGAGTGACTTTGGTTGCTCGTACCAACCGCCTTTCCAGATCACGTCGGCTCGGCCGTCACCGTTGACGTCACCAACACCCAGGCCATGCCCGAAGGGATACTCGCCGACGGCCTCCGAGATCGGATGCCACGTCCACGGCTCGGCGGGCTTCTTCACATCGAACGTCGCAAACCCGAACTTGCCGTTGTGATTGCAGACCAACTCCGGTTGCTTGTCGCCGACCAGATTCACAAACTGCGGCGACTCATTGCCGATGCCGTCGTGAACCTTCTGCGTCTGCCAATGACTCGTGGCGTCGAGCACTTTTTCGTGGCCAGGATTCACGTACAGCACGGCCGCTGAACCCGGCAGACCGACGCTGACGAGATCGTTCCAGCCGTCGCCCGTGAAGTCGTAGACCCAGGTAAAAAAATTGGTCGAGTATCCGTCACGGTTCTGTGGCTTCGGCGAGAAGATTTCGCGACGGACTTTGAACTCCGGCCCTTGCCACCAGTACGGCCCATGAATCGCGTCGAGTTTTCCGTCGCGATTCAAGTCGCCGAAGTTCGCCCCTTCGGAAAAATAGGTGTCCGAAAGCTGCTGCCGCTCGAACGAATGCAGGACGTAATCCTGAGCGAATGTATTTTCAAACGAGATCGCAAAGCCAACTAACATCAGGCAGAGAAAAGACCACTTCACGGCGAGGCTCCTGTCAGCGGATGGCGAACGGCGAATGAGGCGACATTCTGGGACTCCTGGGGCACGAAGCCAAGCGAAGCGTGACTCGACGGCGCACCGCTGACGATGGCACAAAACCCATCGAGCTTGTCTCGGTGGGAACTGCGTCAATCTCGCATGTGAGTCCGCTTCACTTGATCCCGACACACACCAGATTCTTTGCGGTGCGTAGAAAGAATTTCCCCTGCGAGATCGCCGGCGACGCATGCACCTCTTCGCCGATGTCGTTGCGAGCGACTTCTTCGTAGCCGGCTTGCGTGACATCGAGCACCAGCGTGCTACCGGCCTCATTGGTGAAGAACAGCTTGCCATCGGCCGCGACCGGCGACGCGGTGAACTTGTCGCCGAAGCGTTTCTTCCAAAGCAGCTTCCCCGTGCGAGCGTCCAAGCACGAGCCGATCCCTTTGTCGTCCGCGAGGTAGTACCGCTCGCCGACTAGAATCGCCGATGGGACGAACGACGTCCCGCGATCGTTTTTCCAAACGACGTGCGAGTCGGTGATGTCGCCGCTGCCTCCGGGCTTGATGGCGATGTGCGTCCCGTTCGGACCACTCACGACGAACAACATGCCGAGACCAAGCACTGGCGTCGGCACGCACTCGCGCGCCAGCCCGCGCAGCGTCCACAAGCGGCTGCCGGTGCGTGGATCGTAGCCGTCGAGCTTCTCCGAACCGCTCAGTACCAACTCGATCCGATCGCCGCTCGGCACGAGTTGCGGTGACGACCACGACAACCAGACCTCCGGCCGATCCGACTTCCAGCGGTTCGCTCCCGTCTGCTGATCGAGCGCGATCACATACGACGCTCCGTAGTGATCGCACTGCACGATGAGCTTGTCCTCAAACAGCAGCGGCGAACTGGCCGCCGCGAAACGATTCTCGAACGGGCCGTACTCATCCGCGATCGCTCGCTGCCAAAGCAGGCCGCCGTCGAGATCGAAGCAAAACACATCGCCGGTCCCGAAGAACGCAAACAGCCGTTTTCCGTCCGTGACCGGCGAAGGACTCGCCATGCCGCTGCGTCCGTAGAACAACGTCGGCGCGGTCCCCCACAACCGCTGATGCCACCGCTCGCGGCCGGTGTCGCGGTCAAAGCAGATCACATGCAACTCGCCCTGATCGCGTCCCTCCGAGGCGGTCACGAAAACTTTGTCGCCCCACACGACTGGATTCGACGTGCCAATCCCCGGCAGCGGCATTTTCCAAAGCACGTTTTCCGTCGCCGACCAAGTCGTCGGCACGCCAGTGTCGGACGTCACACCATTCCGGTCCGGCCCACGCCATCCAGGCCAATTCTCGGCATGCACCGATGCGGTCAGAGCCACGAACAACACGACGACAAGAAGCTTCTGCATCGACGAATCTCCGGTCAAACACGATTGCTCTCCCGCCCCTGAGCTTGCCTCAGGACCCTCGGTACAAGACCGGTGGCGGGAAAGTCACAAACTTGTTTTGAACTCAATCCCGCGCCCCTGCTCATCGCACAGTCGCAGTTGCAGCGACCAGTTGTTGGGGACTTCGGGGTCTTTGTGTTGCGGGCCTTGGCAGGCTTTGACCAGCAGCGTGTTGCGGCCGGCCTTCAGTTGAATCGGCGTGATGAAGCGGTCGAAGCGGGTGCCGTTGAGCCATTGGTCGCGACCGAACACCTTCTGCCCATTGAGCCACACCGAGCAGTTGTCGTCGGCTCCGCAACGCACCTGAGCCGCTTGCTCGCGCGGGACGTCGATCTCCGAGTACGCATAGCCGACCGCCTCACGCGTCGTGCCCAATTGTTTGTTGAGATCCAATTGGCCGAGCGTGTCGGTCTCGTGGTGTCTCTTCCACGCGATCTCCGCACCGTCCTGTCCGCGATATTTGGCTTGCAGCTCGACTTTTCCTTCGGGCTCAAAGACTTTCGCGAAGCCGGTCTTCTGCGGCGCATCGAACGGACCGACCAGCCACCACTCGGTGACCAAGCCCAGATGCTGAACGGCGTCCGCCGACTCACCGAGCGACTTCAACTTCGCCGCTGCCTGCGTGACCTGCGTGCTGTCGCGAGCCGCCTCGAACGCCTTGCGGAACTCAGCCTTCGCGGCGGCTTGATCTTTGTCCTTCAACGCTCGGTCCCCCGCCGTCACCGCGAGGCCAACCGCTTCGTACCGAAATTCCGCATCGTCCAGCCGAGTCGGCAACCACTTCTCGCGAAACATCGGCTCCAACTGGTCGAGCAACCCCAACACCAACCGCCTCGGCCGCCCGACTCGCTTCGCATCGCTGATGTATTCTTTGAAGAACTCCACCGGCCACGTCGTCCCGTCCCGCGCCAACTCGCGAGCCACGATCTCTTCGTAAACCGTCCGATACCAATTCGCCGCGACCGCATTCGAGGTATCCATCGCCACGAGCAACTGCGGCAAGACTTCAATGCCATGCTTCGCCAACTCATCACGAGCCAACTTCGCCGCCGCCGCCCCTTCCCCTTGCGGTCCCGTCTTGGCGATCAACGCCAGGTGCGGCGCAGGATCGTAGGGTGGGTCGAGCGCAGCGAGCCCCACCAGCATCAGGCAAGCAACAAAACATTTCACGAGGAAGCTCCAGGTCGAGCGAAGAGAATGTTCGGCAACGAGTTTTAGGTTGAGACTCTGTCCCGACCAATCGAAACGGTCGGGATGGATTCCCAACCTACTTTTTCGCAGCCAATTGTTCTTTGATGAACTCCAGCGCTCGCGCGTTGGCTTCGGCGACGCGTTTGGGATCGCCGTCGCGGAGGCCGTGTTCGGCTCCTTCGAGGGTGAGGAGTTCGTGCTTCACGCCGTGCTTGGTCAGTTCGCGAGCCATGTCGGTCGAACAGAAATACGGGACGTCGGTGTCCTTGGTGCCGTGGATCATCAGGATCGG
>QWQF01000270.1 GCA_003669125.1 Planctomycetota bacterium
GCTTGTCCCGGCTGACGCTCGCCGGGCTGTTTTCCGTTGCCTGGTTGCTGACCGGGTTGAGATTCATTGGGTTGTCGTTCGTTGGGCGGTTGTCCGCCGCGCTGCTGACCCGGCTGTTGTCTCTCTTGCGGTTGTTGTTCTCCCGGCCGCTGACCATTCGGTTGTCGACCGTTCTGCCGCTGTCCCGGCTGACGCTCACCGTTCTGCGGATCGCCAGGCTGCTGCTGGGAAGTCGGATTGCTTTCGTTGCCCTTCTCCCCCTCACCCTTTCCTTCTTGCTCCGAACGCTCACGCGGCAACTGCGCCGCATCCTCCGGCGAATTGCGAGCGACTTCGCGGTTGAGCTCCTGCGACAGATTCTTCAACTGTTCGCGTGCTCGTCGCAGCGCTTCGGTTTCGTCACCAAGCACCGCCTCAGCGGCTTTCTCGACTCCTTCACGAAGCTGATCGATGCCGCGGCCGGCGATCTGTTCGACCTTTTGAGCATCCTCGATCAGCCCACGTTGCAGCGAGCGGCCGGCGGCCTCCAAAGCGCGATCGACCTTCTGGTCCTGCACATTGCGAGACGCATCGTACAGCCGTTCGGTCAACAGCGGCTCTGTTTGCTCCGCCTCTTCGATCGTCTGCTTCATGCGTTCGGTCAGGTTCGAGAGTTTTTCCTTCTGCTCGTTCAATCCTTTCACGACCTCTTCGCTACGGTTGTCCTCCCGCAGGGACTTCTTCGCGGCGGGATCGGGCTTCGTGACCTCGGTGAGCTTCTCCGAGAGTTTCTTCTGTTCTTGATCGAGTTCGCGGGCCGAGTCACGCATCTCACGCATCTCTTCGTTGAAGCGGCTCGAGGCTCGACGGCGGAATTCGTTGCGGAGTTCCTCGAACTCCTTTTCAGCGCGGGTGCCTGACGCCGCGGCCTGAGTGACTTGTTCTTTCTCGAGTGCCTCGGACGCACGTTGGACTTGGTCGCGCGCCTGTTCAAGCTGCTGTCGTTCTTCGGCCATGCGTTCCTGGTTTTCGGGCGACTCCATGCGAGACTGCAACTCGTCGGTGTCGCGCAGTACTTGCTTCTGCTCGTCCTGAAGCCGTTTGAGTTGCTGCCGAATCTCCTCTTTGCGTTCGGCGGTCTGAGCCTCTTGCAACGCCGACTGCAAATCCTTCAGCCGCTCGTTGAGGTCATTTTGCCGCCGAGCTAACTCGCGCAGCCGGTTGAGAACCTGCCGAGTTTCGCGATCCTCCGGCGACTCCTGCTGAGCCTGCGCCTGACGCTGCGATTCGTAGCGGTTCTCCTCGGACTTCAAATCGAGCTGTTGCATCTGCTGTCGCTGCTGTTCCGAGCGGGACTGCGATTGGCTCTGCGAACTGCTGGCTTGTTGCTGCTGTTGCTGACGGACGACTTCGTGCTCGCGAGCACGCAGCTTGAGCATCGCTTGATACGCCGACTGCTCAGCGACCAGCGCCGGTGGCAGCGGCGCGGCGGACGGCTGATCGTGAGCCGCCGCCAATTGCTTGATCGCTTGCTGCATCGCTTCGAGCACGGCGGCCAGATGCGCCTGCGATTCCTCGTCGTTCAGCTTTTCGCCGAGAGCTTCCGCTTTTTCCAACAACGCTGACTGCGCTTGAGCGATCTGCTCGACGTCTTCCGCGAACGGCTCAGTCGACTTCGAGCCGATCTCGCGGCGGATCAACTTCCAGGTCGCGTTGATGACGTCTTTCTGCGACTGAGCCAACTGCTGGGCTTGCTGACCGGCCGGGCTGTTCTGCTGTTGTTGCTGCTGCTGTTGCCCGCCCGGCTGCTGCTGGCCTTGGCGGAAGATTTCCTCAAAGTGTCGCACTTCGGCGAAGTACATGTCGCTGGAAGTGCGTCGCAGTTGGCCATCGGGACCGACGTCTTCCGCCCAGAAAAAGTACGACAACAGTTGATCCGGATCGGCATCGAGTTCTTCGAATTTGATCGCATTGACGAGTTCGTGTTTTTGCTTTGCGGCCGCGTTCTCGCCCAGAACGACGTCCACTGCGGCCTTGCCCGCCATCGCGAAACTGATCCCCATCCGTTTGACACCGAAGTCATCCCAGGCGGTGGCTTTCACATCGAGTTCTTCCAGCGGCGAGACCTCTGTGTCTTTGGCAGGTTGGACGAGTTTCAACGTCGGCGGCTGATTCGGAACGACGTTGATCGAGATGTCGGCTTGCTCGACGTTGCGGCGGTCGGCCTCGTCAATCAGTTCCAGCTTCAGGCGTCGCGACTTCGTGGCGGTGATCGTCGCTTGATAAACCGGCCGTTCGCCCGGCGCGGCCACGAGAGCGAGCGACTCGCCGTTCTTTTCGGTGAACGTCGCCGACTTCACGAGCTTGTTGAGCTGACAGGTCAACGTCACCTGTGTCCCTTCGACGACCGAAATCGTGCGGACGTCTTGGACGACTCGCTCTTCGAGACCTGTGTAGCTCGGATAGACCAAGCGAGCGTCCGCGCGTTCGAGTCGCGGGTACTCGAAGACCGTGACACGAAACGTCGGCGTGGTCTGCCCGCCAAGTTCCACACGATAGTCGAACGACTCCGTCACCGACGGCATTCGGCCTCCGAAGATTGGATCTTCAAGGCTGCGTGTCATCTCTAATTGTGTCGGCTCACCGGCGGCCGGTTGCATGACGAGCGTCGCGCCGGCGGGAACTTGCCCCGTGATCCGAGCCAGCACCAGCAGGCTGGTTCCCTTTTCGATCTCGGTCGTCCCCGGTTCGACCTCGACGGAAAACTCCGACGTGTTCGCCACCGGTTGCGGACCCTCTGGCGACGAAGCGATCAATGCACGAGCAACTCCGACTGGCGCGTTGGTCAGGGCCAGGACAAATAGCACCAACGTCGCGCTCTGCATTGCCATCGCCCACGCGAGGCGACGAGCCGGAACCACCTGAGTCCACGGATGACACGCCGCATGAACCAGTGCTTGCCGGATGACGCTCTCTTGCAGGAACCCAAAGCGTCCATCGGCGAGAGCCGGTTGTTGTTCGATCGCCGCCAACAGACAACTGCCGAGGTCCGGGAACTCGGTCTCGATCTGACGAGCGACCCACTCAGGGCCGGGCTTCGAGGCGTGGACGGCCCAAGCACAGAGCACCACCAACACCGTCGCCACACTGCCGAGCACCGGCAAGAAAACCGAAGTATCGCGCGAGGTCACAACCCCGACGGCACTCAGCAACAAGACAATCACCGCTGCGATCACCCAGCCAACGGCGAGTGCTCGCCAGAATCGCAAGCGGTGATAGCGATCCGCCACTCGTTCCACTTCCAGCCACAGTCGATCCTGAATCATCGGACGACCTCTTTTCGTGTAGGTCAGGCATCTCAGCCTGACACGAACGCTAGGCAGTGATCTTACGCTCGGCCCGTCCCGCCCACCATGTTTCCAAGACGAGCAATCCCAACGCCACGACAATCAGCCAGCGCCAGACTTTTTGTCGGCTTTCGAGTTCTGTGTCTCGTTGCTGCCGGACTCGGTCAATGCGTTCCGAACGAGTTTGTTCGATCCCGATGCGGACTCCACGTTGTTCGAGTTGCTCCAAATCCAGCGGCGTGGTGAGGCTCTCGGTGGCGGACAGATTGACCGCGAATCGCGTTTCCGTCGAGCCGACTTTCGCCCGGAAGATCCCCGGCTGATCAGTCTCAGTGAACGTCGAGTGCTCGGCCTCGAGCCGGACCTCTCGGCCATCGGGCGTTTGCACCACGATCGGTTCCGGCGGTGTCGAGGCTGGCAACGTCACCGGCTGACCGACCGCAACACTCTCGGCGACTTCGGTTCCACCACAGGCCAGATCGAGCAGCGCTCCCACCAGCGGCACGAACTTGCTGGACAGAGCCAACTGGCTGTCTCCCGGTTGCCAGCCGCTGGTCAACGCCAGCACTCGGCCTTTGCCGATACTCCGTTCGAGCAGCGCCGGATCACCGTTGTCGAACCGCGCAACGACGCGCGTCGTCGCCGGCGTCTTGAGCGTCACCGGCCGATGCTTCCAAAAATGAATCTTCGTGAAGTCGCTGTAGCGCGGTCCGGCGAACGGCGCGAACAGCGGATGCGTGAAGTCGATCTCTCCCAGCAACAGATACTTTTCGCTGCGAGACTCGCGTGCCTCAACGGTCTCCGCTGCGACACGCGTGAATTCCACATCGTCGAAGAACGAAGTGACCGACGTCGCCGCTTCGTCGCCGTCCGGCACGAGCAACAGCATGCTCCCCTGCTCGACAAACGTCGTCAGCGTCGTTCGCAACTCCTCGGAGATCGCCTGCGACACCACGATCAAATCCGGAGCGACATCACCCGGCGCGGTCAGCGGCTTGGCGGCGTCCAGCGGACGCACCTCGACTTGCCGCAACGGATCGTTCGCCACCGCCAGCCGCAGAAAGAGCTGCAGTCCTTCAGGATCTTCGGCCGCATCTCGACCAGCATACAGCAGCGTCGCCTCCAGCTTGCGCGGCGGAACCACGAAGAACGTGTTGTCGAAGTCGTGATCATCGCCTCGCAAAACGACGCGATCGGCCTGCAAACTGTCAGTGCCTCGCGGCAAGCGGGTGATTCGAGTTTGTCCCGGCGGGACGTAGACGTCCGTTCGTAGTTCCGCCTTCGGGCGATCCCCGGCCTTGCCGCCTGAAGGCGGAACTACGGACTCGGTCCACTCGACCGTGAACTGATCGCCGCGCGAGTCGGCCGCGTTGACAACTCGCACGCGAACGTCGGCCAGTTCATTCCCCTCTTCGGCGGGCAGTACCTGAGCGTGGGCGTTCGTCGTGTTCGTCGGCGAGACTCGCAGAGTCACCACCGGCACGCGCTCCGGCCACTCGAACGATTGCAGAGCCTCGATGCGGCTGCCGCTTTGGAAATCGCTGATGACGACGATCTGCGGTTCGAGCGGCGACTGCCGCACATCACTGGCCGAGTCGAGTTCACTGGCCACCGCCACCAGTGCCGTTCCGAGGTCCGTGGAACCCCAATCCGGTTTCAGAGTTCTCAACCGGTTGCGAACCACTTGTGGCTTGTCCGAGATCGGTGCGGATCCTTCCTTCTGAAAGTCGATGATGGTTTGCAGACGGTCGCTGAAAGCGAACAGCGCGACATCGTCTTGCGGATTCAAATCAGCGAGTTGCTTCTCGGCCGCTTTGATCGCCTGCTGCCAGAGACCGCCACGTTTCATGCTGGCGCTGGTATCGATCAAGATCGCCAACCGCTTGCCGGTGAGATCGGCAAACGACAACGACGCCGTTTCTCGCAAGAACGGCCGGCAAAACGCGAGTGTCACGAGAGCCAACGCCGCCAGTCGCAACAGCAACAACAACATCTGATCGAGCCGGCTGCGACGAGTCAGTCGCGGTGGCGTCGGCGACAGAAACATCAGCGAGCTGAATTCCTGACGTCCACGAGGCGTTCGCCGCACCAAGTGCAGGATCAACGGCAGCGAGAGCGCCGTCAGGCCAGCCAGATACAACGGAACCAGAACGCCCATCCTACGAAACCCTCCGCCGTCGCGCGACCTGCCGTCCGCGTCGCATCCGCGAGTTCAGCAAATCGAACAATGCCAAATCGAGCGGCCGATCGGTGGTCAGGTCGTAGACATCGACTCCCAGCCCACTGCACACGCGCGCGAGCGACTTCGCGTGATCGGTGAAACGTTCCTGATAGCCGACACGTGCCGCTCGCGGATCGACGTACAACTCGCGACCCGATTCCAGATCGAAGAACATCGACTCGTCTTGGAATTGAAAACTCACTTCAGCCGGATCGAGGATGCGGATCACGACGACCTCATGTCCCTGCGACCGCAAGTAGCCGAGCTTCGTCTCCAGCATCTCAACCGGTGCCAGCATGTCCGACAGCAGCACGACCACGCCGCGCTTGCGGGCCGTCCGCGCGACCTGCTCCAACGGCAAGCCGAGATCCGTGGCTGTGCCGGCTAATTCGTGCTCCAGGCAGATCATCAGCCGATGCAAATGCCCGGCGCGGTATCGAGCCGGCAGGTATTCGCGAATGGCTTGATCGAACGTGATCAGTCCGACCGCGTCCCGTTGCAGCGTCAGAAAGTACGCGATCGTCGCGGCCACCGTCTTGGCGTACTCGGCCTTGTCGTAGCTGAGCGAGTGAAACCCCATCGAGCGACTCAGATCGACCAGCAAGTAGCAACGCAGGTTCGTTTCGTCTTCGAAGCGTTTGAGGTAGAAACGATCCGAGCGAGCGAACAGCCGCCAGTCGAGAAACCGCAGATCATCGCCAGGGCTGTATTGCCGGTATTCGGTGAACTCGACCGAGAACCCGTGATACGGGCTGCGATGCAGGCCGCTGAGAAATCCGTCGACAACCGCCTTTGCGCGGAGTTCCAGATTCTTGATCCGCATCAACGCCGCCGGGTCGATGTACGACGACGTCCTGCCCTTCGATCGCACGGCAGCGGTATTGTTTGGAGAGGTCATTAAGTGTCTCAGTCTTGCCCGGCTGATGGCTGATATCCCAACCCTCATCATCCTTTGGAAAACTGAAATCGGCCATCGGCTCACAGCGATCGGCCGGTCAGCTTGTCGGCAAAGTGACCGTTTCCAAAAGTCGGCCAATGACATGATCGACCGAAATCCCTTCGGCCTCAGCGCGATAGCCAACAAGAACTCGGTGGCGCAGCGTCGGAGCGACGAGAGCGCGGATGTCTTCAACGGAGGCGTGGCTGCGGCCGTGTAACAGCGCGCGAGCTTTTGCACCCAGCACCATGTATTGAGCGGCTCGCGTCCCCGCACCCCAGCTCACCCATTCGTTGATGAAGTCGGGGGAGTTCGTCTGACCGGGACGGCTGGCGGCGGCAAGTCGCACCGCGTATCGCACGACATCTTCGGCGATGGGGACTCGCTGCACGACCTCGTGGAAGCGGCGAACGTCCTCGCCGGTGAAGAGCGGTTCGATTGGTTCGGGACGCCGCGAGGTCGTCTGCTGCACGACAGCGACCTCGTCGTCTTCCGGCAAGTAGTCGATCAGCACGTTGAACATGAACCGGTCGAGCTGCGCTTCGGGGAGCGGGTACGTCCCCTCCATCTCGATCGGATTTTGCGTGGCGAGCACGAAGAACGGTTCTTCCAGCGGGTATCGCACACCGGCAACCGTGACTTGGTGCTCCTGCATCGCTTCGAGCAGCGCGGCCTGAGTCTTCGGCGGCGTGCGATTGATTTCGTCGGCCAGGATGACATTGCCGAAGATCGGCCCTTTGACGAACTGCATCCGACGATGGCCGTCGGGGGACTGTTCGAGAATCTCCGTCCCCGTGATGTCGGCCGGCATCAAGTCCGGCGTGAATTGGATGCGTGAAAACTTGAGATGAAAAATCTGCGCGATCGACCGCACCAGCAGCGTCTTCGCCAAACCGGGGGCTCCCGTGATGAGGCAATGTCCGCCGGCGAACAAGCTGATGAGCAACTGCTCGATCACGGCGGCTTGCCCGACGATGACCTTCGAGAGTTGCTCGTCGATGCGCCGGCGGCTGCTGCGAAGCTGCTCGACCGCTTGTTGCTCCAACACGAATTCGTCGAGTTGCGTTTCCACGTCGGCGACCCCTTTCGTTGACTCTCGCGTTTCGGTGGTTAGCGTCACGCTTTCGGTTTGCGATGAACGGCCCAGCCGGGGATGGTCGTCCGTGAAAGATACAGCGTCTTGCCGGCGGTGACGTACAGCGTGCGGAGGTCGTCGCCGCCGAAGGTCACGTTCGTGATGGTGTCCTCCGGGATCGGCAATCGACCGAGCAGTTCTCCGTCGGGTTGAATGATCCAAATCGCAGAGGGCACGTCGGTCGATTCGTGCGGGCCGCGCGGATGGGAGATGCCCCCGGCGATGTAGAGGTTCCCCTTTTGATCGACCGTCATGCCGTCGCCGCCTCGACCGGGAGCGAAGTCGAACACGACGCGCTGGCGGCTCGGTTCGCCAGATTCCGACAAATCGAACGCCCAAATTTTGCGGTTGCCGCCGACGATCGGGCAGCTATCGACGAGGTACAGCGTCTTCTCGTCGGGACTGAGATGAATCCCGTTCGGCCGCTGAATCGCCGGCTGAGTCAGAATGCGCTGCACCGAGCCGTTCGTGTCGATGCGATAGACCGAGTCATGATCGAGCTCCATCGTCGTTCGATCGTCGTAGCATGGATCGGTGAAGAAGATTTGTCCGTTCGAGCGTGCCGCAATGTCGTTCGGAGAGTTGTACCGCTTCCCCTCGAAGCGTTCGGTCAGCACTTCGATTTTGCCGGTGCTCATGTCCGTGCGAGTGATCCGGCGGTTGCCGTCGTTGGGACCGAACTCATTCCCCTCACACGCGAGCAAGCGGCCTTGAGCGTCGAACAACAAGCCATTCGTTCGGCCGCTGGGAGTTCGCCAGACCGAGCGTTGGTTGGTTCGAGGATCAAACTTCATGATCCGATTGTTGAGGATGTCGCTGAAGTAAACGGCTCCGTCAGCGGCAGCGGCCGGGCCTTCCAGAAACGCCACGGCGGTCACGGGCGTGACCTCAACGTGCTCGAAGAATTCGTTCGCCAGCGGAGCGTTGCGCAGATCCATCTTGGTTGTCCACTCTAAAATTCATGCGATCAATTCGTGTCGCACTTGGCCGTCGCCGGCGATTGGGTACGGACGGTTTTGTTGGTCGTAGACGACGGCGTGCGGATTCAGGCCGAGCAGATGAAACGTCGTCGCGTGGATGTCTTTGGGCGAGATCGGCGTGTCGGCGACGGTTCCACCGATGCGGTCGCTGTGGCCGACGACCGCTCCGCGATGCGTCCCTCCGCCGGCGAGCGCCATCGAGTACACCTGCGACCAATGATGCCGCGCGGCTCCGACCGGCTTCGAGTCAATCTGCGGCGTGCGGCCGTGCTCGCTCATGCAGAGCACGAGTGTGTCGTCCAATAGCCCGCGTTGTTCGAGGTCAAGGATCAACGCGGAGAACGCGGCGTCGAAGCCCGGCAGCAGATACTGCTTCATGCGCGGGTAGTGATTCTGGTGAGTGTCCCAAGCTCCGCTGAAGTACGTGCCGTAGGCGTCCCAGAAGACGGAGACGAACTGCGTCCCCGACTCGACCAACCGCCGAGCGGCGAGGCACGACTGACCGAACAACGTGTGACCGTATCGCTCGCGCAACGCCGGAGCTTCACGGCTGACGTCGAGTGCCTCGCGCGTCTTGGCCGACGTCAGCAGCGACAACGCGCGGCCTTGATTGGACGAATACGACCGCTCGGCCAGCGTGTCGGCGGACAGCCGCGCGGCATCGAACTGCGAGAGCAACTCGCGACGCAAATTGAAGCGGTCGAGCGACACGTTCTCGGCGAAGCGGCCGGCTCCGTCAAACACGAAGCGGCAATCCGGATCAACGGCCGCGTACGGATCGGAGTATTCCTTCGGCTGCTCGTGCCGGACCTTCGGAGCGATCCGCAGCGACTTCCCCTCGAACTTAGCCCAGACCGGATCGAACCGCTGACCCAAAAACGCGGCATACGGCCCGGCGAGCACTCCCAGATCATCAACCTGCGAATTGAAAACCCACGGCAAGCCGACGTGCCGCGGAGTCCATTCGGTCGCGGCCGATTTCGGTGCGGACTGCGACCAGAAGTAATCGGCGATCGAACCGAAATACGGCCAGTGAACCGGATCACGCGGCTTGGTCTCGATGTCCGTCGTGTAGGTTGGCATGCCGCTCAGCGCGTACGCGACGCAGTGCAACGGGAACGGATGCGTCATCGACCGCACGATCGTCAGCCGGTCGGTGATCTTCGAGGTCAGCGGCAGTCCCTCGCAGATCGGCACGCCGGAAAGCGCGGACGGGATTCCCTTCAGTTCTCCTTGAATTTCGGCGGGAGCGTCGTTTTTGGGATCGAACGTCTCGTGCTGCGAAGCGGCTCCGAAAAGAAAGAGCATGATGCAGCGTTTGGCTTTTCCGAAACCACGCAGCTCGCCGCCGGTCGCGAGCGATTCCGCCGCCAGCGACGCGGCACGCTCAGCCGTCAGACCGTACAAGCCCAGCCCGCCGATGTGCAGCAAATCGCGACGACTCATCCCGTCGCACAATCGCCGTTGAGAACCCAACAATCGCAACATCGCGGCAGCCTCGGACAGAACTCGGTCGCGGCCAAATCGCTGACACAACGTACTGTCGCGACAATCGCCTGTCGACCGACATCATTCTGCCCCCATCGTCCTGCCAACCTGTTTTGACAGAACGATGGGAGCAGGATGATGGGAGACTCGGTTGGCGTGTTTCTGGCCGCTATCATTCGCCGCTTCACCGTTTCGTGGTTTGGGAGTTCCGTGATGAAAGTTCTGGTCATCGGCCAAGGGGGCCGAGAGCATGCGTTGTGTTGGAAGCTGAAGAATTCGCCGTCGGTTGAGCGAGTTTATTGTGCTCCGGGAAATGCCGGCACGGCGTTGGAGGCGACGAACGTCGACATCGGCTCGACCGACGTCGAGCGGTTGGTGCAGTTCGCCAAGTCCGAGCGGATCGATCTGACTGTCGTCGGCCCGGAAGCGTCGCTGGTCGCCGGTGTCGTCGATGCCTTTCAAGCGGCGAACCTCCGCATCTTCGGCCCGACGAAAAAAGCGGCCGAGTTGGAAGGGAGCAAAATCTTCTCGAAAGAGTTGATGCGAAAGGCGAATGTGCCGACCGCCGAGTTCCACTCGTTCTCGCGGCATCAGGACGCGGTCACGTTTCTGGAAGACCGCGAGGAAACTCCGCTGGTCGTGAAGGCCGACGGACTCGCGTCGGGCAAGGGAGTCTTCGTCTGCTCAAACCGCCAAGAGGCCCTCGACGCGGTCAAGCAGATCATGCTCGAGCAAGCCTTTGGAGAATCGGGCAACAAAATCGTGATCGAGGAATGCCTGCACGGACACGAGGCCAGCATCCTCGCGATCGTCGACGGCAACACGATCCTGACACTCGAAGCCTGCCAGGATCACAAGCGTGCCTTCGACGGCGACACCGGCCCGAATACCGGCGGCATGGGAGCGTACTGCCCAACCCCGTTGATCACCGAACAACTCATGGACGAGATCGTCGAGAAAGTGCTGATCCCTACGGTCCACTTCATGAACGTCGAAGAGCGGCCGTTCAAAGGCTGCCTCTACGCCGGCATCATGGTCACCAATCAAGGCCCGAAGGTGCTGGAGTTCAACGTCCGTTTCGGTGATCCCGAAACTCAGCCGGTGCTGATGCGTCTGAAGTCCGATCTCGGTCTGCTGCTGAAAGCCGCCGCCGACGGCAAGCTGGCCGACTTCGGCCCTGCCGAGTGGGATCCGCGTCCCGCCGTTTGCGTCGTGATGGCGGCCGACGGCTATCCAGCATCCCCAAAGA
>QWQF01000292.1 GCA_003669125.1 Planctomycetota bacterium
AGTCGGCCACGGCGCGAGTCACCGGATCGCCAAATCCAGAACGGAGATTCCAGCCAGTTGCCTTCCGCGTCGCCCGCACGAGAGCCGAGATCCGGAACCGGGTGTTGCCGATTGTGGACTCGATTGACTCGGCGGTACTCGGCGACGACCTCGTTGTAGATCGCGTGCGTCCGTTGGGGATCGTTCAGCAGACTGCACACGAACCACGCGAAGGATTCCGTCTCACAAAGCTGACTGATTGGAAGTTCGAGATTATTGAGTCCCAAGCGACGTTCGGCCTCGCGGCGGACGATTGTCAGCAGGTCGGACAGGCGAGGCAGAGGCACGCTGGCAGCGGGCTCCATGGGGGACAGACGCTCAATCGCGGCCGGCCAGATTTCGGAGAGCATCGGCTCAATCGGCCAACACGCCAGCGCGGCGGAGACTCGATCGGTGAAGGTGCGAAAGAGCGTCTCGTCGAGGAGAGTTGCCTCTTCCCACGGCACCGCGCCGGCGTCGGCATCGAACGGGATGGACTCGATGCGAGATGCTTCGCGCGAACCGACGGGCACCGCGATGCGCGTCGATGAGACGGCGTCGTTGTCCACGATCAGGTGCAAGCCGATGCCGCCGGTTGCCTTCGCCAGCCGATCAATCACGAAGTTCTTGGCCCAGACACCCGAATGAAATAACTCCGGCTGATGGCCGCTGACGATCAGCGGGACGTTCTCACCAGCCCGACGCGCAAGCGAGGGGTCGTCATTGCCCCTCGCTTGCGCGTCGAGCTGGTGTGTGAAACGCTCGGCCGCCGCCAACACTTCTTCGCGGGCCAAGCGGCGCAGGTCGGCCAGCGACCTGCCGAGGACTTGCACATCCCACGTCGCGATCTGTTCGCGGTTCTTCGCGATGGCGGCGGGCATATCGGCCAAGGACGGGATGGCCAAAACTGCGCCGTCTTCGTGGGGAGCACGCAGGGGACGCCGTTCCCAATTCGGTTCCAGCGGCGACACGGCGAAGACTCCTCGGATCTGAAATCTCAGATTTCAAATCTCAAATCAATTCGACGCAGCAGGGCACAGCGCCGGTGACGCACATTCGCGACCGGCGGTCAGCTCGCGGTCGAGCACCTCGCGGTAGTACGCCAAGCGACGGTTCGCATCGTCCAGCAAACCACCGAACGAACGGGACTCATCGAGGTAAATCAGCGGGACTGGATGTTCGATGATTCGAAAACCGGCCTGCACTGCCTGCACCCAGAGTTGCAGCGGCATTGCGTAGCCAAACTCGGTGACGTTCAGCCGCAGCAGCGCATCGACTCGATACGCCTTGAACCCGCAGAAGGTGTCACTCAGGTGCAGGTGCAAGCGCTCGTTGACGAGCTCCGTGATCGACTGATTGATGCGACGGCGTTCCTCTGGCGGACGACTGTCTCCCTCAAAGATTTGCAGGTAGCGACTGCCGGAGACGATGTCCGCCGGACGCGCGGCATCCTCGAACACGCGAGCGACCAGTTCCGGGATCAATCGCGGCTCGTGCTGACCATCGCAGTCGATTGTCACCAGCACGTCGTAGTTGTGCTTCACGGAGAAATCGAACGCGGACTTCAAGGCCGCTCCGTAACCCCGATTCGGCGAGTGCGTGACGATGTGGATGTCGGGCTCGCGTCGCAACAATTCGGGAGTCGCATCGGTGCTGCCGTCGTCTACGACCAGAATGTCCTGAGCGAACTGCCGCACGGTCGCGAGCACTTCAGCCAGATGCGACTGCTCGTTGTAGACCGGCAGAGCGGTGAGGAATCGCGGAGTCATTGAACACCCAATTTTGGTAGGCGAATCACGGCCCAGCCGTCGGCGGCCGGACGCGAGGAATCTCAAGGGCCGCCATTGTTCAAGCGATAATTCTCGAAGTCAACGAGAGACAATCCGCTCTCGCGACTCGACCACTTGCCGGTGATGCCGAATCGGCAAGCTCCGTGTGATCGGCAAAGTCTCCGACGGATTCGCGACTCTGCGGTGCCCTCTTGAAAATTGGCCGGTGACTTTGCAACTTGTCCGCCCCTCGCGCAAATCGCGAGACGTAGGATGGGCACTCTTGCCCGTCCGCTTGTCAAAACAACCGCAGGACGGGCAAGAGTGCCCATCCTCCGAGAAAGGTGCCCATGACCGCTCCCCAGGAATTCACGTTTCAGGCTGAGATCAAACAACTGCTGCACTTGCTGTCGCACTCGCTGTATCAGAATCGCGAGATCGCGATTCGCGAGCTGATCTCCAACGCCTCGGACGCGCTCGACAAGTTCCGGCATCTCACGCTGTTGAACAGCGAGATTCCAAATGACGCTCCGTTGGAAATCACGCTGGAGCCGATCGAGGCCGAGTCGCTGCTGGTCATTCGGGACAACGGCATCGGCATGACTCACGACGAGTTGGTCAAGAACTTGGGCACGATCGCGCACAGCGGCTCGCTGGAGTTTCTGCGGAACGCGGCTCAACAGGAAAAGGATGCCGCAAACAACTTGTCGCTGATCGGCCAGTTCGGCGTCGGGTTCTATTCGGCGTTCATGCTGGCGGACAAAGTCGAGGTACTCAGCCGGTCGTATCAATCCGACGAAGGCTGGAAGTGGGAATCGGACGGCAGCGGGCGGTTCACCGTCGAACCGCACAAGGGGCTGACTCGCGGCACGCAGATTCGCCTGCATCTCAAAGCGGACCTGAAGGAGTTCACCCAGTCGTGGCGGTTGAAGTCGGTGCTAAAGCAGTATTCGACGTTCGTGCCGCATCCGATCAAGCTGGGCGAAGAAGTGGTCAACGACCAGAAGCCAATTTGGGTCGAGCCGAAAAACAACGTCACCGATGAGCAGTACCAGAAGTTCTTCGAGCATCTCACGCACGGCATGGGCGATGCGCCGCTGTGGCATTTGCATCTGACGGCCGACTCGCCGTTTCAGTTTCACTCGATCCTGTACTGCCCGGAGACGAACGTCGAACGCTTGGGCTTCGGCCGCGCCGAGCATGGCGTGCAACTCTGCGCGAAGCGGATTCTGGTGCAGCACAACTGCCGCGAGCTGCTGCCGGACTACCTGCGATTCCTGCACGGCCTCGTCGATTCGGCGGACTTGCCGTTGAACGTGTCACGCGAGGCTCTGCAAGACAACACGGTCTTTCGCAAAATCAAGAAGGTGCTCACGAAAAAAGTTCTGTCGCATCTGGAGTCGGTCGCGACGGAAAATCCGGACGAGTATCTGACGTTCTATCGCCAGTTCGGAGTCACGCTGCGCGAAGGCCTGCACTCAGACTTCGAGTATCGCGAGGAAATCGCCGGACTGCTGCGATTCGCGTCATCGGCTTTGCCGTCCGAAGGGGACAAGCCGGAACCGCTGACCAGCTTCGCGGACTATGTGACGCGTGCTCCCGAAGGCCAGAACCAAATTTACTTCGTCGGCGGACCGGATCGAAAGTCGCTGGAGAAGAATCCGAATCTCGAAATCTTCCGCCGCAAAAAACTGGAAGTGCTGTTCGTCACCGACCCGGTCGACGAGTTCGTGCTGTCGAATTTGCGAAACTTCCAGGGCAAAGATTTGGTCGCGATCGATTCGTCGCAGATTGAATTTCCGCCGGCGAGCGACTTCGAGAAAGCCGAAGAGGCGAAGACGGAAGAGCTGCAAACAGCCGCCGCCGAGGCGTCCGGTTTCCAGCGAGTGCTCGAACTGTTCCGCGAGGAACTCGGCGATGCCGTGCAAGAGGTGCGAGCCTCAAAGCGTCTGGCCGACAGTGTCTGCTGCCTCGTCAATCCGGAAGGCTCGATGAGTGCTCAGCTTCAAAAAGTGCTGTCGATGGGAGACCGCGAATTGCCCGCCTCGAAGAAGATTCTGGAGCTGAACCCCTCGGCTCCGCTGATCACACGATTGTGCGGGATCGCGGATCGCGCCGATCAAACGGGGTTCGTCCGGCAATGCGGCCGGCAGTTGCTCGCGAACGCCCTGCTGCTGGAAGGCGTACCGCTCGATCCAGCCGAACTGGTTTCGCGCGTGCAGGACTTCATGCTGGACGCTGCCGCCGCGAAGGCCAGTTCGTAGCCGCTTTCCCTCAGTTGTGAGTGAGCGGCCAATGCCTACAATGTCACCTCTTTGGCGAGAACACAGTGCTCTCGCCGGTCAACGTCGAGCGTGATCGCTCGGCGCACAAAACAATCGTCGTGCGGAGCAGGTCGCTCGGCTGCGCGAATCAAACCTGGGAGAGTTTCGTCATGGCTTACACCTTGCCCGATCTGCCGTACGCTGAGAACGCACTGGAACCACACATCGACGCGAAGACGATGAACATCCATCGGACCAAGCACCATCAGGCTTACATCAACAACGTCAACGCCGCTCTCGAAAAGCATCCCACTCTCGCGGCCAAGTCGGTCGAGGATTTGGTGCGCGGTCTCGCGACCGTGCCGGAGGACGTCCGCACGGTCGTCCGCAACAACGGCGGCGGACACGCCAATCACTCGCTGTTCTGGACCGTCATGAAGCCGAACGGCGGCGGCGAACCGACCGGCGCTGTGGCCGACGCGATCAACAAGGCGTTCGGAAGTTTTGCCGCGTTCAAGGAACAGTTCAGCAAGGCCGCAACGACTCGCTTCGGCAGCGGCTGGGCGTGGTTGTCGGTCGATGCCAGCGGCGGATTGCTCGTCGAAAGCACCGGCAATCAGGACTCTCCGCTGACCGACGGGCACACGCCGATCCTGGGCCTCGACGTCTGGGAGCATGCCTACTATCTGAACTACCAGAATCGCCGACCGGATTACATCGGTGCGTTCTTCAGCGTCATCAATTGGGACGAGGTCACTCGCCGATACACCGCCGCCAAGAAGTAACTTCGATTGACTCCACCGAAAAACTCAAAGCCGGGACTCCAGAGTGGAGTCCCGGCTTTTGTTTTGACGGTTCGTCGTGCGACGACGGGCGGACAAACTGAGAATCCTGGCCTGCGGTTGTCCAGCGCCAGTGTTGCCTGCGGCACGGCTTGCTGACTGTTGCGGTTTTTGCAGGTTGAGAATTTTCCTCAACCCGATTCGTTGGTCTGGTCGGATTTTCGTACTCGACTGCTTCGCATCGAGGGGACGGCGACGATCGTTAGATCCCGCACAACCAGTGTGACCGGTCCGCCGGATTGCGTTGCCGAGACTCGCCCACCAAGATTCGAGTCCTCGACGGAGCAGCCAACACTTTCAGGATTCTGAAATGACCCAACCGTGGCCCGATTCGGATGTCTGTGCGGATGACTTGTTGCGTGTCGCGATCGACGCGGCGCGAGAAGGTGGAGCAATCCTGAAGGACTGGGCCGGACGATTCACGATCACGGAAAAGAGCCAGGCGAATCTCGTGACGGAAGCGGACTTCGCCTCGCAGAAGGCGATCCACGAGCGAATTCACGGCTACTTTCGCGACCACAATTTTCTGGGCGAAGAGGGTCTCGCGGAGACGAACAGTGACTCGCCGTGGCGATGGGTCATCGACCCGCTGGACGGGACGTCGAACTATGTGCATGGCTTCCCGTACTACGCCGTCAACATCGCTGCCGAGTTCGGCAAGGAGTTGATGATCGCGGTGACCTTCGATCCGAACCGCGACGAGCTATTCACGGCCGTGAAAGGTCGCGGTGCGTTCGTCAACGGGCAGCCGATCCGACCGACTCGCGTGACGGCTCTGCGAGATGCAATGGTTGTGGCGAGTTTGCCGGTTGCATGCCGTCCGGAGCATCACGCCGTCAAGCAATTGCTCAACGTGATGCCGCATGTGCAGACGGTGCAGCGAACCGGATCGGCCGCGCTCAACTTGGCGTATGTCGCTGCCGGCCGCATGGATGCGTTTTGGTCGGGCAGTCTCAAACCGTGGGACATGGCGGCCGGAATTTTGCTCGTTCAGGAAGCGGGGGGCCGAGCCACTCGCATGAACGGTGAGCCCATCGACATCGAAATCCCTGACCTGCTGAGTAGCAACGGCTCTGCGATTCACGACGCCCTGCAACAATTGTTGTGATCGCGCCGACGGCGACACCTGCGAAATCCGCATCAGAGTTGGAACGTCCTGTCGAGTGTTCCGTTTGCGAAGTATATTGCCTGTGAAGTCGTTGCAACGTCGGATGATTACGTCCGCGTCCTCATGAGTCCGATCATGTTCTGCCGAATCGCACAGCACGTTCGTCGAGGCCTCCGCCCGTGGCTGGCGGTGTGGCTGACGGTGTGGCTCTTTTCGGCGTCACCGGGATTCGCTCAACCATCGACCAATCCGCCGGCGAGTGACCAACCGAACGACACACCCGCGCCGAAATCGGCAGCACCTTCCTCGCCATCGAGCAGTCCGCCGGCTCGCGGAGTGAATCCCGGAGCCGAAGACGTCGTCCAAGTGATCGGCCCGGACGGAAAGCCGCTCTTCATTCCGCGCGGGGAGACGTGGGAAGAGTTCCAGAAATTCTTGAAGTCTCGTCGGGCGAACAATGGGCCGATGGCTCCACCGTTCAGCGTCAGCGGTGTTTCGTTCGAAGGTTCGGCCGAGGCGAATGAAGACACCGTCACGCTCGACGCCACGCTGTCGATCTCCGTGAATCGCGACGGCGAGGATGTGCTCGTGCCGCTGCGACTCAACGAAGCCACGTTGCTGAAAAAGCCTGAGCATCTTGGCCCCAACGAAGCCGAGTTCGACGTGTTCGATCGTGAGGAGGGCTATCGTTGCTGGTTGCGAGGCAAAGGGCAGCACGAACTGAAAATGTCATTGGCAGTCCCGGTTCGCCGACAAGTCGCCGCTCGAAGATTGATGCTGCGATTGCCAGAGACTCCCAAGAGTGCCATCAAGTTGAACGTGCCACTGCCGAAGGTCTCGGCGAAAGGTTCGGAGCGCGGCTTTGTGCGAATGAAGTCGCTCGACAACGGCCGCACCGAGATTCAAGCGTTTGGCCCACCGAGCAGCTTGTTGGACCTCAGTTGGCAATCAATGACGGACCTCTCGGAAGCAAAACCGGAACTGCAAGCTCTGACGTTGATCGTCGCCGACTTGCGAGCCGAATCACTCGTGCTGGAGGCGACGCAACAAGTCCGCTCGATTCAGGGGACGTTCGACAAGTTGACCGTGCGATTGCCGCCGGAGTTCGAGCTGCTCGAAGTTTCCGGTCGCGAGGTCAAAGAGTCCTCGAAAGTCTCAGACTCTCCCGCGCGCGTGCTCGTCACGCTGGCCGCACCGACCTCTGGTCCCGTCGAATTGAAGTGGATCTTGTCTGCCAAGATCGCCGCCAATGCCGCCCGTTTGCCAACTCTCGAAGGCTTCGAGGTGGACGATGCTCGGCAGCAGAAGGGACACGTTGTCTTGGTCGCGTGGGAAGGGGTCAATCTTCGCAAGCGCGACGGCGAAGATCGGTTTGTGGACCGCGACACACTGGCCGCGTTGCGAGACGTCCCGGGATTTCATGCCGCTGCCAACGGCGGCGGAAGCAACACGGTCTATCGCTTCTTGAAGCAACCGTTCCGATTGGTGCTCGACGTGCAAAAAATCGAGCCGTACTTCACGGCGGAGACATTGCATCTTGTGCGACTGTCGCCAGAACGAGCGGAGTTGGACACCACTCTGACCGTGCGTGTCTTTCGCGGTTCGCTGGCGGATCTGGTGCTGCCGTGGCCAACGTACAAATCGGAAGGCTGGGAAGCGATCTCGAACGACTCGCCGAAACTGGTCGAGCAAATTCTCGTCGAAGAGACACCCAACGGTCCGCAATTGCGAGTGAAATTCTTGCAGCCCAAGTCCGCCACCTCGACAGCGGCTTCCGGGGACGTGAAATCACTGATCGAGAAAGCCACCGCCGCATTTCAGCAGGGTCAAACGGAGCCCGCGCTGCAGATCCTCACCGACGCGATCAAACGTACAGACAACGAATTTGAAATCCGGCTGAAGACTCGGCGACCAATTTCGGCGGACAGTTCGGCATTTGATTTGTCGTTCCCCTTCGTGGAGGCGAGTGGCCAGCCAGCGTCGCGAGTGATTGTCGCTCCCCGAAGCAATCTGGAAGTGGAATGGACGCCGAAGAACGAAGCGCTCGCCAGACCGACGACGCCGGACAAAAAGGTGCTCGACCAGTTGGAATCGACACGCAACGTGGCTGCGTGGCGATGGGAGTCTGGCTCGCCGGCGTTTACCGCCAAAGCGAAAGTGCAGCAACAGTCGATCACGACCGACACTCTGAGTGAATTGGCCTTCGACACACGCTCTGTGACAGTGACACAGCGGATTGCCTACGACGTTGCCTTCGAGCCGCTCTCGCAAGTGCGGCTGATGGTGCCGCGAGCGATTGCGGATCGAGTGCGATTCCGCCTGCGCGACTCGACCGGCCAAACCAAACCGCTGCCACCTCCCGTGTTCACCGGTTTGGAGATCGACCAAGCCCGCCAAATCCGGCTGTCGCTGGATCCGCCGCAGGTCGGCAAATTTGAAGTGCTCGCGGACTTCGATGTGGAGAGCACCTCGGGCATAACCAGCGATGAGCCATCACCGGTCATTATTCCCGTCCTGCAGTCGTCGGATGCGGAATTCGACGCGACGCGTGTGAAATGGAACACCGGTGAAATGCTGGTCGCCTCGCTCGCTGACCCCATCACCTGGAGTCCGGAACTCGGTGCCGACAAGACTTCGTCCTGGAAAGCCAACGGAGCCAAGACGGCGATCGTCCTGAAGATCGCTGCGGCCGACGACTCATCCTTGCAGGACTTCACGGTGCATCGGGCACTCATCCGTACGGTCGTCAGCGAGGGCCGACGGCACTCGCAAGCGTTGTTTGAATTGGACCCTGACGTGCGCGAAATCACGCTCACCCTGCCCGCTGAAATCTCATCGCAGCATTTTGGTGCTTGGTGGAATCGTGCCGCAGTTTCCGTCGAGCCGATCACTCGCAATCAGACAGCCGGAGCAGTCGAGGTCCGATTACGCCTGCCTTGGTCCTCGGAGAAGACCACTTCACCATCGGAGACTGTCGGTGGCAGCGACAAGCTCAAGGGGATGCTGTGGCTGGATTATTATTCCGAGGAACCCACGCACTTTGGTTGGAGCAATCAGCTTCAACTGGTGACTCCACAATTCGCGAGCACGGTGTGGGTGGCACAAACAATCTGGCAGGTCGTCTTGCCGGCGGATCAGCATCTACTGACGACGCCTCGCGATTACGCCATCCAGTTCCATTGGCAGCGGTCGCTGCTGTTGTGGAGCCGTCAGCCCAACTTTGGCTACGACCGCATTGACCGTGTGCTCAATGACGCTGCTCCCAACAAGAATGACTCCGGCTTCTGGGAATCGTCCCTGACCGGCGGACCAGCCGACCACAATGTTTATCCTGTGAGCTGCTTTGGTCCTCCGCAACCGTTGGTCTTCTGGAGCATGAGTCGCTCGGCGGTGGTCGGCGGTGGCGCGGGATTGGCGTTGTTGTTGGGCTTCGTGCTGATCCGCATCCCGGCGACTCGGCATGTCCTGACGTTCCTCGTTGTTGGGTTCGTCATGTCGCTCATGGCACTGTGGTTCGCCGAGCCCGTCAAGGTGCTGTTGCAACCGGCGATCCTGGGAGCTGCGATGGCGGTGATCGCTGCGCTGATCGATCGCGTTGGTCGCCGCCAACTGCAAGCACCGATGGTCACCCTGTCGTCACCAAGCGACTTTTTCGCCGCACCGGGATCAGGTGTGCGAATTGCCAATGTCCAAGCGATCGCCGACACATTGACGGCTCCGCCGCAGGTTGTGCTTCAGAGCGAACCGATCTCGGCCTCCGGGTCCGGAGGACGGTCGTGATGAACGAGCATTGCAAGTTGCAATTTGCCTGCATGCTCCTGGTACTGATCCTGCTCAGCGTCACCGCCAAAGCAGAAGAGAAGCCACCAACCGTTCGGCACGTCTTCGTTCCGGCCGACAATCCGAAAGTCTGGCCGAAGGGTGACCGCGAGTTGGTCCCGTTTGAGGAGTACCTCGAACTTCGGAATGCGAATCAACTCGTTCGCCCAGCGCGGCGTGGAACAAGCATCGAATGGCAGTCCTTGTCCGCGACGTTTGATCCGTCGCGCGGCGTGTTGACGGATGGACGCTGGGAGGCAGAGGTTCGCGGCAGCGAAAAACAACCGCGACTCTTGTCGCTGGAACCACTCGATCTGCCCATCTCGGAATTGAAGTGGACCGATGGCGATGCCGTGTGGGGAACGGCCCCGTCGGGCGAATCGCTGGTGCTGGTCGATGCGGCGGAGCGTCGACTGGAAGGCAAGTTCTCGCGACAGGGGCGGCGATTGCAGCGGACGTGGCAATTCGATTTGCGGTTGGCGACGGCCACGGTTTCAGAATTCAAGGTGCGTGTGCCGGCGAAGTACTCGGTGATCTGTTCCGACGCGACGATTCGCGGTCCACTGACCAGCGGCGAGGAAGGCTGGCGACTGTGGCAATTGAATCTCGGCAGTCAGTCGCGCTGCGAGGTTCTCGTCGTTGAGTCACAGACAGCCGCGCCGACTGTGCCGATGGTCGTTTACGAGCAGACCTCGTCGTACGTGCTGCGTGAGGCGGAGATCGAAGTGCAGTGCGAGATCAACGCCGAAGTCTTTCACACTCCGAAAGCGACGCTGGAGTTTGTGGTCCCGGACGATTTGTCGATTTACACCGTCGGCTTCGCAGGGGATGCGCGGTTGCCGTGGCGAAACTTGCCGCGTGTGCCGGGCCAGCCACGTCAGATCGAAGTATCGCTGCCAGAGCCACAGATCGGACACGTGCGTGCGTTGCATTTGCTGGCTGGCGTGGCCGCGAAATGGCAGCCGGCGTTCGTGCTGCCACGGATCACGCTGGCCAATGGCTGGTTCACCAGCGGACGTTGGAATGTGTCGGTGGATTCGCCGTTGGTGTGGCGTGCGTTGCGGCCGGTTGGCCTGCGGTTGACGGAAGTCAACGCCACGTCTCCGACCACGCGACGCCTTTCGTTCACGCAATTCTTGGCGGACGCATCGCTGGGTATCGACCTCTCGTCTCCGGTTGCTCAACTGACATCGCACGGGTTGCAGCGGCTCACCGCTCGCGAGACGACGTGGCGGCTGACCAGCGAATGGCTGTGGCAATCGAACACGGGCGTCGCGTTCGGCACGCGATGTCGAATCCCGACCGGCTGGGAAGTGCTCGACGTGCAATCGCTACCTGAGTCTGCTGTGTCGGAAGTGCGGCACTGGGACGTCGTCAAGGACACCGCCGGAGAGCAAGTGCTGGTCATCGACTTCGTGACACCGCTGGAGGGTCCGGCGACACATCGCATCCAAGTCGTGGCGCGTCGGATGCGAGCACTCGCGGCCGAGCGCGATGCGTTCGAGCTACCGACGCCGCTCGACTGCCGACACGCGGAGCAATTGCTGATCGTGCAACCGCTCGCCGGTTGGCGCTGGGATCTGCCGAGCAGCGAGGCCGTGCCGGCTCCCACGGCCATCAAACGGCTGGGCAGTCCGTGGTTGGATTTTTCGATGTGGAAAGAGGACTCGCCACTCTGGACTGCGGCCACGTTGCTCAATCGCTCAACGCAAATCGATGCACCGCTGCGTCCGATCGCGGCGTTCATCCCAGATGTGGCTCAGCCCGCAACAACGCCGGTGATCTCCGTCACCGTGAACCCGCCAGTCGCGATCACAGCTCCGACGACCACTGATCCGGTTGGCAGCTTAAACGCGGCGTTTCGCGAGGCCGCGACGGAGCAACTGGTGTGGACGTCGGCCGAGTTGCGATCTCTGATTTTTCCGGGAGGCGACGGTGACGACGTGCATTTGTTGTCGTTACGAGCAGCCCAGGTCGCGCGCGTCGGACGACTTGAATTCGATCTGCCGGAACCGGCAGAGTTGGTTTCCGTCCGGATGAATGGCATGCGTGTCGAGTCGCAGCGTGAAGGCAACCGCTTTCGGTTGCCAACGATCCCGCAAGGCGGATTGCAGTCTCTGGAGATTCAGTATCGCGTCCCCTCCGACCGTGTTTTTTTGCGAAACCGGCAAACGATTCCCGTGCCACGAGTCGATGCACCGGTGCTCGGCTTTCGCTGGCTGTTCGCGTTCCCACCGGAGGCGCGGTTGACGGAAGAGCCGAGTGGCCTGCGACTGCTGCAACCGCTCGAACCGACGCCGTGGTCGCGGCGATTCTTCGGACCGCTGGGACGCGACGGTTCGGAATTGTTCAACCCGCTTTCCAGCGCGACGTGGCGCAAGCTGTGGGAACCCTCCAAGCCCGCGAGCAGCGAAGAGAACACGCTCGAAACTTTGTTCGCTCCGCCGGGTTGGCGAGTGCGCGAAGCCGTCGCCGCGACCTTGCCGTCCGAGATCACTTGGCTGACTTGGAACGGCACGCAAGTGCGCGTACTGGCTTGGATTGGGATGCTGCTGAGCGTCTCCGTCGGATGCGTGCTGCGTGTGCGACGTGCCAAGCCGCAAGTGCAGATTGCCGCGTCCTGGATGGGCCTGTGCGCGGTGGGCGTGGTGCTCTCCGCTCCGGTTTATGCGGAAGTGCTCGGTGGATGTTTCGTCGGGGCGTTGATCGCCGCGCTCATTCCGCGACGACTGGTGATGAGCTACGCGAATCAGCGTGAGGCGGCCGGCCGCGGCGCATTCGAGGCAACCGTCGCGTTTCAACGAGTGGTCGGCGCGCTGGTGATTTCGGCGGTCAGCCTGTCGTCAGCGTTCGCTCAGGAGACAAAGGGCACGGGCGAGACACCCGTGGCACAAGGCGAAGTGTTCGACGTGCTGATTCCCGTCGACGATCCCACCGACGCGACCAGAGAGGTCGTGCGTCCGTCGGTGAAGTCGCCACTGGGCAACTTCGCCTTCGTACCGAAGGAGTTGTTGAAACTCTGGCGAATTCGGCGTGCTCAACAGGCCGAGCCAGTCAGTTTGATCGAGTCCGCGCGGTACGAAATGGATTGGCAAGATGGCTCAGTCCGAGCGGAGTTTCGTGTGCATCGGTTGCGGCCTCGACAGCCGCTGACGTTGCGGTTCCCGTTCGTCAAGGTGCCGCTGTCCGGAACGAACGCCTGCTTGGTCGATGGCCAATCTCACGCGGTGACGGTCAATGAAACTGGTGACGCTCTGCTGGTCGAACTCCCCGCCGCCGACGCAAACATTCCCGCTCAACCTGCCAGCGAGAAACCGAATCAGACAAGCGACGCGGTTCCTTCTCCAGCAAGCGCGGCGCGAGTCAGCACGCATCTCGTCGTCTTTTCTCTGCTGCCGCCAATCGTCACCGAGGACAACTTGCAGCGACTGACGCTGACTGTTCCGCCCGTGCTGGCGAGTCATGTCGTCGTGAAGTCTCCGCCGGCGGCCGAGTTGGAATTCCCGAAGGCACGCGGTGAGCAGCACGGAAACTCGGCGGCGGCCGTGTGGACCGCGAGGCTTGGAAAGCAGTCCGAGTGGTCGCTGGAGTTACTGCGTTCCGGTGTGACTCGTGCTCGCAGCGCGGTCGATCTGAGGGCGGACGTGTCGTGCCTGGCGGAACTCACGCCGACCGTTTTGCGGCAACGGTATCGCGTGCAGTACGCGGTCGCTTCCGGAGAAGTCAACGAGGTCGCCTGGCTGTTGCCGCGCGGCGTCTTGTTGCGCGACGGCGAGGTCATGGCGGACGATCTGTTGCAGTGGAAACTGGAACCGCTGGCCGATGGACGGCAACGCTTGATCGTGGAATTCGACCGGCCGCAGACCGGCGAGTTCGTCGTCGATGTCGCGGGCTTGCAGCCGCCGCTCGGTGCAGCCGACCAATTGCATTGGCAACCGTGGATCATCGACGCCACCACAGACAGCACGCCTGGCATGGTCGCTTCCAAGTTGCGGTCGTTTGCTTTGGGAATTTCGTCGCTGCCAGGATTCAAGGTCTCGCCTCCGATCGAGTTGGACCGGTCCACGCCGCTGAGCGAGTCGGCATTCGCAAAGAGTTGGGGTACGGCGACATTGCCACGTCAGCCGCAAGTCAGCTTGCAGTTGCTCGCGCCGGCGGAACTGACATTTGCCCTCGCGCCGCTCGCGCCGCAACGCAAGGTGCGGCAGGAGTTGTTGCTCAAAGTCGGACGCCAAGCGTTCGAGTGGGCGTTGCACGCCGAGGTCGCGACGACTGGCTCGCCCGCGTTTCAGCATGACGTGACGCTGGCACCGCACTTTCGCGTCGATGATGTTTCGGTCACAGAGGATGAAGCCGAGCGGCTCGTGAGTTGGACTCAAACCGATCAACGGCTGTCGCTGTTCTTGCGGGATTCGACGACCGGAATTCAGAACCTCGTCTTGCAAGGCCGCGATGCCGTGCCCGCGGATGGCCGCTTGCCGATCCCGACTCGCTGGTTCGCCAACGCAGAATCGACCGACTTCACGTTGCGCGTGACACACGACCCCAGTTGGCAAGTCGAGGTGCTCGACGACCAACAGCAGCCACTCAATCCGAGTGAGGCCGGCGGCTCGATCCCCGATCAGACCGAGTTGGTGCTCGGCAAATTTCGCGCGGATCTGAAATGCCTGTCGCTCGACGTGCGGCTCACTCCGCATGAACCCGCCGGTCATGCGGCGGCTTGGACGCAGGTGTCGCTCGAACCCGGCGACTCGTGGTCCTGGCGGCATGTCGAACGGCTGCTCGACGAGGGCCAAATTACGGCTCGCATTTTTTGGCCAGCCACTTGGGCGAGCAGCGGCTCGATGACGTTGTCACCTGCGATGAAGGAGCTCGCGCGCCGTCCGCTGCCGGATGGCATCGAGCTGACCGTGCAATCGCTGCCCGACGTCGCCGGCCCGCGCGAAGTTCTGTTTGAATCGCAACCCGCAGCTCCGCCCACAGACTCGACACCGACCTCGAATCCGGTCCCGTTTCGCATCACACCACCCACGTCACTGGATGTCGCCGAACGCACGCATCACTGGTTGGTCGCCGATGACTTGCAGCTCTGGCTGCCGAACTCAGCGATCACCACGATTCAGCCGCTTGAGGACTCGAACGTTCTGCCGGAGGGCTTGCCACATACTCCCGCCGAAGCTTCTGCGAAATGGCTCCAAGTTCCGAGCGTGCCCGTACTGGAATTGACTCAGCCCGAACCAGCCGGAACACCTCCGTCACCGAAATTACTCTGGATGGACACGACCGTGTGGGTCGCAGATGGGGTGATGACTCAAGGCCGCACCTGGCTGTTGTTGCAACCGCACGGGCTGCGCGAACTCGTGTTGAATCGGCCGGAGGACGTGCGTTGGGTCGCGGCCTTCGTCGGCGACCGTCCCCGTGAACTGTCGGGCGAGCTGTCGCAGAACGCCCTGCGACTCGACGATTTGCCGAACGAATCGCTGCTGTGGCTGTCGGTCTTCTGGCGAATCGACACGACACAGCGCGATCGCATCGTGGCTCGGCGCGATGCCCGTCTGCCGATGCCGGCCGACACCTCGCTACGCCCACTGCATCACGATTTGACGTTGATCTCTTCCGGTCACAGTGAACTCTCTTCGACACACGGAGCACGCCGCGTGCAGGACTGGGACGGACGTCTCTCGCGAGCCGCACACATCTTCCAAGCGTTGCCGACGTCTCCGACTGCGATGAATGACTCGCTGCGCCGCTTGTGGCAACTCGCTGCGAACGATCTGGACGAGGCTCGCCAATTGATTGAAGCACTGCCCGATCTGGGACAGGTTGCCAGTTCGCCCACGCCCGTGAAATCCGGGCAGGACGGGCCGGTGGAAAACCTGTCCCACGATTCCGCGCGTGAAAGACTGCGATCCGTGCTAGCCGAGGCAGCCGCCGTGCAATCGCGTCTCGCCCCTGCTCTGCCAGCCTCGATTCCGGCGGCTGCGACGGAGCCTTGGACCAGCGATGCTTGGCGACAAACTCCGAACTCGTGGAACGCGATTGCCGAATTCGATCAAGCCGCGAGGTTGTCGCTCATCGTGGTGGATCGCCGCTGGCTGACCTGGATGGTCGCGCTGCTGGCCGCCGTGCCGGTGATGCTGCTGTTCCGCACTTGGCTGCGTTGGCAAACCGGAGAATGGCTGGCCACACACCCGCACTTGGCGTGGGCTTGCCTGGGGCTCATTTGGTGGACATGCCTGGCTCCCAGCCTGATTGGCTTCGGCCTGCTCGTGCTCACGGTGATCGTCGCGATTCGACATCGCTGGACGAGGCCTCCGCGCATTCAGGCCGCAAGCGGCGGGAACTCGATTGGTCATTGATCATTGGTCGTTGGTCATTGATTATTTGCCAATGACCAACGACCAACGACCAACGACCAATGCGCTGCTTCGTGACATGGACAACGCTCATGTCTGGCATCCGTTCTGCCAGATGCGCGAGTTCGTCGCCGATGACGCTCCGATCATCGCCTCGGCCGAAGGCTTCGAGTTGATCGACACGGACGGCCGTCGCTATCTCGATGGGGTCTCGTCGTTGTGGTGTAACGTGCATGGGCACGGCGTGCCGGAGATTGATCGCGCTCTTCGCGAGCAGCTCGACCGAGTCTCGCACAGCACACTGCTGGGCCTGTCCAATGTCCCGTCGATTGAACTCGCCGCCGAATTGGTCCGCCGCGCGCCGGCCGGGCTGACGAAGGTGTTCTACTCCGACGACGGAGCGACGGCCGTCGAAGTCGCGCTCAAGCTGGCGTACCAATTTCATCGACAGAAGCCGCATCCGGAAGCACGCGACCTGTTCGTCGGCATGTCCGCCGCATATCACGGCGACACAGTCGGAACCATCAGCCTCGGGAATATCGACGTCTTCCATCGCAGCTACGAACGGTTGCTGTTTCCGACCTTGCGAGTCCCTTGCCCTGCTCTGCCTCGACGGCCACCCGGTTTCGATGCCGACTCGTGGCAACAGCACTGCCTGGATGAACTCGAACGAACGTTGGCCGCGAATGCCGAGCGTATCGCCGCGTTCGTAATCGAACCGCTGGTGCAAGCTGCCGCGGGAATTCTGGTGCATCCGCCCGGCTACTTGCGCCGCGTGCGTGAACTGACTCAGCGACACGGCATCCTGTTGATCGCCGATGAAGTCGCGGTCGGCTTCGGACGCACGGGAACGCTGTTCGCCTGCGAGCAGGAAAATGTCGTCCCCGATTTCCTGTGCCTGTCGAAAGGGATCACCGGCGGCTATCTGCCGCTCGCCGCGACGCTGACCACCGACGACGTCTACGCCGCGTTCCTCGGCGAACCGGTTTCGGGACGAACCTTCTTTCACGGGCACACGTACACCGGCAACCCGCTCGGCTGCGCGGCGGCGCTAGCGTCGCTGGAACTGTTCGAGAAAAACCGAGTCCTCGACAACGCGGCAGAGTGTTCGAGGCTCCTGACTCAGCGATTGGCGGAGCTTCGCGACTGGCCGCATGTCGGCGAGATCCGACAAAAGGGAATCCTCGTCGGCATCGAATTGGTCACCGACAAAACGACTCAACAAGCCTTCGCACCGGAGCAGCGCATCGGTCATCAAGTCACGCTGGCCGCGCGTCGGCGAGGCCTCTTCACCAGACCGCTGGGGGATGTCATCACGATTGTGCCCGCTCCGGCCATGTCGCCGGAGTTGGTGAACCGGCTGTGCGATCGGTTGTTCGAATCGATTCGCGAAGTGGTTGGCGAGCAGAAATGAACTCACGGCCGCTTCAGCCACGAAAAGTCCGGCGGAGATTCCTTCGACTCCTCGGGGCGACGACGGCGGCGGTGAGCAACAATTTCCACCGCTAGGCCGACGACCACGAAGGCCCCCAAAACGCCGATCGCCAAGAACGTCAGCGAGCGACTGTTGTTCGTCGGCGGTGTGGCGGCGGATTTGGAGTTGGCGAGCGGCGTCAGCGTTTTTACCAACAACAACGGAGCCGTGTGAAAATCATTGGCCGTCGCGTAGCTGTACCGTTTGAAGAAGTAGCCAGTGACTCGAGCATGGATCGACGGCGTCAATTCGTCTCCCGTCGGAACTCCGTCGGGGAGACTCGCGAGAACAACACGGTACGGATTGAGGCCCGAATCGGCGGTGAACAACCACGCCTCGAAGAATTCGCCAACCGTTGGTTCATCGGAGGACAACACGGCCAATCGGTTGATCCGTCGAATGTCTCCTTCGATCGTCAGCAGTTCGCCACGAAAGCGGTCGGCTTCGAGCATCAGCACGGCAAACGGCACGTCGTTGCGGGCCAGCGATTCGAGTTCCGCCAGCGACGTGTTGCGAGCCTTCGCCAAGATCGCGTCGTAGGCCGGCTTCTCCGCCGCCGTGACGCCGAACGTGTTGTCTTTGATCAACGCCAAGATCGACTTGTCGAGCCGAGCATCGCTCCCCGCTTGTGGTGCGAGCGTCTCGTCTGCATCCCTCTTGGATTGCTCCGAGGCAGTGACCACGCGGATGGCATCGCCTCGCAGTGGCGACGAAGCCTCCTCACGCGGTTCCCTGAGAATCCGTTTCAACCGCTGGTTCTCTTCTGCGGTGATTCCCGCCGGCCCGAATTCCGGTTTCGGCAAGCGAGCCTGACGCAGCGACCAACCCATGACCAGCAACGCCGGCGCAAGGGTCATCGCCCACAAAATCATTCGCCAACTCGGTGCGAGCGGCGGCGGCGTGCTGGAAGAGGAGTCGAATCTCATGGGAGAAATTGTCTTGAGTCGCTGAGCGGTTGTCATCGCTTGACGGCAAATGCCGAGATTTTCAGGCATTGACGACTGCGATTTGAAAATCGGGCAGCGCGTCGTCACGATACGAACCGACCTGCCGTTTGGAAATTTTCGCTGGGATTTTTCTCTTGGGAGTTTGCTCATGCTGCGCAACAGTTGCCGTGGGGTGTTCGCCATTGCCCCGTGGTTGGTTTTGATGGGAATGCTGGCACTGGCCGGAACGGGACTTTCGCCGGTGTTTGGCCAGGAAGAAGAACCAGCCACGACGACAAAGGCACCGGCCGACGATGCTGGCGATACCTCGGACACGCCAGCCGAAAGCCAGTCGATGCTGATGTGGCTGATCGAGACGTCGGGCTTGATCGGAGCGATCATCCTCGTGATCTCAATTTTCTTCGTGCATCGCGTCGTGACGCTGTTCCTGGAATTTCGCCCGGAGATCGTGGCTCCGCCTGATTTACTGGAGCAGATCGAGGGCCTGCTGGCCAAACGCGACTACAACGGCGTCTATCAGGCGGCGAAAAAGAGCGAATCCTCGCTGGGACAATTGCTGATCACTGGCATGACGGCGATGTCATCCGGGCTGGGCGAGGCTCGTGAAGCCATGGACCGCACCGGCGAAGCAATCACGGTCCACATGGAAAAGCGGATCAGCCTGCTGGCCGTAATTGGCTCGTTGGGACCGATGATCGGACTGCTGGGAACGCTCAAAGGAATGATCGCCGCCTTCAGCGTGATCGCTACGTCGGGCACGCAAATTAAGCCCAGCGAGGTCGCGGGAGCGATTTCCGAAGCGCTCGTGCTGACCTTCGAAGGGGTGGCGATTTCGGTACCGGCAATTTATCTGTTCGCGATGTTCAAAGACCGCGTGGCCACGTTGACCGTGGATGTGCAAAACTTGTCCGACGAACTCATCCGCAAGATGCACGCCGCCGCACACGCCAAGACGACTCCGACGTAGGTCGGACTTTCTAGGCCGAACTATTCATCAGCCGATGGGCGCTAGTCCACGGTTAACGCGAATTCTAAGAGAACCGGACGCTAGCGCGTTCCGGCTGATTGACACACACTGAGACCATCAAAGTTCCTGTCGGGCTAGAAAGCCCGACCTACCAGGAGATCGCCGATGTCGGCGCAATCATCCGATGGGGCGGATCCCGACCTCACGCCCATCCTCGACATGGTCTTCCAGTTGATCACCTTTTTTATGCTGGTGATCAACTTCAAGGGAGCGTCGTTGGACCAATCGCTGCAACTGCCGGTGCTCGGTTCCGCTCGGCCGCTGGAGTGGAAAGGGGACTATGAACCGTTGATGTTGAACGTGGACAACGAAGGGCGAGTCAAAGTCTTTGGAGTCGTCGTCCTGGCCGAAAAGTTCATCGCCGATCAAGCTGCCGATCTGAAGAAGGAACTTCGCGCGGCCGGTGATTCGGCTCCCAAGGAGTTGCCCGTGCCAGTCGTTCTGCGAGTCGATAAAGGGACGCGGTTTCATTTGGTCAACCACATCATCAAGCTCTGCCAGGAGAATGGCTACGTCCAGTTCTCGCTGAGCGCGATGACCGGAAAAGACGAGGGAGGTCGTTGACATGAGCCGCCGTCGTCACCGCCGCAAGAACAAAAATGGGGTCAAGCTGAATGTGACCGCCATGCTCGACATGGCCTTTCAGCTTCTGGCGTTTTTCATTCTGACATTCCGCGCGGCTCCGATTGAGGGGCATTTGTCGCTGAACATGCCTCCGCCAATCCCGCAGACAAACGTCGAATCGGCGCAGACCGTCGGCACCGAGGGAAATTCGACTCCCAATCTGCACGCCCTGCACCTGTTCGTCACCGCGACGGAAGCGGGGGACGTCGCCCAAGTTCGACTCGAATCCAACGTGATCGCCGCCGGACGCCTGACTCCGACAACTGTGGCTGGGATCGGTCGCCGTATCGCCCCCTTGTTCGCCTCTGGAAACGTCTTGTACGACCGGGTTCAAATCGAGGTCGATAGAAATCTGCGCTACGAAGAACTCTTGAAGCTGGTCGATGTCTGTGCCCAACAAAAGCTGCCCGACGGCAAGCCGCTCGGCAAAGTCAGCTTCGTCGAGATGCAGCGGTAACGGGAGCCACTCATGCGACGCCGCCAAGCACGACCGTACGGGCACACCGTCCCAGCGACGCGGGTACTGTCGCTGCTGATGGGCTTGGCCGTTTTGGGGATGCTGTACCAGCGAACCAAAGAACCGCAGTTCTGGCGTTGGATGACCAACGAAAGCCGAGCCGACAGCGCGGATGTCTCCGAGGGTACGAACCCAAAGGATTCACTCCCCACTCCCAACGCTCCACTCCCCACTTCTGAAAACATCGTCCCCGGCCTGAATGAGACCGACGCGGACGAACTGGCGAACCTGCGATCCAGCCTGAAAGCGGTGCTCGATCGTCAGCCGCTGCAAGACCTCGACATGTCTGCGTACTGGCAACTGATGCGCTGGAGTCGTACGCGGCCGATCGCCGAGTTGGAAAAACTCGCGCGCCGCGATCTGCCGTACTCGCACTTGTGGGAAGAGCCTGACCTGTATCGCGGCCAGCCAATCCGCTTGAAGTTGCACATTCGCCGAGTGCTGAAATACGAGCCCTCGAAAAATCCGCAAGACTTGAAATTGGTCTACGAGGCTTGGGGCTGGACCGAAGACTCTCGTTCGTTTCCGTTCTGTGTCGTCTTTCCAGACAAGCCGGAGGGCTTGCCCATCGGGACCGACGTTGATGCCGACTTCGTCTTCGTCGGCTACTTTTTGAAATGGATGAGCTACCAGGCCTTCGACGTAAAAAAGAACGCGCCGCTGCTCATCGGCCGCCTGCGCCCTGCCACGAAAGCGGTCGGCTCCGCGAAAACCAGTGACTGGGAAACCGCCTTCCTGATGCTCGTCGGTGGCGTGCTGTTGTTGAGCTTCATCGGCTGGTTCGCCATTTATGGCTTGCGCCGTCCACGCACCATCGTGGCGGCGACCACCTCCGCCCCGGACCAATTGCCAGACAACTGGCTCGTCGGAACGGCGGATGATTCTCGCTCCGAGGTGACTGCGGAACGACTCCGCTTCGAGATCGTCACCCCGTCAAACGCCGTCAGCGTCGCGTCGCCACCGATCGTGGCCGCTCCCGCGACGACACCCGATTCGGCTCCACATGGCCGGAGCTGATTCCGCCTGCGTCTCGTCTTCCCACACAACGCCCTCTGGGCTACCAATCACGGACCAGAGGGATGCCTTGTGTTTTGGGGAGCCGCGATGGAATGGATCCAATGGGCGATCGACCAGTTTTTGCACTTCGACCAGCACCTGCAACAGATGCTGAATTCGTTTGGACTTTGGACGTACGTCTTTCTGTTTTTGATCGTCTTCTGCGAGACGGGCCTCGTCGTGACCCCCTTCCTGCCGGGTGACTCGTTGCTGTTCGCGGCCGGAGCACTGACGGCCACGCATTCACTGAATCTGGGCGTGCTGCTGGTTTCGCTCGCGATCGCGGCGATCTTGGGTGACGCGGTGAATTACCTGCTCGGTGCGAAGTTCGGTGAGCGATTTCTGGCCGCGCAAAAGATTCCGTGGATTCGCAAAGGGCATCTCGATCAGACGCACGCCTTCTTTGAACGCTACGGCAACAAGACGATTGTGCTGGCTCGCTTCGTCCCAATCGTGCGGACATTCGCACCGTTCGTGGCCGGGATCGGGCAAATGAGCTACCGGCAATTCGGCGTCTACAACATTGTCGGAGGTTGTGCCTGGGTGTTGTCCTGCACGCTCGCAGGCTTCCTCTTCGGCAACATTCCGATCGTGAAAGACAATTTCTCGTTGGTCGTGCTGGGCATTGTCGGCGTCTCGGTCCTGCCGATCGTGTGGGAGGCCGTCCGCAGTCGCGCGCGACGCCGAGCCGCAGCAACAGCGAGCGAAGACGGCAATCACCCAAACTAACCCGAAGCGTCAGCGAGGGCGGGTGCTCCAGGACGGTCTGACGAACAAGCTCCGTGAAGCGTTCGCCCTCGCTGACGCTGCGGGCTATTCGTCGGAGATTTCTCGCACCGAAAACAGAATGCGGCCGATGCCGGCGGCGTGGCAGGCAGACATCACCTCGGCCACTTTTTGATGCGGGACGCGGCCGTCGGCGCGGATCATCACCCCTTGATCCGGGTAGTTCTTGCGAGCCGCGAGCATCCGATCTTTCACCTCGGAGATGTCGATGACGTCTTCGTTGTAGGCGATGGTCCCTTCCCACGAGACACGCAACTGGATGTCGTCCGGCGCATCGGTCAGCGGTTGAGCACTCGAAACCACAGGGACTTGGACGTCGAGCTTCTGCTCGTCCCAGTCATAGAGCTTCGTCGCAGCCATGAAAAAAATCAGCAGCGTCAAAATCACGTCGATCATCGGCGTGAGATTGATGAACAGGGACTCTTCCGTGGTGGATTTGCTGTGCAGCATCGTGTTACCAAAAATAACCCGAAGCGTCAGCGAGGGCGAACGCTTCACAAAACTTCGATGGCAAAATCATCGTCACTTGGAGCACCCGCCCTCGCTGACGCTGCGGGTTAGTAGGGGACACACTCAAGCGGACTTCTGGTCGCTGGTGAGAGCGGGAATACGTCGTGACTTCTTTTCGGCGTCGCTCGGCCGACCATCGCTGGAGGCCAAGGCGACGGCCTGATTTGTCAGCACGTCCATTTCTTGGATCAGCCGATCCACTCGGCCCAGCAGGTAGTAGTACGCGGCCGAGGCGCTGATCGCGACGCCCAAGCCGCTCGCAGTCGCGATCAACGCCAAGCTGATGCCTGACGCGAGCAACTCCGTTTTGCCGCTGCCGCTCTGCTGCGACAGGGCGTGGAACGCGCTGATCATGCCCAGCACCGTGCCGAACAAACCCAACAGCGGAGCCAGCATCGCCAAGCCGCTGATGGCTCGGATGTGCTTCCGCAGGTGAAACAGTTCGGAGTCCGCGAAGTCGCTGACAGTGACTCGAATCTCAAGGGCCGGCCGGCCAGAGTTGGCGACGACGATCGCAAAGAAGTTCGCGATTGGGCTGCCGTTCTCGCGGCAAACTTCGGTCAGCTCATGCACCTTGGCGGCGTCCAGCGGACCTTCGCGCAGACGCTGCAAGAAGCGAGTCACGAAGGCTCGCGGCATCACGCGGCGCGATTGCAACGCGGTCAATCGTTCGATGACCAACATCACGGTCAACACGGAACAGCCCACGAGCGTCCACATCGGCACGCTACTGAAACCGAGAAACAGCTCGCGGAGTTGCTTCCAGCCAAGCGTCAATCCGGCTTGGCCAACCTCGGCGGGACGATCCGATTTGGCGGGAGCAGTCTTGGCCGACTCGCCGGCCGGAGCGGGAATAGCCGTGATCGCGTCAGGCTCCTGAGCGGGCAGCCACGTCGGCAGAAGAACGGACGAGCCAAATCCCAGCAGAGTCACCGCCAGCAAAGCAAAAATCAACAGCCGTGTTTTCATGGAAGTCTCGGAAGAGGCCTCGATCGAATCCGTGAGCGGCGGGACTATACGCGATGCTCGCGAAAGCTGTGAAGCCGAGCAGCTAGGATGCAGGGACCGGGAGTTGCCGACGCTTGCTTTGCCGGCTCAAGCCTGGAACATGAGCGGCCCCAACTCCACCGCGAAAGGACCGCTGATGTCAGAAGCCGCCGAGTACGATCCGTATGCCCTGCCCAGCGATGCCATCCAGGAACCGCCCGTTTCGCTGTGGGCCGCGCTGCGGAAGATTGGGCCGGGCATCATCTTGGCCGGCTCGATCGTCGGGTCGGGCGAGTTGCTGCTGACCACGTCGCTGGGAGCGAATCACGGATTCGCGTTTCTGTGGTTGATCCTATTTAGCTGCGTCATCAAGGTCTTCGTGCAGACGGAACTGGGCCGCTACGCGATCTCGTCCGGCAAGCCAACGCTGGGGGCGATCAACGAATTGCCGGGGCCGAGGCTGGGAGCACATTGGATCGTCTGGTGCTGGCTGTTCATGATGCTGACGACGATCTTTCAGCTCGGAGCGATGACCGGCACAGTCGGGCAATCGCTGAATCTCGCGTTTCCGGACGTGGCGGTGAGTGTCGCACACTCCCTGGATTATTCCTGGCCGACGTTGGCGGATGCGATTCGCTCACGTCCGGAGACTCCGTGGGCGGTGCTGACGTGCCTGACCGCGATCGGGTTGCTCTGGAGCGGGAGTTACCGACGCATCGAATTGATCACGACGGTCCTTGTCGTCGGCCTGACGTGCATCACGTTGACGGCCACCTGTGCACTGCCGGCGACGAAGTATCCGATTCCGTGGTCCGAGGTGGCGGAAGGGATGACGTTCATGCTTCCGGCCGCGGGAATCGCCGCCGCGTTCGGCGCGTTTGGGATCACCGGCGTCGGGGCCTCGGAACTTTTCTACTATCCGTATTGGTGCCTGGAGAAGGGCTATGCCCGCTACGCCGGCCGCTGCGAACCGGGCGAGGCGTGGGCACGACGTGCTCGCGGTTGGATTCGCGTCATGCATCTGGATGCCTGGGTGAGCATGATCGTCTTCACGATCTCGACGCTGGCGTTCTACTTCATGGGAGCCACGGTGCTGCACCCGCAGAAGCTCGACCCGAAGGGGACCGAGATGATCAAGACGCTCTCGCGAATGTTTGAGGATGCGTTCGGCCCTTGGACGGTCATCGTGTTTCTGATCGGCGCGGGAGCGGTGTTGTTCAAGACGCTCTACATTTCCAGCGCGGGCAACTCACGGTTGCTGGCCGACTTCTGCAGTCTGGCCGGCTTCGTCCGCTACGAACGCCCGGAACAACGGGCCAAGATGATTCACCGCTTCTCGCTGCTGATTCCGGTGATCGCATTGATTCTGTTCTTCACGTTCAAAGACCCGCGTCAGATGGTGATCGTCGGCGGCTTTGCTCAGGGCTTGATGCTGCCGCTGATCAGCGGAGTGACGGTTTTTTTCCGCTACCGCCGCACCGACCGCCGCATCACGCCAGGCTTGCTGCTGGACATCTTGTTGTGGGTCGCCTTCGTGCTGATCACCTGCGTGGCGATGTACGCCGCCCAGGATCAGATCGGCAAATGGACGGCCCCGCCGGCGGTTGTGAAGTGAGCCTCACGTCCGCTGCCGGGTTCTTGCGAACGCATTTCGGGAGACGTACCCTTCGTCTGATCGTGGGATGAACTGCGGGACGGATCGGAATGGGAGTCGCCATGAGGCTGCGTGCGTTGTGGACGGTGATCGTCGGAGTCGGACTCGTGCTGAGTCTCGGCGGGAGCAGTCCTGCCGCCGAGCCGATGCGCGAGTTTCTCGAAGGGCTGCGGGCTCGGCAGTACTTCGATTGGGCGATCCTGTATCTGGATCAGCTTCAGGAACGCTCCGACTTGCCGGCGGATTTGCGAGCGATCATTCCCTACGAGCGAGCGATGACGCTCAGCGAGTCGGCCAAGCATTCGGTCAGCCCGGAGACTCAGCAGCGGCAACTCGATCAGGCGCTCGGATTCCTCGAACAGTTTGCGAAGGACAGCCCGAAGCATCCGCTGGCGGCGACGGCCAACAGCACGCGAGCCGGCTTGCTGCTGAGCAAGGCGCGCGTGGACATCCTGCAGGCCAAGCTGCCGACCAACAAAGACAACCGCGAGGAATTTCAGAACAAGGCCCGCGAGCAAATCACGCTGGCCCGCGCCGTGTTTGACAAGGCTCACGACCAGTACAAGGCCGCTTGGGAGACGTTCCCCAAGTTCGTCGACAAGACGGCAGACCCGGTGAAGTTCGAGGCTCGGCATCGGGCCGAGACCAATTACATGCGGGCGCAATTGGACGTCGCCTTGTGCGAGTTCGAGGAATCTCAGACATACGACCCCAACACGTCGAACCGCACGTTTCATCTCAAAAAAGCGGTCGATCTGTTTCGCGGCATCTTCTTGAAGTACCGCGCGACGGTCGGCGGCCTGCACGCTCAGATGTGGGAAGCCAAGTGCTACGAAGAGATGAACGATCCGCAGCGAGCGCTCGGCATCTACGCCGAACTGCTGACGCATCCGCCAGAGGGCTTGAAGGCGTTGCAGGATCAAGTGCGACACTTTCGGTTGATCTGCCTCAACCACGATCTGCGCCGCGAATACACGATGGCGATCGGCGAGGCGGAGGACTGGCTGAAGGGGGCCAAGCAAGTCGAACAACGCAGCGCCGCCGGACAAGGACTCCGCTGGGAAATGGTCGTCGCTCTCGAAAAGCAGGCGGACAGCAGCGGTGTCTCGTCGACCGAAAAGGACAAGCTGTTGCGACAAGCGGTCGCGCACCTGACGACGCTGTCGAAGTGGCCGGGTGCGTATCGCGATCTCGCACAGCAGCGAGTTCGCGATCTCAACATGCGAGTGAAGGGCAAGGACGGAACCGGCGACCCGAAGGATTTTGATTCGGCTCTCACGCTTGGACGCGACCTCGTGAATCGATCGGGTGAGAAGAAGACGCTGCTCGATTCGGCGGTCCAAAGCAAGCAGCCTCGTGAGAACGTCGAAAAGCTGCGAGCCGATTTCAACGACCTCGTCAAAGATCAAATCCGTGTGCTGCGACTCGCGCTCAACCTCGCCGATCGGTCGGCACCGCGAGGCGACGTCAATCAAGCTCGGTACTTGTTGGCCTACGGCTACTATCTTGCCGACAAGCCCTACGAAGCGGCGGTCTGTGCTGAGGCGGTCGCGTTCAACCCGACGAAGGACAAGCAGGACGAACAGACGGCGCTCGACGCCGCATACCTCGCAGTCGCCAGTTACATCAAGGGCATCAATCAAGCGCCCATCGAATTGAAGGCCCTGCGTGACGTCGACATGCGATTGATGATTCGGTTGGCGGAGTTCATCACCTCCAAATGGCCTTCGCACTCGAAGGCCAACGAGACACGGATGCTCGTCGGCCGCACCTTCGCACAAACCGATCAGCCGAAGATCGCCGCCGAGTGGTTCCAGCGTGTGCCCGAAACGGCGGAGAACTTTCCGGAGGCTCAATGTGCGGCGGGGCAAGCGCTCTGGCAGCAGTACCTGCTGGCGTCGATCGAGGAAGATGTCACGCTGCGAGCGTCGTCGGAAGAGCTGTCGAAGTGGCGCGGCGACGCTGAGAAATTCCTGAAGACCGGCATCGATCGCCTGCAAAAGAAAATCCCCGAACAAAACAAGACGCCGGATGATCTCGTCGCGGCGAAGTCGGCCTTGGCCGAAATTCTGCTGAGCGCTGGGCAATATCAGCCGGCGTTGGACTTGCTCAGCAAGCAACCGCACAGCGTGCTGGTCGCGATCAACGTCGACGACCAAACCCGCCGACCGCCAAGTCCCAGCATTCGCAGCGCGCGGTTCGCGTCACACATTTATCAGTTGCTGTTGCGAGCTCGCGTCGGCTTGCAGCAGTTGGACGAGGCTCGCGAAGTGATGGCCCAGTTGGAACAGCTCGCCGAGCACAGCGGCGGGGCCGACGCGGTCACGGCGGTTTATGTGCAGCTCGGCAAGGAACTCGAAAAAGAGCTCGTCCGCCTGAAGGGAGCCGGAGACAAGGACCGGTTCAACGAAGTCCGCAAGTCGTTCGAGCAATTCCTCGACGGCCTGTACCAGCGCGAGGATCAAAACCTCTCGTCGCTGACCTGGATCGCGGAGACGTACTACGGCCTTGCGCAGTCATCGCTGGACAATGCCTCCGAATCGAAGACGTACTTCGAGCGGGCGGCTTCGACCTATTTGTCGATCCTCGACCGCGCGAAAAAGGAGAAGGCGTTCAGCGACAAGGACCGCATCGCCGGAGTCCGCTTACGTCTGGCCAACTGCAAACGCCGACAGGGGGAATTCGACGAAGCCGAGAAGCTGCTCAGAGTGCTGATCGCCGAGCGTCCGCGTGCGGCCGACGTGCAATTCGAGATGGCCTACGTTTGGTTCGATCAGGGCAAGGCCGGAAAAACCGAGTTCCTCAAGAAGTCCGTCGAAGGGGAGAAACGGGGTCAAAAAGGAGAAGTCTGGGGCTGGACGGAACTCAGCACACGACTGCAACGACTGGTCGCGGACGGCCGACCGGAGACCCGCGATCGGTACGGCGACAAGCTCTATGAGGCTTGGTACAACACTTCGCTCTGCCGGCAGAAGCTGGGGCAAGCTCAGCCCACGACGTCCAAGAAAAACGCGGAGCTTGAAATCGCCAAGAGCGTGGTGCAGACGTTCGTCCGCATCTCGGTCGATATCCCGGACGACTGGTGGAAGAAATTTGATCGGCTGTTTCGCCAAATTCAATCGGACCTGGGTCAATCGCCCAGCCCGCTAGAACGTCCAACGACGATCGTGATTGCCAGTGCTCCGGAGAAGAATAAACTCAACAGCGAGGAGACCAACGAAGCAACCACCAAAGCCAATGACGAGAAAAGGACCGCCAAGACGGACTCCACCGCCGCATCGCACAAGTCAGGTGGCGGCACGATGTCGGTGGTGATCTTCGTGCTGATCATCGTCGGTGGCGGTGGAGCCTCCATTTGGATGATGATGACCAACAAGTCTCGCAAAAGACCAAATCGTTTGGCTCACGAGACGGACGACGTCGCGTTCATGGCTGCCGATGACGAACCTACGGGCGACCTCGATTTTGAAATATCGGCGGTCGCGACTCCTCGCAAAGCTTCGTCCACAAAAAAAACGCCAACCGTCAAAAAGCCCAGCAAGCCGACAGGCACCTAACTTTTCGGATTTCCATCCCGTTTCCGCGGACCTCACACCATGCTCAATTTCCGAATCCTCACCGTACTCGCCGCGTCCATCGCTCTGACGGCTTCGCCGTTGTGGGCCGTCGATACCATCAACGTCAAGAGCACCGGCAAGCCGGTTCAAGGAGAGATCACGACCGTCAACAAAACGGAAGTGACGATCAAGCCGCGCACTGGCGACCCACAGAAAATTCCGGCCAACGACATCGCCAGCATCAAGTGGGACGGAGAACCGGCCAAGCTCTCGATCGCCAAAGGGGACGAGGAACGCGGCAACTTTGAAAAGGCGCTCGACACCTACACCGAGGCTCACAAGGACGCGACCGGCAAGCTGAAGACGTACCTCGATTTCTTGATCGCTCGCACGCTGGCCAAACAGGCTCTCGATGACGAGCCGAAGATCGACGACGCCATCAAGAAGATGGAAGCCTACCTGAAGGCGAATGCCGACCACGTCGGCCACTACGAAGCTCAAAACTTTCTCGGCCTGCTCTACGGCACCAAGGGGGACTACGCGAAAGCACAAACCGCATTTGAAGGCTTGGGCAAAGCTCCGTGGAAGGATTATCAAATCGCCGCCAAGGTTGCCGTCGGCCGCATGCAACTCAAGCAAAACAACATCGACGGAGCCACCAAGACTTTCGGCGAGGCTGCCTCTGGCACTGCTGAATCTGATGCCGAAAAGGCTCGCCGCGCCGAGGCTCAGGTCGGTCAGGCAGCCTGTCTCGTCAAGCAGTCCAAGCACGACGACGCTCTCAAACTGATCGACGAGGTCATCAAAGCCACCTCGACCGACGAAGCGGCGACGATGGCCTTCGCCTACAACCTGCAAGGGGACTGCTATCAAGCCCAGAACAAGGCGAAGGAAGCCGCGTTGGCCTACCTGCATGTGCCTGTACTGTTCCCAAAAGAGAAGGCCGCTCACGCCGAGGCGCTGTATCACCTCGCCAAACTTTCTGGCACGATCGGACAACCGGATCGAGCCGCTGAAGCCAGGGACCAGTTGCTGGAAGACTTCCCGAAAAGTGAATGGGCGAAAAAACTGCAAGCCGAGACCGGCACGGCTGCGCCGGCAGCCGCCGATGCGGAAAAGGCCAAGGAGTAGGACGGGCAGGAGTGCCCATCCTCCAAAGTGATTTGGCGAAATGACGGAGACCTCAATGTCGCTGGACCGACCATCGCTCAAGACCACTCGCTGTCTCGGATTCCTTTTGGTGTCGCTCTGGCTGACAACCTGCGTCTTCGATTCTGCATCGTCGGCATTCGCCTTTCAGAACGCTCCCAACGAACCAATGCCAGCCGCCGGACAGCAGGCCGCACCCGCTGGTGATCTGCCCGTGCAAAAGACGTTTCTGCAATGGCTGATCGACGCCTCAGGACCGTTCGGTGCCTGCGTCTTCATCGAGTCGTTCATCATGGTGGCGCTGATCATCATGTGCCTGCTGCAAATGCGGCGGTCGGTGTTCATGCCCCCCGAATTCCTGTCGGAGTTCGAAGGCAAGCTCACGGCACACGACTTTCAAGGAGCGTACAACCGGGCGAAGGAAGACGAGTCGCTGTTGGCCCGTCTGATCGTGGTGGGCATGACCAAACTGCAAAAGGGACAGGACGAGGCGCTCGCGGCGATGGGCGAACTGGGCGAGGACGAAAACATGGCCCTCGAACATCGGTTGAGTTGGCTGGCTCTGATCGCGACCACCGCGCCGATGTTCGGATTGCTCGGCACCGTGCAAGGCATGGTCCAAGCGTTTGACGAGATCGCGAGTTCCAGCACGACTCCCAAGCCCTCCGAACTGGCCGAAGGTATTCAGCTCGCACTGGTCACGACGTTGGAAGGTCTGATCGTCGCGATCCCGGCGATGATCGCGTACAGCCTGCTGCGGAATCACCTCGTGCGTTTGATGTTCGATGTCGGCCATCTGGCTGAAGACCTGGTGAAACGGATTCAAGCCCGACCCGTCGCCACTGCCTCTCAGCCCTCTACCCTCGGCGTTCAGCCATGAAATTTCGGTCGCCACCCATGCCGTCGGCGGAAATGGACATGACGCCGATGATGGACCTCACGTTTCAGCTCATCAGCTTTTTCATGATGGTCACGAACTTCGACCAGACTCAGGTCGATGAGCGGGTGCGACTGCCGACTGATGCCTTGGCGAAACCGCCCGAGGTCCGAGTCGAACACCAGTTGGTCGTCAACATCGGCTATAAGCGAGCTAAGGACGGCACGCGGCTCGATCCGCAGCCGTTCGTCTTTCTGCAAGGCGAAGAGTTGCGCATCCCCGAGTACCGCTCGCGGCTGCAGCAAGAGGCTCGCATTTACCAAGCCAAAGAGGTCAACCTGAACGACGTCACGGTCGTCGTCCGAGCGGACTCGGATGTCCCCTCGGGGCAAGTTCAAGAATTCATCAAGATGTCCCAGGACGCCAAGTTCGAAAAGTTCACGCTGCGAGCACAGCAGCCGATCGACTGACCGACGCGTTGGTTCAAATAGCCCGACGCGCAAGCGAGGGGTTCACCAAGCCACGAACTCAACCACTCGCTGGCGCGTCGTGCTGGCATTACCTCGAATTTAGTCCGCCATGAAAATCAAACAGCAAGAACCCGCGAGCTTGCAGCAGCAGACGACGCCGATGATCGACGTCACGTTTCAACTGCTGACGTTCTTCATGTTCACGCTGCGGATCGTCGGGCCGGAGGGGGACTTCAACATCAACATGCCGCCCCCCGGAGGCGGCGCGGCGAAGGCAGAGATTCTGCCGGACATCAAGGTCCGATTGCTCGCGGACCCAAACGGTAACCTCGTCAGCTTGAAGCTCGGCGACCGGCAGCTCGGCATCGGGCCGGGAGCGTTTCAACTACTCAACGCCGAAATCCTCAAACTGGTTGGCGGAGCGAACGCCGCCCGCAGCACTGACATCGAGGTCGAAATCGACGCCGACTACAACCTGCATTTCGACAACGTCGTCAAAGCCATCGGAGCCTGTACCGGCCGCCTCGGCCCCGACGGCAAGACGATCATCCGCTACGTCGAGAAGATCAAATTCGCCCCGCCAAAAACAAACCCGGACGTCTGAAACCATGATCGCACTCATCGCTCACGATCAGAAGAAGGCGGAGATGCTGGAGTTCGTCCGCGCACATGTGGACTTCTTTCGGCAGCAAAAACTCGTCGCGACAGGCAACACGGGCAAGCTGCTGGCCGAGCAACTCGGCCTGGAGATCGAACGAGTGACCCACGGCCCCAACGGCGGCGACCTGATCATCGGCGGCCGAGTCGCCGAAGGACGAATCGAGGCGGTCGTCTTCTTTCGCGACCCGTTGACCGCTCAGCCGCATGAGCCGGATGTCTCGGCTTTGATGCGCGTCTGCGACGTGCATTCAATTCCGCTGGCGACGAATCAGGCGACGGCCGAGGCGGTTGTCCGAATGTTTTCGGAGCGCACCAATTCCTGATCGCGAACGATCATGGACTCGCTGGGTGATGACTTCGACAAGCTCACAACGATGCCGATCGACACGAGGCTGATCACAAGATTGCTGCCGCCGTAGCTGAGCAGCGGGTGCGAGATCCCTTTGGTCGGCATCATCGAGGTCACGACGGCGACGTTCATCACCGCTTGCAAAACCATCTGGCCGAGCAGCGTGACACCGACGAGGTACTCGAAGCTGCGGCGGTCGTGCTGGCGGAATAGAGTCATGCCCGTGATGAAAAAGCCCGCCCACAGCAGCACGAGGCCCAGCGAGCCGACCAACCCCAGTTCTTCGCCGACGACCGCGAAGACGAAGTCGGTGTTCGCCTCCGGCAGATAGCTCAGCTTCTGCCAACCCTTGCCGATGCCGACTCCCATCAAGCCGCCGGAACCAAACGCCAGCAGCGACTGTTTGACTTGGTACGACGCTTGATCGATGTCGGACCACGCGGCCGCGAAGTCCGTGATGCGCTTCCACTGATACGGCTTGAGAGTCATCGCCACGAGCGCCGCCGGGATCATCCCCAGTGCGAAGTTCCGGATCGGCCAACCTCCAAGGAACAGCAGCAGGCCGCTCGACATCGCGAGAAATGCGGCTGTGCCCAAGTCAGGTTCTTTGAGTACCAGCGGCAGCACGATTGCGACCGGCAGAACGAACGGGATCGTTCCGGCGATCACGCGTCGCAAGCTCTCTTGCCGTTTGACGAGCATCGTCCCCAGCAGCAGCGGCAGCGTGATCTTCGCCAATTCCGACGGTTGCATCTGAAACGGCCCGAACCGAATCCAGCGTTGCGAATCGTTGATGCGCGTGCCGATTCCCGGAATCAGCACTACAACGAGCAGCACGACGGTTCCGGCGAACAGCCACGGCGCGGACTCTTTCCAGAATCGTGACGGCAGCAGCGAACAGAGGCTGGCAACGATCACCCCCACGATCAGATGGATCGCGTGGCGAGACAGGTAAATCTGCTCGAACTCCGTCGGCCGCGACGTGATGCTGGCGCTGTGGACCATCAGCACGCCGAAGCCCAGCAGCACGCACACCAGCGTCAGAAACAGATTGCGATCGGAATTCACACGCACCTCGCGACAAGAATGGCCAACGACCAGTTGAATCGGCCCGGCCTAGCGAATGCCTCAACACCTTATCCCGTGCGTCGGACTGTGACGGCAAGAACTTCGTTCGAGTGCGATCCAGCCCTCAAGAGTGCCGAGGCCCGTCCGCTGAGTTTGCCCGACCGGCACAGAACGCTCGCACGGCTTTGCCGGTTCTCTCGGCGAAATCGCGTCCGGCAGCGGGCGTTTGCGGCTGATCCACGTCACGATTACTGTTCCGTCTGAGTTGCTCATTCGCGTTGCTCATTCGCGTTTCGGATTTCGCGTTTCGGATTTCGCATCCCTATGCCTTCTTGGCTCCTGCAGCATTTTCTGAACCCCGGCTTCGTCATGGCCGGCACGGCGTTGGTCGCCGCGCCGATCATCATTCATTTGATCAATCGGCTGCGGTTTCGGAAGGTGCGGTTCGCGGCAATGGAATTCCTGCTGGCCAGCCAGCAACGGAACCGCCGTCGCGTGCTGATCGAGCAGTTGATCCTGTTGCTGCTGCGAATCCTGCTCGTCCTGGGCCTGATGCTGCTGATCGCGCGGCTGATTCTGGACCCGAGCCAGTTGTCGGTGTTTCGCGGAGCACGCACGCATCACATGGTTTTGCTGGACGACAGCGGTTCGATGCGCGATCGGCTGGGGGACACGACGGCGTTCGGCGAGGGTGTGTCGGTCATCAAGAAGTTGGTGGCGGAAGGCTCGCGGCGACCGGGAACGCAGATCTTTTCGCTCGTACTGCTCTCGAACCCCGAGAAGCCGGTGTTCTCACAGCGGGATGTCAGCGAGTCGTTCGTCGCGGAACTCGACACGAAACTGGAGAACCTCAAGCCGACGCACCGAGCGTTGTCGCTGGTCGATGGGCTGAACGCGGCGAAAACTCTTTTCGGTGACAAGGAAGAGCGCGGCTCGGTGAAGCATCTGCATGTGCTGTCCGACTTCCGGCAGCGTGACTGGCAGGATCAAAAGGCGTTGTCGGCAGCAGCCGAGACACTCGATGCCGCAGATGTGACGTTGAACTTCGTGAAGACAGTCGAGCAGCGGCACGCGAACCTGTCGCTGACCGATCTCTCCGGCGATCTGCAAGTCGCGGCCGCCGGTGTGCCGGTGCGATTGCGAGCCACCGTCAAGAACTTCGCCGAGCAAGCGGCCACGGAAGTCCGGCTCTCTGTGTTTCAGGACGGCCAAAAGTTGCCGATGACGCTGGTGTTCGACAAAATCGAAGCGGGCGCGTCGGTCGAGCGCGAGTTCGACCTCGTATTCGAGTCGCCAAAAAAACATGACGTGCGAGTCAGTCTCGAAGGAGATTCGCTGACGGAGGACAACTCGCGATTGCTTGGACTCGAAACGTCGGCGGTTCACAAGGTACTGATCGTCGACGGCGATCCGAGCGGCGATGAAGGCTCGTACGTCGTCGATGCACTCGCGGCCGATCCGCGCATCACTGGCTTCTCGCCGCAGATCGAGACGGTGGATTATTTGCGGCGGCGACCGATCGACGAGTTTCAAGCGATCTACCTGCTGAACGTCGCGGATCTGCCAGCCGACGCGCTCGACCCGCTGGAGAAATACGTCGCGGCCGGCGGCGGCTTGGCGTGGTTCGTCGGGGCATCGGTGAAGACGGCGTTCTACAACGAGTCGCTGTTCAAAGCGGGCAAGGGACTGTTCCCTGTGCCGCTCGAAACGGCACCGCGCGATCTTCCCGTCGTCGAGGATTCTGGCCCCGATTTGGTGCTCGCGTCGCATCCGATCTTTCGCGTGTTCGAGGGGCAAGAGAATCCGTATCTGGATGTGACTCGCGTCGCGAAGTTCTTCCCGGCCGCTGCCAGTTGGCCGCGCGACGATCAGGCTCGCGGAGACGATGTGCAGACGATCGCGACGCTCCGCAATCGGCAGCCGCTGATGTTTCATCACCACTTCGGCAAGGGAAACGTCATCACCTGCCTGACGACCTGCGGCCCGGCTTGGAACAACTGGGCCAAGTACGCCAGCTACGTCGTGCTGCAATTGGAACTGCAAAAGACGATCGCTCGTTCCGACCGTCAGTTGGAACGCCGACTCGCTGGTGAGCCGATTGAACTCTCGCTCAATCCCAGCGAGTTCACCGACATGATCGACATCGTCGTTCCCGACGCGGCCGGCGAACGAACCGTCCGACTGCAAGCTGCCCCCGACGCGGTCAATGCAAAGGACAAAAGGGACGGGAGCGACGAAAAGGCCTTGCCCGAATCTCGAAGCCCGAAGCCCGAAGCCTCTCTTCGCCTGACCGCCACGTTTCGGGACACCGACCTGCCGGGGATTTATCGAGTCCGGCTGCTCGATCTGAATCAAGTGCCGTTCGAGCGTTGGATCATCTACCACTTTCCGGCCGACGAGAGCGATCTCGCTCTCGCGACCACTGAACTAATCCGCAAGCAACTCGGCGAGAAAGTTCGAGTGTCGATTCAAGAGCCGGGCGAGTTCTCCTGGATCGCCGGCCGCGACATCGGCAGCGAAGTTCGCGACGCC
>QWQF01000009.1 GCA_003669125.1 Planctomycetota bacterium
ACTTCCTTCGGTGGCGAACCGGGAGTTTGCAGGAACGCCTGAATGTGCGGCCCGCGTCCGGCCAATTTCCAAGCGGCGTTGAGGAACTCACCGGCTCGTGAGTCTTCGTCGAAGTGCAGCAGCACGCCCATCAAGAACAGTCGGTCGGGATCGCGCACGTCGGCGTTCGTCCAGTCGGCGACCCGTTGCAGGTAATCGACTTTGTGATCGACATTCTCGACGCCGTAAATCGTGTCGAGCGACTGGCCGGTTCGGGCCGACTGCGGATCAACTTGCAATCCACGTTTCAATTTCGAGACCGCGTGCGAGTACCGGCCCATCGCGACCAGCGTGAACGCTTGGCGGAAATAAACTTCGCTCCGATCCTCGGCCTCACGCTGAGCTTCGAGGTATCGCAAATACGCTTTGACGTTCTGGCCTTCGTGCAGCCACCGGTCCCCTTCGGCTTGAACCTTTTTGCTACGCTCTTTCCCAGTTCGTGACGACCCGCTGACGGCTCGAACGACGGTCGCATCATCCGGAGGAGGTGGCAGATTCTCACGACGTTCGGCGCGTTGCTGCACAACGTCGAACACGTTGGGTTGCTTCGGCTGGAACGGTTCGGCCACAACCACTCGTGCCCGAACGAACGCTGGATCGCGTGGGGGATTCACAATCGTCAGGTCGATCGGCACGGTCGTCTGCTGCACGATGACTCCGGGATAAACCGGATAGACGGTCGGTGCCCAGCCCCACTGCGAATATCGCGTGCCGGAAAAGCTGGAACGATAAAATCCACCCGACGACAAAAAGAAGCTGTTGTCGAAGCCCACCAGCGGAGCGTGCCAGCCGTAATAGTCAGTGACGCAATGCGGCCGAGCGTAGTGATTCATCCCGAAGTGCCAATGACCGGCCTGAGTCCGCTGGGCGGGAAGGCTCAAGCAGCCCGCAAGAATCATCATGCTCATCCAACCGTTCCGCATTTTGGGACTCCCAAAGTTAGGTCAGACTTTCCAGGCTGGTCTACGAAAATCACGAGGCGGATTATCGAGGCCGCGGGCCAATCAGGTCAAATCGGATTTTCGGGTGGCAGAACACAATCGGAGAAGCAGATGTCGCTTGATCCGCTGAATCCGTGGCGACACATTCCGGGTACGAGCGGTGTTTCATGATCGCCGAGTTGGCCGATCACGTTTCAGGAGGTTCCGATGCGTCGCGGTTTTGCGGTCTGCGTGGGTTTGATTCTGCTGCTTTCGAGTGGATTTGCTCGTGCAGCGGAGGCCTCTGGACAAGACCGTTTGGGACGTGTCATTGCCGACGCAACTCTCACCGATTATCGCGGTGCGAGCGTGTCGCTGGCAGAGTTGAAGGACAAGCCGGTCGTCGTGCTGGCGTTTCTCGGAACCGAATGTCCGCTCGCCAAGTTGGCGGTGACGAAGCTCAACGTGCTGGCGAAAGAATTTGAGCCGCGCGGCGTTGTGGTTCTCGGCATCAACTCGAATCGACAGGACTCGCTCGCTGATCTCGCCGCGCAGGCGAAAGAGCAAGACGTGTTGTTTCGACTGCTCAAAGATGCCGGCAACAAATTGGCGGACGCAGCCGGAGCGGTTCGCACGCCGGAGATCGTCTTGCTCGATCAGCAACGAGCGATCCGGTACATCGGCCGCATCGACGATCAAGACGGCATCGGCTATCGCCGTGAGACCGCGAAGCGACAAGACCTGAAAATTGCGATTGAAGAGTTGCTCGCCGGCAAAGCGGTCAGCATGGCGACGACCGAAGTTGCAGGTTGCTTCATCGGCAAAGTCCGCGAAGCGAAACGCGGGGCCGAGGTGACCTACTCGAAGCACGTTGCTCCGATTTTGCAGAACCGTTGTGTGAATTGTCATCGACCGTGGCAGGTCGCTCCGTTCGCGATGACTAGCTACGACGAGGTCGCCGGTTGGGCCGAAACGATTGCCCAAGTGATTGAGGACAACCGCATGCCGCCGTGGCACGCAAGTCCCGATCACGGGAAGTTCGCGAACGCTCGTAATTTGCCGGACGAAGAGAAACGCGTGCTGCTCGATTGGGTCAAAGCGGGTGCTCCCGAAGGGGACCGCAACGACTTGCTGGCACCGAAATTATTCACCGATGGCTGGCAGTTGCCGCGCGAACCGGACCTGATCGTCAACATGCGCGACAAGCCGTATGACGTCCCCGCCTCTGGAACGGTGCGGTACCAGTATTTCTCTGTGGACCCGAAGTTGACCGAGGACAAATGGGTCACGGCCGCAGAGATTCAACCGGGTGAACGCTCGGCCGTGCATCATGTTTTGGTCTTCGCGAAGACCGATTCCGAACTGCGCAAGTTCGACGGCGAAGGAGCGTTTCTCGCCGCCTACGTCCCCGGCTTCCTGCCGCAGCGATACCCAACCGGCATGGCGAAGCTGTTGCCGGCCGGGGCCAAGTTGATCTTCCAAGTTCACTACACGCCCAACGGCAAGGCGGCGAAAGACCTCAGCCGCATCGGATTACTCTTTGCCGACGAAGCGTCGATCACTCATGCGGTGATGACCAGCGAGGCTCGCAAGGCGGGGGGCTTGATCATTCCGCCGAACGCCGACAATTCCCGCCACGAAGCGAACTCGCCGAAGTCCCCGGTCGATGTGCAACTTCTGAATCTGATGCCGCACATGCACGTCCGGGGTAAGTCGTTCCGCTACGAATTGCAAACGGTCGATGGCCGCAAAGAGACGGTGCTCGACGTGCCACACTACGACTTCAACTGGCAGACGTCGTATCAGCTCGCTGAACCGCTGAGTATTTCGGCGGGCAGTTCGCTGCACGTCGTGGCTCACTACGACAACTCGGAAAACAACCTCAACAACCCGAATCCGAAAGCGACCGTCCGCTGGGGTGAGCAGACTTGGGACGAGATGTTGATCGGCTACTTCGACGTCGCCGTCCCGCGAGAGGCGTTCGACGCGGCTCGCAAACTGACCGCCGCATCGAAACCCAAAGCCCCCAGTTCCATCTTGCCGCCGGCCATCCTCAAACGCGTCGTGGAACAGCTTCAGCAGCTCGACGTGAACAAGGACGGCGTTCTCACGACGAGCGAAGTCCCGGCCAATTTGATGCCGATCTTCAAGCAGCTTGACCTCGACGGCGACCAGAGGCTGACGGTTGAGGAAGTTCGCAAGGCGATTGAAAAGAAACGCTGAACCGCCACCATGACGGACTCACAGACACCGCTGCGTTTCGCGATCCTCGGCTGTGGCCGGATGGGGCGAATGCACATCGAACGACTAATTGCCGACGGTCGAGGCCGAGTCGTCGCGCTGTTCGACACGCAATCTGACACGGTCGAATCGTTGCGTCGCGAACTCGTACCCGATGCTCGCGGCTTCACGGACTTTGACGACTTGCTGACGCACATCGAAGCCGACGCCGCGATCATCGGCACGCCGACGTCGCTGCACTTCGACCACATTCGCGCGTGTCGATCACATGGTTGGCATGTGCTCTGCGAAAAGCCGCTCGCCGATCGGCGCGAGCATCTGCTGACGTTGATCGACGAGTCACGCCACGGGCCGGTGCTGTCGGTGGCGTATCAGCGTCGATCCTGGCCGGTCTATCGTGTGCTGCGAGACGAAATCCAATCCGGACGCTGGGGCGCGGTGCGAGCGGTCACGTCAATCAATTCCGAACGCTGGCAGCAAACGATCGGCGGGACGTGGCGAGACGATCCGGCGATCAATCTTGGCGGCTTCCTCGGCGATGCCGGCAGTCACAAGATCGACCTCGCATTTTTTCTCACCGGCTTGAAGCCGCTGGATGTGTTCGCCCGAAATCAGACGTGCGGCAGCCGAGTCGAAATTGTCTCGTCGCTCTCCGCGCGGCTCGAACGGGACGTGCTGCTGATTATGCACTTCACTGGCCACGCTCAGACGTTCCGCGAAGACTTTCATCTTCATTGCGAGCACGCCGATCTGCTCGTGCGCGACTGGCAAATCTGGCTCGGTCGCAACAACACGCTTGAACCGCTGTCGGTGGCCGATCCGCGAATGCAAGCCGCGCTGGGAGTCAGTCCATTGACGCATCCCGAACTGGACCGTCTCGGCAATCCGGTCAGCGGGTTTCTCGACCAACTGCTGCTCGGTACGCCGGCCGTATCGCCGCCAGAATGTGCTCTGCCGGTCTTCGACTTCACGCAAGCGGCACTGCGTTCGGGACACAGCGGCACGGTGGAACTTGTTGCCGAGTCAACGTAGCCGTCATCGCTCCGCGTGACGCGCTACGTTGGCTGAGCCGCTGACATTTGACCGGCTTGCGGCGGTGTCGCTGACCGGCCGCCGGTCAGTACGGCAATCGCCTCGACGAGCATCAGCGCCGCCAGAGCCAGCAGCACGACTCCGATCCACGGCACGACCTCGCTGGGTGCCGTGAACGAGCCGGCCTTGTCGAAGAACTTGGGCCACGTCATCGAGATCAACGCCCAAGTGCTCATGACGTACATCAACACGGTCGGGATGCCGGTGACGAACCACACCCAGCGTTCGCCGCGAGTCCGCCACAACCAGACCGTCACGCCCAGCAGAGTCAGCGCGGCCAGCAGTTGGTTGCTCGCACCGAACAATGCCCAGAAGGATTCCCAAATCGGGCGGAGTGCTTTGCCGTTTGCATCGACTCCCGGCTGAAGCAGGAAGAAGAGCGGTGCTCCGGCGGTCAGTGTTGTTCCCAGCCAACGGCCGAAGTGATTATGCCAGCCGGTCAGCTCTTGAATGATGTAGCGGCCCAACCGCGTGCAGACGTCGAGCGTGTCGTAGATGAACGTCGTGAACGCCATCAGCGCGAACGACACGGCGAATTTGGGATCGACTCCCAGCACTTCCAGGAACTGGCCGATCCCCAGTGCGTAAATCAGATTCGCCTTCGGAGCCAGCGTGCCGTCCGGGCGGAAGAAGACTTTCGCGTCCTGAGCGAGGACCATCACGCAGCACAGCGAGACGATGGCCACCATTCCTTCCAGCAGCATCGCCCCGTAGCCGATCGTCTTGGCATCGGTCTCTTTCGCGAGTTGCTTGGACGTCGTCCCGGAACAGATCAGCGAGTGGAAGCCACTGCACGCTCCGCAGGCGATCGTGATGAACAGCATCGGCACGAGGCTCATTCCGTTGCGGCCTTCCATCCCGATGAAGGCCGGATACTCGATCGACTGGCCGCCGAACATCAGCCCCAACATCCCTCCCGCCAAGGTCACATACAGGAAGAAACCTCCCAAGTGGCCGCGCGGTTGCAGCAGCAACCACACCGGAAGCAATCCTGCGACCAGGCAATATCCCAACAGCAGCACGTCCCAGATGCGTCGTGCGTTGTCGTTCACGACGGCCGTCACTGCGGCTGGATCGGCGAAGCCCGTCGGGATCGGCAGGAATGACTCCAATTGGAACGGCAGCAGTTGTCCGGCCCAGATCGAAACGCCGACCAGTGGCAGAAAGATGGCCGTCGCCCAGTTGAGTGACAGCTTCGTGTATCGCAGCAGCAACCCCATCACGATCGGCAGCACGAGATACATCAGCGACGACGTGGCGATTCCACCGCCGAGCACCTCGACGTTGTTCTCCATCGGGATCATGCCGATGAATGCCGACGCGGTCAGGTCGGTGAAGGCCACGATGATGTAAACCAGAGCGATCCAGACGAAGCTCAGAAAGAGAATGTACGACCGCCGAGTCATGTGGTCGCGAACGACCTCGGCAATCGAGCGAGCCTTGTGGCGAATCGAGGCTGTCAGCGAGGTCAGGTCATGCACACCGCCGATGAAAATGCAGCCGACCAGAATCCAAATCAAGGCCGGCACCCAGCCGAACCAGACTCCCGCCAGAATTGGCCCGACGATTGGCCCGGCCGCCGCGATGGCCGAGAAATGCTGGCTCAGCAGAAACTTTGGTTCGATCGGTTCGAAGTCCACGCCGTCGTTGAGTTCCACGGCCGGCGTCGGCTTGTTCGGATCGAGCCGCAGCAGCCGCGCGAGGAATCGACCGTAGGTGACGTAGGCGATCGACAGCACGATGGCGGACAGCAATACGACAGGCAGCAGACTCATGACTCACCTTTCGGAGCGCAACGGGATCACGCGACTATGATCCTGTCGTCTTCCGATGGTGTCGAGTCTCATCCTCCCTCACAGAATGTCGAGTGCCGTCAGTACCGACGTTGGGAACGTGAACGACTCGTTGATCTCGGCCGAGTCGTCCACGATCGCGTCGGTCCCTTCGTTGCCGGCGAGAACATCGGCTCCACCTTGACCGTTGAGCGTGTCGTCGCCGTCGCCGCCGAGCATCGAATCGCTGCCAGCACCGCCGAGCATCGAATCGTCGCCGTCGCCGCCGAGCAGCGAGTCGTTGCCCGCTCCGCCGTTGAGCGTGTCGTTGCCGTCCTCGCCGCCGAGCAGGTCGTTGCCGAGTCCGCCGATCACGGTGTCGTCGCCGTTGCCGCCGTTCGCGATGTCGTCGTTGTCGCCGCCGTCGATGTAGTCGTTGCCGTCACGGCCGAAGATTTTGTCATTGCCGGCCAGTCCGAGCAGCGTGTCGTCGCTCTCACCGCCGTCGATCGAATCGTTGCCGTTGCCGCCGTTCACCGAATCGTTGCCGACCCCGCCGCGCAGCGAGTCATTGCCGTTCGCTCCAGTGACGGTGTCGGCTCCGTCGCTGCCGGAAATCGTGTCGTTGCCGTCGCCGCCATCGAGATTGTCATTCGCCGTGCCGCCGTCGATGTTGTCGTTGCCGGCTCCACCTTGCACGATGTCGTTGCCGTCGCCACCGGTGATGTTGTCGTTGCCGACCTCCCCCTTGAGCGTATCGTTGCCGCTGTCGCCGGACATGATGTCGTTGCCGCCACCGCCAAGGATCGAGTCATTGCCGTTGCCGCCGAACAGCGAATCGATCGCTCCGGTGCCAGTGATGACATCGTTTCCCTCGCCGCCGTTGAGCATCAGTCGCACGCCACCGATCGACGCACCGTTGCCGTTGAGTACGTCGTTGCCGATTTCGCCATTGACCTCGATGAACACCGGGCTGACCGAATCAAGTGCTCCGACCGTGACCGTGTCGTTGCCGTTGCCACCGTTGATGATGACGTGCGAAACATTCGGAGCCACTGTGATCGAGTTCGATCCGACCGAAACCTTCATGTAGCCACCCGACTGCGAGATCGCGATCGAATCGGCCGCAATCGTCCCGGCCAGCACGAGCGTGTCTGCTCCGCCCTCGCTTCCGTTGCCGGCCGTGTCGGTCCCGTCGTTCGGATCGAAGATGATCGAATTTGAGCCGGCACCGCCACTGTTGCTGTCGTTGCCCCCTTGGCCGTTGAGCGTGTCGTCGCCATCGCCGCCGTTGAGCGTGTCGTTGCCGTTGCCGCCGATGATGTTGTCGTTGCCGCTGCCACCGACGAGCGAATCGTTGCCGGCTCCGCCGTTGATCAGGTCATCGCCGGTTATCGTGCCGAACGAATCATCTCCGAAAATAACGTCGTTGCCATCGATGCCGTTGAGCGTGTCGTTGCCGTTGCCACCTTGAATTGTGTCATTGCCGCCGTCGCCGGAGATCGAATCGTTGCCATCACCGCCGAGCAACGCGTCGTCGCCGATGCCGCCGAAGAGCGTATCGTTCCCCGCCCCGCCATCGGCCGTGTCATTGCCGTCGCCCGCTTTGAGCGTGTCGTTTCCGTTCCCAGTTCCCACCGAGTCGTCGCCGAAAATCTTGTCGTCCTGCGTGCCGCCGTCGACGGAGTCGTTGTCGGCTCCCCCTTCGAGCGTGTCGTTGCCCGCCTGACCGTTGACGGTGTCGTTGCCCGCTTCTCCGAGCCCGACGTCGTTGCCCGCTCCACCGAAGAGCGTGTCATTGCCGTCGCCGCCTCGCAGCGAATCGTTGTCGAGTCCGCCATTGAGATTGTCGTTGCCATCGCCCGCATTGAGCGTGTCGTTGCCAGCTCCGCCATCCATCACGTCGTTGCCGGTGCCGCCATTCGAGTCGCCGTTGAGCACGTCGTTTCCGTCATTGCCGAAGACGGTGTCGTCGCCGCCCTCGCCGTTGAGGCGGTCAGTCCCGTCACCGCCGAGGATCGAATCGTTGCCGAGTCCAGCGTTGACCGTGTCTGCTCCGTTGCCGCCCTTGATGGTGTCGTCGCCGTCATCGCCGTTGATGCGGTCGGTGCCGTCATTGCCGAACAGCGAATCGGCCGCCGTGCCGCCGGTGATCGTGTCCGCTCCGTTGCCGCCGCTGAGCGTACTGGCGAGCGTTGCGCTGCCGAGAATCGTGTCGTTGCCGTCGCCACCGCTGACCTGAATCGACGTGAGCGATGAAAAACTGCTGTCGACGCCGCTCAAATCGAGGGTGTTGTTTGAGTCGCTGCCGGTGACGATCAGCAACTGCACTTGATCCGGCGTGATCGTTGGCATTGAACCAACCGGCAAGCCATTCGCCAGCACCTGCACGTTGCTGGTCACGGGATTCACTTCGACCGTCACGTTGTCGGCAGAGGTCATCGAGATGTGCAACTCACCGGTCGCCTGAATGAACAACACGAAGGCGGAGGGAACCGTTCGTTCTTCCAAAGACTCAATCGCGGAGTCGAGCGAGTTGCTCGTCTTGCGCATCAACCGCGAACCCGAAAACGCTGCGGCGCCTTGTCCGAATCCAACTCCTCGGCGACGCGAACGGCGTCTCGCCGATTTTGTCTGCACCGAACCGACACACAGAGAGTTCAGCCACGGTGAAACGCGCATGGCACACAGTCCTCGCAGGAGTTGGCCGGGGTGGCCGAAAGAAGGAGGTCAAACGCTGTGGCCCGCGCTGTCCAAATTTCTCAACGGTTCGATCTCAACGCAATCACGATTGTCCGGGTGGCTTGGCCCGCCAGTCCCGTGTCAATCTTCCCAGGCTGAGCGGAAGTTCGTGTCTCCCATCGGGAACATCGCTCGCGTGAATCGAACGGGGCACATGCTGGAAGCGACCCGAAGCGCTGTCAACGGGGCTTGCAATAATCGTTGGCAAATCTCCGCGAAGTTTTTGGAAACTTTTCTCTCGCGGCAATTTCGCGTCCTCGAGACGTTCAGTCTTGGAGAATCAAATTGACTTCCGGAGTTTGAGAGTCGGCAGTGACCGTGGCGAAGAGATCGGTGGTTTTGGCGTCCGCGTATTTTTCCGGAATCGAATTCTTCGGAGGGGGTGCCTTGGCGTCTTCAACCAGCTTGAGTGGGTCGTAAGTCGGATCGTTCAAATCGACTTCTTTGGTCGTGGATTTTGCGGAGGCCAGCTTCGAGACCGTGATGGTCTGCTTTCCGGCCGGAGCTCCATCAAAGGAGGCATACGAGGTCAATTTGAATTTTCCCTTGGCGTCCGTCCGTGCAAACGAACTCATGTTTTTTTCTTGGCAGAGAAATGTCACGTCGGCATCGGCAACTGGTTGCCCCTTGTAGGTGACCGTTCCGGAAACCGGATAAACCGGCTCGCGTTTTCCCACCGGTTCACTGCCGCCGCAGCCAACCAAGACCAGAGACGCCAACACCAACCCGATTGTGAAAATGTTGTTTCGCACGATGCCACGCAACCTTTCCAAGCTGGAAAACTTAAGACCTCAGTGATCGTCCAACGAAAATAATTCGATTCGATGCGCGGAGCATGTTACCGATGAACGTGGTTTCGGGAAGTGAGTGTGTCGGAGTCTTTTATTGGTGGCGATTTTTCCCGACGACGAAGTCTGTCGGGCGTCAATTCGAGTCGCGGAGCATTTCGGCGACGGCGCTGATTCGCTTGGCAACTCAGATCCCGAATGTCTACGGAATCGAGGGCTTCACAAATGAGCCAGCCGTGCTGAAGTTCCTAAAAACGAACTCCGATAAATTGCCCGCGTTGACGGGTCGAGTTTCCTCCTGTCAGGCAATACCCGAAATCTTGAAGAGGTCTGCGGGTGACTTCACCGTTTCTTTGTGATTGTGGCAATGTCTTCATGTTTTCCTCAGGTAGGGACCCCCAAAATCCGGGTTGCCGTTTGTTGCTGATTTGCACATCACTTCTCTACAACTCTTGCCCTTTCTTGGACCGACCCTTCGGCAAGTTCTGGATTGCTTGCGGTCTTGAGGTGCTGACGTGTTCTTTCATTTGGAGGCCGATATGAAGGCTCGTGCTCGTGGATTTACCTTGATCGAATTGCTGGTGGTGATCGCGATCATCGCCATCCTGATTGCTCTGCTGTTGCCTGCGGTCCAGCAAGCTCGTGAGGCTGCTCGGCGCTCACAGTGTCGGAACAATCTCAAGCAGATTGGCCTCGCCCTGCAAAACTACCACGATACTCAACTGCATTTTGTGTATCGCAAGGGTGGGACAGGAAACGCGGTTGCGGCGGCGACAGATACCGCTCGGCACAGCGGCAACTATCAGCGCCGTTCGGGCATAGTTTCGTTGTTGCCGTACATGGATCAAACGCCCGCCTACAAAAAATATCAGAGTGGGGATTCTAGTGCGGCGCCCTCTATTCCAGAGGGTGGTGCCGCACCTTGGAGTGCCTACGCGACCAACAATTATCAGCAACGAAGTGCGGGCTTGAGTTGCCCAACCGATTCCTCAGTTCTGAGGCCACAGGGCAACATCGACTACGCGTTTTGTCTTGGTGATTTTGTGAGCAACAACCGGGATTCCGTGGACACGAACGGGATGTTCGCCGCCATCAGAACGTATTCCGCGCGTGACTGCAGAGATGGTACCAGCAGCACCATCGCCTTCAGCGAACGCGTGATTGCCAACTTCGGTATTGGTGGCAAGCCGAGCCCCGATATTCGCGAAGGCACCCTCACAAACGTTGGCACTATTGTGGCAAATCCAGGATCCTGCTTGGGAGCGGTGGCTGCCATTTCGAGTAACGGGGTCTACACCAATTGGAGTGCTGTCAAAGGCAAATTCAGTTCGCTGTGTTACGACGGTCAGTCGGAAAATGTCGCATTCCTGACAGTCTTGCCGCCGAATGCTCCCTCCTGCACCAACGACGGCAATGGCAACGCGGATGCCACGAGTCCGGTGTTGTCGGCGTCGAGTTATCACGTCGGTGGTGTGCATTGTTTGTTTTTTGATGGGACCGTGCGGTTCATGAGCAACAACATCAACACGGGAAATTTGGGCGTGGCCGCCGCGCTGGGCGGAAAGAGCCCCTATGGAGTGTGGGGCGCCTTGGGGACCAGGGCTGGAAACGAACCGGTTTCGGCACAGTGATAGACGCCAATCCTGATTCGGAAGAAAATCCAATGCCCGCTTGAAATCGAGCGGGCATTTTTATTGACTAGCCGATCCAATGGCGGGCGA
>QWQF01000227.1 GCA_003669125.1 Planctomycetota bacterium
ACGACGTGCTCACCGGCGGATTGGGTAACGACAAGCTCGTCGGCGGAGCCAACCTCGACACGATTGTCGAAGACAACTTAACGGGTTTGACGATGACCGCGGGTTCGATGACTGCGACATCGGCGGCCGGATCGAGCACCGACACTCTGGCCAGCATGGAAGCGGGCCGGTTCACCGGCACTGCGGCGGGCAACACGCTCAGCGGCGGCACGTTTGCCGGAGCATTGACGATCGACGGGCTGGAAGGAAACGACACTCTCACCGGAGGAGCCGGAAGCGATTTCATCTACGGCAGAGCCGGAAAGGACCGCTTGTCGGGCGGAGCTGGAAACGATCAGATCGATGGCGGCACCGAGAACGACACCATCAGCGGCCTGGCCGGCAACGACACCATCCTGGGAGGCGACGGTAACGACAGCATCTTGGGTGGCGACGGCGATGACGCCATTGACGGTCAGGCGGGCGACGACAAAGTCTTTGGAGACAACGGCAACGACATACTGATCGGTGGAATTGGCAAGGACTCGATCAATGGTGGTGCCGGGAACGACAAGTTGTGGTCGGGAGACTACGCCACCAATCCGCTGGACGTCAGCGATGGCGACAAGGACACGCTCATCAGTGGTGCTGGTGCCGACACCGTCACGGGTGACGGTGGTGTTGATCTAGACGTCATGACCGATGCATCCAATACAGCCGCTGAAAAAGCTGCGGCGTTCATCATCGATTACAACAACATCTTCGGTGCGTTGCTCGGGCCGTAAGGCAGAAACTGCGGGAGGCAGGCCGCGTCGAACGCTGGTTCGTCCTCTGCGCGGTAGACTGCTAATCGACGATGTGAAACGAGAACGCTCGGCGAGGAACGGCCGAGCGACCAAAACTCCCGCGAAATCAAAAACTCTGAAATCGGGGGATTGACTGGGATCAGGCCGCTCGTCATTTTGACGCCGCAATTCCGAGTTGAAGCGCACGCGGGCCACAACAAGATTGGAACTCACGCCGGTCAGTCGGATTGTTCAGGTCGAACCTGTGAAACGGGATTCGTCCATTGATCCGGCAATTCGCAACAGGGCGAGACGACGCTCAAAAGCGAAGCCAACGACAGGATGTGTTACGGACGGTGCGGCCCTGTGGAGATTGCTCCTCGGTGTCGAAATCGCCAGTCGTCAAAAAGTGCAATTTTCGATTTGACGAAACAGTATTAGCCACTTCGTGCCCTGCGCGCGGATGGTCTGTTTCGTCATCGTCAAGCATGTCAGTGGGTGCGGGCCAACGCCACCACCAGGCAGTCATCGATCGTTCACGAGTGATCGTGACGATTCTGCCGGGTGTTGAAGAAAGTTGAGCCATCTCTTCGCAGCACCCCGCGGCTAACCGGTGACGTTGGACAGTCCGTCCACGCCACGATAAGCCCCAAGCCCCCCTGTGATCGGGAGAGTATCCATATGTTGCTGACGTCTTGGATTCGCGCTGTGCGCCAGTCGTTCGCTCGTCATCGCTTGAGTCGCGCTCGCCGCAAGCAGGCCGACACCCGTCGGCAGAACCTGCGTCACGCGCGGCTGGCTGAAGTCTTGGAACAGCGGTCGCTGCTGTCCATCAAGCCGCTGGTGATCGACATCAATCTGGTGAACGGCACCAACGTCTTCACCAGCACAGCCAGCACCCCCGGCATCAACATCACAAACAGTTTGCTGGATCCCAACAACGACGGCATCTCGGACTACGATGACCTGGTCATCGGTGTCTCGCAGTCCGCGAATTTTGAGTCGACCATTATCAGCGGAGCCGGCATCGGCATCCGTATCAACCTCAGTAATCTGTCGGGGTTGAATCACATTTCGATCGACAACGTGTTCATCACCGCCGGTGCCAGCCAACAGGGCATCAGCATCACGCTGGATAACGTCGCACTGCAATCGCTGGCCGTCGATCAGACCAATGTCACTCCCGCCTCCACAGGGACGGGCGGAGTTGGCCTAGACATCAACCTCAAGAACATGGCCAGCACGACGGGCCTCGATGTCAGCGTGCAAAACTCCAATATCCGCTCCGGCAGTGCGAGCTTGAACGGAGTCAACGTCACGCTGGAAAGCGTGAGCAAAGCCACGCACGTCGGCGAATTGACGCTTTCGGATTCGACGGTCGAGGGCTACAGCGTCTCGACGTCGGCCAACTCGACCTTGTATGCGACGATCGATCAGGCCAACGTTCAAAATAGCCGCGTTCAAGATGGTGCCGCGAATCCGGCCGCGCGTGGCATCACCTATACACTAAACCGAACCACGGTCGGCGACCTGCGAATCGAGAAAAACCTGAACCTTCGCAATGTCGCCGTGAGCACGACCAACTCTCCGTTGGGTTCGGTCTCCATTTCAAACAACGCAAACTTTAATGTCGGTGGTTTCGCTGCGACAGACTCCAATCGAAATGCAATCAGTATCAATGCGACGTCTACCAACGCCGCCGGAACGCAGCGCTCCGATGTCACCAACCTTCGGATCCAGGGCAACACGATTACCGAAAACCTTGCGAATACCACAACGGTGAATGGCGTTGTGTTGAATTTGGTGGACAGCAACTTGGGAAGTTATGCGACCCCCAACGCTGGTGCCACGATTTCCAACAACACAATCCAGGCTCTGTCGAGTAATACCGGAAGCGCCTCCGCGATTTCGATCATCGCCTCGGCGACATCCACGTTCGTGACCGGAAACCTCAATCGACCGCTGCTGCTGGATTTCGATGGTGATGGCACCGCCAATGACGTCAACGGTTTCACCAATAACACGCTCATCAATAACAACGGACAAGGAATCGTTGTCGCGACTCAGGCCGATACGAGCTTCCTGGCAGATATCACTGGAAACACCATCAACGGTGGCTCGGCACCAAATCGCCGGCAAGGTATTTCGCTCACGTTCACCGACCGACCGACGAATGCGGCGTTCGATTCGTTTGCCTTGAACATCGGCAGTAACGTGGTGACCGCCACTCGAAACGGTGGTGTTGAGCTCACGATGGCCAACAAGGCGGTCGGTGCTTTCGATTTCCACGATAACCAAGTCACACAGTCCGAAGGGGCCACGGCCGATGGATTGTCGGTCAACTTGGTCGGCACGAGCGTGACCGCCGAGGCCAAGAATTTGCTACGAAAATCGTTCATCGAGAACAACTTTCTGGGCGTGACGGCAACGGGCGTCGCTTCGGGAAACATTGGGAACGGAATCGCGATCGCGGCCAGCGAAGCGTCGGTGATTCAGGATCTGCAGATTCAAGACAACACGATCCTGAACAACGCTCAAAACGGAATCTCGTTCTTGCGCCAGGGTAAGGCCCAGTTGCTTACGGTCAACCCGGAAATCGGACAGAATCGGGCGGTGACGATTTCGGGCAACACCATCGGTAATAGCGGACAAAACGGCATTCTGCTGGACATGCAGAACGGCAGTCTCGACCTGCTGGACTTCGACATCCGCAACAACCTGATTGGAACTGACAGCGCCGACGTCAATGTCGCGGCGGATCTCGGAAACGCGGGGGACGGCATTCGCTTGATCGCACAGGCAGACGCCCGGTTGCTGGCGGACATCACCGACAACCAAATCCGCTTCAATAACGGAGACGGAATCGATTTGGATGACGTCTTTGTCTCGTTCACGACGGACAAGCGCCAAGTTGGTGGAACTTGGCTGCGAAACATGATCAGCGACAACACGGGCAACGGCATCCTTGTCGAAGGTAGGCACGGCTTGTTCGATGAGGTCACCAGTGTTGCCACACCGCTGACGATCGGCCGCGACGGCGACGGCAACGTGTTGATGGACAACGGCGGCAACGGCCTGCGCGTGGCTCGTAACGACGTGCGCCCGGCCACGGGCCAAATTGGATTCACGGGGAATCTGGTATTCCAGAACGGTGCCTCTGGCATTTTCGTGCGCAGTCCCGACGAGCAAATTGCGATTCGTGCCAATCAGATCGAAGCGAATACGGGTAAAGGAATTGATTTGGAGGGATTCGGGCCCTTCAGCGTGCTGCCCGGTCTCGTGGAGGCCAGCATTCGCGACAACGTGATCACGGCTCAAGTCAACGGAGCGGAACGGGGCGACGGTGTCGAACTCACGCTGTTTAACCCCATCAACGGGGCCGGCACTGCAATCATGAGTGTGCTGGTAACCAATAACTTCATCGACAGCAATCAGGGACGCGGCATCGAACTGCTGAACCTCGGTAGTGGTGCCATGCAGGTTCGTGTTGGCGATGGCACGCTGCAAGGCAGCAACACGGTCGTCGGCAACCGAGAGGAAGGCTTCTACGTCATCAACTCGACCGACGTTACCCAGCCACAAGACGCGACGGCGGGTGCCGCCGGCACTGTGGCTGGCGTCACGAGCAACGGCAACGCGCTGTTTACCCCGGATATGATGCTCAATGTCGACCAAAACTTAATCCAAGACAACGGGCTGGGGTTGGTGAACTTGGGTGCCGGAACGGGCGGCAGCGGTCTCGTCGTGCGTGCCGGTTCGGCGAGTGCCACCGGCTTCGCATTTGGCGGAGGTGATAACTCCTTCGCAGCCACATACGCCGGCGAAGTGGGCGCGATCCTGGGCGATCCGAATTCGGGTAACGGCCGCATCAACATGCGCGTGACCAACAACGCGTTTGAAGGCAACTTTGGCAACGACTTCGTCGTCGATGCCTATATTTCCAATGACCAAAATGCTGCGGCCTTCCAGACGACAGGTACCTGGGACAGTGGTATCCCGGCATTCGGAATCAATTCGATCGAGCACGATCCTCTGGTTCGCGTCAACCTAGTCTTCACGGGCAACACGGGGAATGGAATTGACGTTCAGAGAGGAATTCCGGGGTTTACCAACGACGAGAACAACTTCAAGTCGCGTACCGGCAATCACAATCCATCGCCTAGCGGCCCGTTCGGTGGGGGCACTCGCTCACGCAGCATCATCCGCCTGGGAGATGACGGCACTCCCGTGGCTCCAGTCGTCGGCTTCTCATTTGTGTATCCGGCCTTTGATTTCTCCGGTGCATCGACGATGCGAGTTGAAGCGGGATTCGATCGCTCCGGCACAACCGCCGGCTTTCAGTTCTTCAATCCGGCGGCACCAGGCCCCGGTAGCGACGACAACTTCGACGATACCACCAACTGGAGCATCGTTCCGTTGGGAACATTCTTTTATCCCGATGTGGATTCTCCGACGCTGTTGACGGCGAATGTGGCCAACTTTGCGACGCCCCGCAGCACGACTCCTGGAATCGTCCAAATTGATTTCACCGAGTTCGTCCGCAACGTGGACATCAGCGACTTCCGCCTGCTTCGGAACGGAGTCTTGGTGCCACTCGAAAGCGCGCCCGGTGTACCGTTAGCGGTGGCTCCCGTCATTTCGTCCGCAGATCCCAATCAACCTGGCGCTTTCAGCAGCTTCACGATCGACCTGTCGGTCCCCGCCGCAACCGCCGGAAACTACGAACTTCAAGTTCTGTCCGTCGATGCGAGTAATCCGACGTTCTCGCCGATCGAAGATGTGGTTCTACAACTTTCGGGACAAGGGAACACGCTGACCCGTGTCGTGAATGGAGACGGCGTCTTACAAGGTTACACGGTCTCGCATCTCTTCACGATCGACATGACGGCCCCCATTGCGACCGTGGGTCCGGTGACGCCGGCTCAACGAAATTCTGCGGCTGGCATCGTGACGGTCACCTTTAACGAAAATGTGACGGGGGTTGATATCTCCGACTTCCAGTTGTTTCGTACAACGGCAGGCTCCGATGGCATGCTGGGAACCCTGGATGACGTCGCGCAGCAGGTCGTTTTGGGAAGTATCAGTGTCGCGCAAGTGACTCCTTCGCAGTACACCTTGAATCTCAACCAATTGTCAGGAGCTCCGGGCAGCTACGAATTGCGACTGGCCTCGACTGGCTCGGACATTCGGGATGCGGCGAGGAACTTGGTCGCTGAAAATGTCGTTGGCAGCGGTATCGCCGCATCGGACATCTGGGTTGTCGACACGACGCTGCCGTTCGTCACTTCGATCGCGGATGCTCTGCCGCCGGACGATCAGATCGACTCACCGCGCAACAGCCACCCGGCATCGGCCATCATCAATTTCAGCGAAGCAGTCAGCGGCGTGGACAACAGCGACTTCACGTTGCTGCGGACCAACACCGACGGGACGGTCTCGAAAATTGACATCTCGTCGTCATTGACGTTCCCACTCTTCCAGCTTGCGCCCAACCAATACGAATTGAACTTGGGAGCGCTGACTGGAACGGCCGGGACGTATCGGTTCTCGATCAACCCGTTGAACTCTGGCATTCAAGACACGGCTCACAATGCGTTTTTGACGGATTTTTCAACTTCGTGGGTGCTGGATGTTGCAGCTCCGCTGGCGGACATCGTCGATGTCGCGCCGGACCCGAGACAAACTCCGGTCGATGCGCTCAACACGATCTTCAGCGAGAAGATCAACGGCGTGAATACGCTGGATGCTTCGGCGCAGTATGTGTTGTCCTTCGACGACGGTACCACCACGACGGCCGCATCCATCTCCGATGCAACGAACTCTGGCCCCATCGTCGTGACTTCGACGGGGCATGGCCTGGCCGATGGTGAGCGCATCACGATTTATGGTGTCGCCGGAAACACCAACGCCAATGGCGTCTTCAACGTGCAGAACGTCGTGCCCGGCGTTTCTTTCGAGCTGACCGGTTCCTCCGGCAGTGGCATCTACGCTGGTGGCGGACGTTGGGTTCGCACCGTCAGCTTGGCGGGATTGACCGTCACCTACCAGACCGACACGCGATATGTGTTGAACTTGTCGTCGGTCACGCTCAATCAGGGCACTTACATTCTCTCGCTGCTGGCGGATGGCTCGATCACCGACGATGCTGGCAACGCGGTGGGTCCGGCGACGGGCCAATTCAATGTCGCGTCGCAGGACATTTGGACGAACGGACCCGATGCCGCGCCGACGGGAACGATTGCCATCATCGACTCGCCGCGCGGCACGAACGCGGGCATCGTCACCGTGACGTTCAGCGAACCGCTGCAGAAGATCAACGGCAATAGCCCAGTCGACTTCAAGGACTTCAAGTTGACTCGTGGTGCGACCACGATTTCGCTGGCGAGCGTTCCCATCACTCAGACGGGACCGACCACTTACACGCTCGATCTGTCCGATGCCGGACTGACCGACATCGACGGCACCTACACGTTGCAGTTGCTGAATACCGACACCGCGGGAGCATCCGCGACTCCGTTGAAAGACCTCACCGGAAATCCGCTCTCAGACGATTCCGATCCGTTCACGGCATCCGGCATCGCCAGCCAAGTGGTGTGGGTCAAGGACGGAACTCTGTCGGGACCGCAAGTGACCACGTTCCTCGACGTGCAACGCAACAAAACGCTCGGTTCGATCACAAAGCTGCGCGAAGTGCAGACGCTGGAAATCAACTTCACCGACAACGTGCAGGGAATTGACCTCACCGACGCCTCGAAGAACTTCCTGCTGACTCGGCAAGCGACGGGTGGAGTCGCCATTCCCGTCTCGCTGGACGGCATCACGGTCCAACGAGTCACCGACAAGCAGTATCGCGTTAACCTCAGCACGCTGACCGGCACGGACGGCAAGTATCGTTTCACGGTGCTGGCGAACGACTTAATTAAGAACAACGTGACGCTGGTCGAACTCAAGAATCCGCAGACGGTGACGTGGACCAAAGACGGCATCATGCGACCCAGCGCCGTGGGCGATTCGACCGACTCGAACCAGGGCAACGAAGTGGTTGGCGGCGGCAGCAACTATTCGTTGCGGCAAGCGGTTCAAGAAGCGAACGCTTTGGCCGGTGACGACGTCATCGAACTGGGAGCCGGCACATTCTTGTTGTCGTTGGCGGGAGTCCAAGAAGACTTCGCCGCGGTCGGCGATCTCGACATCCGTCAGAACTTGGTGATCCGTGGCAAGGGTGTCGGTGTCACGATCATCGACGCCACGGCTCTGGCCAACCAACTCACGACGACCAACCGCGATCGACTGTTCCAGATTCTGTCCGGTGCCACCGTCACGATCCAAGGAGTCACCCTCCAAAAAGGAGCAGTGACGGGCAGCGAAGATGGTGGCGCGATCCGCAACGCCGGCAATCTGACGATTCTGGATTCGTTGATTCAGAACAGCACGTCACAAGACGACGCCGGAGCCATCAACAACACTGGCACCCTGACGATTGATCGCACGACGATCTCCGGAAACACGTCAGTCGCGACCGGCGGTGCCATTCGCAACGCGGGCACATTGTTCATCAACAACAGCACGCTCTCGAACAACCTCACGACCAGTTCGAGCGGTCACGGCGGGGCCTTGATGAACGTGTCCACGTTCACAGCCACGCTGGAAGGGGTGACGATTTCTGGCAACACGGCTCAGAATGCGGCCGGCGGCGGTATCCGCAACGACGGCACTCTACGGTTGATCAACGACACGATCGCCTTCAACCGATCGTTGACCACAGGTGCCGGCATCTCGCGCAACCTGGGCACGGTCAACATCGGTAACACGATCGTGTCGAACAATCGGTTGACGAACACCGCGCTCAACGATGTCGCCGGCACGTTTGTGTCGCTGGGCGGCAACATCGTGCTGACGCCGGGCACGGCCATCGGTTTCAACGCCGCCATCGGCGACCAACTAAACACGAACGCCAACCTGCAACCGTTGGGCAACAACGGTGGTCCAACTCAGACTCACGCCTTGCCGGCGTTTGACATCACGGGCATTGCCTTCAACCCGGCCATTGATCGCGGCTTGAATGCCAATGTGACGAACAAAAACGTCAACACGTCTTTGGATCAGCGTGGGGCGTTGCGATTCTTGGACGGCCCCAACACCCTCAATTCGGTGGATGTCGGGGCCTTCGAGTTCGGCACGTTTTTCGCTAACACCACCGATGATTCGATCGACGTGAATGTCGGCGATGGCCTGGCCGAAGACGGCTTGCGGCAGACTTCGCTGCGGGCGGCGATCATGGAGTCCAACGGCTTGAACGGCGAGAGCGCGATCATACTCAATGGGCAGGTTTACTCGCTCAAGCGACTGGCTCCCGACACGCTGGTCCCGACCGTTGCCAGCATCACGGGTGTGCCGCTCGCGCCGATCACGACCGGCGGAGTGGGCGTGGTCACGATCACGTTCTCGGAGCGAGTCGCGGGCATTGATCTGGCTCACATCAATCTGACCCGTAGCGGCGTCCCCGTGACCCTCTCGGCAGCGACGTTCCAGCTCACCAAGGTCAGCGACTTGATCTACAAGATCGAGAACACGGCGAACATCGCGGCGGGCGTGACGAACACCGGCCTGACCAGTGTCACGCTGACCAACGGCCAGTACGTCCTGACGGTTAATCCGTCAGCCAATGTGCTCATCAATGGCGTCGCGACCCTCGTCAATATTCGGGACATCGAGAACAACTCGCTGGATGCCACCAATGCCAACGTCAACTGGGTGCGTGGTGCCGACACGTTTGCTCCCAGAGTGACGATCACCCCAGCGACGGTCATCAGCAACTTTATTACGAATGCGGGCAACGTGACCGTGACCTTCAGCGAGAAAGTCACCGGCGTCTCGGCGAACAACTTCACGCTGACGCGAGACCCTGATGGCCTCGGCCCCAACCCCGCAGTGGTGGTCACCGGTTTAGTCGTGACTCCGGTCACGGACAACAACTTCGCGGGCCGCACGGTCGTGGCGCTGAATCTGCAGACGCTCACCGCCGCGAATGGCAACTACGTCTTGACGTTCAATCCGCAGGTCGGAGCGAACATCACGGTCAAGGACTCGGCGAGCAACAACCTGCCGGCCGGGACAGTGATCCGCTCTTGGACGAAGGTCGCGAACGTGCGACTCGCCGACGTGCTGTCCACAGACCTCGACACCGACGTGCAAATCGGAGAACTCACGAAAGTCCGCTTGCAATTCACCGAACGAGTGGCGGGCGTGAAGCTCGACGATTTTACGCTGCTGTTCGACGACGGTTCCGGCATCGGGCCGCAGCCGGTGGACTTGAGCCTAGTGACGCTGGCAACCTTCGGTGCGGTCACGGCCGTGCCGAACTTCGGCAACGCGGCCGAGCAATGGGAGCTGACGTTCTCGAACAAGCAGGCCGCTCGCGACGGGGTCTACACCCTGAGCTTCGACGGTCTCGCCAACGGCAATCAGTTGGTCACGACCGCAACGACGGCGACCGTCGTTGTGCCGTTCACACCGACCACTGCCACCGCAACCTTCACGATCGGCGAAGATGCCTCCGACATCGGTGACCTCGACATCGTGGTGGGTGCTGGCCGCGTGCAAATCTTTGGAAAAGGCAAAGACGATTCAACGACCGTGTTGGGCAACCCACAGGCACGCACCGTCATCGACGGCAACCTGACGGATCGCCTCTTCGATCTGACCATCGGTGCGAACTTGGCGATCAGCGGCGTCGAAATGATCAATGGCAAAGTTGTCTACGAGCGCAGCGGCGGCTCGTTCCGCAACTTCGGATCGTTGACTCTCAACGACAACGACTTGCTGTCGCATTTCGCGGACGGCAACGGCGGAGCGATCTACAACGCGGCTCCGTTCGGCCTGCAGGTGGCCACCACCGGCGATTTGCAATTGGCCGCGCTCGCGAACGATGCCTTGCTGACACTCACCAGCATTGCGGCGTTCCCGAACACGGCTCCGTTCGTCATCCTGATCGATTCCGAGCAAATTCAAGTGGCCGCCGTGAATCCGGCGACCAACGAGTTCACAGTCTCCCGTGGCTTCAACGGGACCACGGCTACCGGACACGCGGCCGGGTCTTTGGTCACGCTGCTCTCTCTGACGACGATCAATCGCTCAAACCTGCAGAACAACATCGCCGGCTCGGCAACGAGCGGCTCGCAGTACGGCAAGGGTGGTGCGATCTTCAATGAGAACGGCGCGATCGTGATCAACGAAGGAACGTACTCGGCCAACGGGGCCGTCACCGACGGCGGAGCGATTTACAACGGCAACCAAGCCACCGCCTCGCTGCTGTCCACGACCTTCACCGGCAACCTGGCCGGACGCGACGGCGGAGCGATCTACAACAACGACACCGCGATCCTGACAATCAGTTCGTCGACCTTGAGCAGCAACCGAGCCGATGCGACGGTCAATGGAATCGTCAACGACCTCAACGGCGACGGCGGAGCGATCTACAACGAGACCTCGGCCAAGTTGGTTCTGGACGACAGCCTGCTGCAAAACAACTCGGCCCG
>QWQF01000335.1 GCA_003669125.1 Planctomycetota bacterium
CCAAGGACCGCGTCGTGCAGGTGTATTTCGAGGGAACATTCAGCAACGCTCGCAACGGATCGATGGTCGAGTTCATGGGGACCGAGGGAACGCTCTACATCGACCGCGGCGGCTACGTCATCACCCCCGACCGCAACAAGAAGCTCAAGTCGAGCGAACTGATCCTCGGCGAAGGTCCGCGCGGAGCTGACTTCTACAACCTGCCCGATGGCGAGACGCTGCATCTGGCCAACTGGATCGAGTGCATTCGCAGTCGCAAGAAACCGAACGCTCCGGCGGAAGCTGGTGTCGGCTCGGCCTCGGCCGCGCACATGGCGAACCTCGCGCTGCGCAGCGGTGTGACGACGAACTGGGAGAAATCGATCGGCAGCTAGCCGGTAGGAGAGTCCGATGTCGTGGCGAGTGCTGCTGACTGACCGAGCCTGGCCAGACAGTTCCGTTGAGCAACGCGAGCTGGCCGCCGTCGGTGCTGAGTTGATCGAAGCCCCGATGGTTCGGAATCAACGCGGACTCGGCGGGCCGTTGACGTCGATGCGATCATGACCTGCTGGGCACCGATCACAGAAACGGTCGTGCGTGAGCCGCGTGCCAAGTCGCTACAACGCTCGAATGGCAACGGCTCCGACGGCAAGTGAGTCCGGCGACGTTCCAAAACTCATTCCCGTTCCCCGCCGTCGCGCGTTTCCAGTCGTTCCAACACGCGGCGATCGGTCTTGTTCGAGTAAAATTTCACCGAGCCATCCGCGTGCAAGAATGTCGCTCCGGTGCCGTTGGCATTTCCGAAGCCGCGAAACTGGCGATTCAAACCTTCGCCGATCGAGCGGACGTTGCCCGGCTCGCCCCACGGCGGCGCGGGGGGATCGCGATCTCGGACCTCGCCGACGATGACCGTTTGGCTGAGCCCGTCGGTGAACTGCTCGCGTTTGACGGGCCCGCTGTCGTTGAACATCCCGAAATGCACAAGCCCCGCCGGTTCGCGCACGTCTTGTCCACCGACCCCCGAGAAATGCGTCAACGCGAACCCGCGCGGTGATCGCGCCGGCTTGCGACGCGGCAGCGAGAATTCCGGAATCGGTTGCTGCATCGCCGGTACGTTCGCCTGCGCATCGAACGGTTGCTTCAAGTCGATCCGCCGATAGACCGCATCCTGCCCCAGTGACGGCAACAGTGGAGTCATCCAGCCGTGCATCGGCACGTTGTCGCCGTGTACGTCTCGACCTTTGATCGCCGCTTCCGGAAATTGACCCTGCTGAGCGTGAAATTGATTCAGCCCTTCTCCGAGGCGTCGCAGCCGCCAGTGAACTTCCTCAAGTCCAACATTCGCGCGCTGCCGCTCTCCTATCCGAGCAAACACGAGCGGGGCGAGAAACATGCCGAGCGATCCCAAGAGCACGCTCGACCGCGCGACCCACACTCCCTGCAATCGACCGCGCGACCGCCGCACATCTGCCGCCGCGACAAAGCCGAGCAGCACCGCCACCAATCCCGACGCCAACGCCAGCCCACGCCACCACCACTCCGGCCGATAACTTGCCGTCGCCGCGAGGACCGTCAAGACCGCAAACGTCAGTGCCGTCATCGCACGACGCGACCACCCTCGCTCGTCCTCCTCGAACGGTGCTTCGACCGACTCCGGCTGCCACGACGTGGCGACATGCGTCATCGAAGCCAAGTTCGCCGCCTGTGCGTACTTCTGTTCAAGAGTCAGTTCGGCCGCTTTCGGCAATGTTTGCGGTTCGTGAGTTGGCCGTTCTTCCTCTCTCTGTGGGTGAGGCACGGCATGACGATCGACTTCCATCGAAGCGACGTTCGTCTGCGGCAGTCGTTCGTCGTGCCGCCCCTCGTCCGGCCTTCGGCCACCTTCACTCCAAGGGAGAAGGGCTGATGGCGAACCGCGTGACTCATCGGAGGTCGTGCTTTGCATCACACCCCACAGGCCCTTGGGTTTGACGGCATCTGCCATTGGCTCCGTGGTCTCCGGAGGCTGCGCTGCGGGCGTGATGGTCGAACCACGCATCACGTCCCACAAACTGCGACGAGGCTTGCTCGGCTCCGCAGCGACCGAATCTTCGACGGGCGGTGCGACCACAGGTTCGATCGAAACCGCCGGAGCACTCGCGTCGCCGACGTGCGATTGCCACAACTGCTGGAACATCCGCTTGCCGGCCGGAGCGTGCGTCGCCAATGCACGGCCGCACGCCGGACAAACCTGTTCGGCGACAACAGCCGCATCGGCCGGCTGATCGGGATCAGCCAGTTCGGTGACGTGTCCGCATTCGCAGGTCACCGCGACGGGCATCGGTCTAACCCTTGTCGAGCGTTGATCGCCCCAGTGCCGTGTCGAACTCACTGATCGCCGGAATCAGCATCGCGACGGTCGTGAAACCGTAGGCCATCAGGATCGAGAAGCAAACACCCAAAGTGCCGTGCAGCAAAAACTCGGTGATCGCGTAGAAGGTCAGGAACGGCAATCCGCCCGCCGCCAGAGTCAGTGCGACCGACGGATTGCGGTGCGTCAGCGAGGCATACAGCCCGATGCTCCCCACGAGAATGAAGACCAGAAAGCTCTGGAACTGCAAGAAGAACGACGACCGAGCCTCCACCAGCAAGATCATAAAAATGATGATCCCGATGAAGAGAAAAAACATCGTCCCCAGACTGTTGGCGATGGATGTTCGCGAGTTGTCGAAGCTGAATCCCGCGTGCAGTCCCAGCATCGCCGCGAAGCCGACCAGCGCCAGAAAACTCAGCAGCACGTAGATCGAATTCTCCGGGCCAACACCGCCGATCGCCAACTGCCAGCCGATCAACGCCAGCGGAATCGCGATCAACTCTTTCGTGTTGAACAACACGCCGGCGAGTTTTCCAAAGACAAATTCTTTGGCCGAGATGTCGGTGACCAACAGCAACTCCAGCGTCTTCGTGTCTTTCTCGGTCGTGATCGACGTCACTCCTTGTGCGTTCACCAGCAGCAGGCTCAACAAACCGAGCGCAACGAATCCGATCCCTGCCGGAGTGACCACACTCAACAGCATCTCGCCGCTGCCGCTCGACGACCACAACGTCGAGACGACGAATGCCGCGATGGCGTAGTACACCAATTTGATGAGCACCATCCGCCGGCCATACGCCCGCGTGCAGATTTCTCGCCACAGGACCGGGTTCGTCCAGATCGTCCGATGTCGCACACGCGTCTCGCCGGCCACCTCGGTCTTCTCCGTCTTCGGCGGCGCGAACGACGCTTGATTCGGATTCCAGACTCGCAACCGAGCAATGCTCACACCGATCAGGGCAACAGCCAACGTACTCAACGCCACGACCGATCGTGCCGCCACCTGCGAGTACGTCAGCCCGCCCTGCAACTCAAATGGATTCATCACCGACAATAAAACGCGGTACGGATTCAACAGCCCCACCGCGCTCCCAACTGCGGAAGACGAACCCGCGATCGCGGCGACCGCTTCCACCGTTCCCAGAAACAAAACCAAACCCAGCACACAAATGGCCAACGTCTGAAAGGTCTTCTCGCGCCAGAACGCGACCAATCCGCCCCAAGCACCAGACGCAAACGTCGCCGCCGTGCAGAGGCCAATCGCCCAAGCCACTTGTTCGGGAGCCACGCCTCCCAACAACAGTGTCACGCAAAATACCGGCACCGAGGTCGCCACCAACACCAACGGCAGCAACAAGCTCGCCAATAACTTGCCAAGCACCATCTCGCGCCGCCGCAGGTCGGTCATCAGCAGGAGGATCAACGTTTGCCGGTCCTTCTCCTGAGCGATGTTCCCCGCCGTGAACAACATCCCGAAGAACAGCACCAACGTCATTTGCAGCAACGAGAAGATTTGAAAGATCAAACCACCAAAGTGTGCGACGTCTCCGAGACTTCGCACTTGCTGCCAGCCGAAGGTCGCTTGCCCGGCCGTGTACATCAGTACGAACAAGCCGGCGACGTAACCCGACCGAATCAAAAAATGCCGCAACCGCCGCGGCGTCGTCAGAGCTTCTCGGCTGAAAATGGGACCGGCGAACAAAATCGTCTCCTTCGAGGATCGCTCGTTATTTCTGCCAATGTCCGCTGCGTCCGCCGATCTTCTCCAGCAGTTCGATGGGGCCGATCGACATGCCTCGATCAACCGCTTTGCACATGTCGTAGATCGTCAGCGCAGCGATGCTGACCGCTGTGAGCGCTTCCATTTCGACGCCAGTTCGGCCATGCACTCGGACGGTCGCTTCGATCCGCACGGTGTTCGCATCGATGATCTCGAAGGCGATCTCGGCACTGTCGAGCCCCAGCGAATGACAGAGCGGGATCAACTCGGCCGTGCGTTTTGTGGCCATGATGCCGGCCAACCGAGCGACCTCGAAGACGTCTCCCTTCGCGACTTGCTTGTTGCGGATCAAGTCCAGCGTCGCCGGCTGCATCCGCACGAAGCCGACCGCGCGAGCTTGCCGGAGCGTCACCTCTTTCGAGCTGACATCCACCATGCGGCTCGCGCCGGCTTCATCGAAGTGCGTCAGTTCGGGCATGGAGAATTACTCGGCGACCGCTTCCAGCTTGATCGTGGACGACTTGCCGTCGGCGGAAACTTTGATCGGGATGTTCCACTTCGACGTCTTCAGTTTGCACAATCCGCCGACACCGTCTCGGCAGTACGAGAACGACAGCGATAACGCCAATTTCGTCTCGCCCGTTTGAGCAGCTAGCGGGATTGAGGCCGTCGCGACTTCGTCGTTGACCTCAGCCGGATGACGACCTTTGAGTTGTTCGGCGGCGATCAACTTTTGATCGCCCGTGGCCTCCAGCTTGTAAGACACCTTCGCCAGCTTGTTGAGCTTGTAGCCCTCTGGCAGCTTGAAGCGGATCTCCAACTTCAATGCCTCGCCAGCCGCGATGTTCTGCACAGCGAGATCCGCCACACCCTTCGCATCGGCAGCGGACTCTTCGTCTTTCGGCGGCGGCGGCGGTTGAAGACCGTTGATCTTCAATTCGGACATCTCTTCCGATTTCAAATCGATCACACAGATGCGGTGATTGTTGGTGTCCGCCACAAACAGCTTGCCCTTCGCGATCGACAACCCAGCCGGCTCGGAAAGCTGAGCGGGAGAGAGTTCCGTCCCCGCTTTGCCAGTCCCGATGAATGATTTGACGTCCTGCTTCGCGGCGTTGATCCGCTTGATTTTGTGGTTGTAGCTGTCGGCCACGTAGAGGCTGCCGTCGTGGTAGAGCACATCCAGCGGATGCTGGAACCGAGCCTCTTTGCCGATGCCGTCCACATCGCCGAACGCGAACAGCGATTGGCCGCTCGGCAAGCCGGACGTGCCGGCCACGGTCGTGACCTCGCCTTTCGAGCCGATCGCTACTTTGCGAATCGACGAGCCTTCGCTGTCGGCGACGTACAAAAACTTGCCGTCGCTGCTGATGCCCGACGGTTGCGCGAACGCGGCTTCGCCGTGAGGGCCGTTCAAAATGTCTTCGCGGCCGCTACCGGAAAACACGCCGATTGAATCCGAGCCGAGTTCATGCGACCAAAGTTGATGCGGCCCCGCCATCGCGATGTACAACGTGCCGTCCTCATGCGAGATCGCCCACGGGCTGTTGAGCGCGGTCTTCCGCAACGCTCCGCCGTTCGCTCGGAACTGAGCCTGCACGCCGGTCCCCGCCAGCGTCGTCACTTTTTTCGATTTGAGATCGACGACTCGCAGCAGATGATTCTCTGTGTCGGAAACGTACAGCTTGTCGCCAACGAGCGCCGTCCCTTGCGGGCGGAAGAAGCTTGCTGATTTGTAGTCACCGTCCTCTGCGCCGGCCGTTCCGCTGCCGATCACATCCTGCAGCTTGCCGTCGAGCGATGTCACGACCAACCGGTTGTGATTGCTGTCGGTGATGAACAACCGATTGGACGCCTCGTCCGCCAAGACTTTCCCGGGGAATCGCAACGCTCCCGGCTTCACATGCTGTCGCTCCAGGTCGAACTTCACGGGAGTCTCATCGAGCGTTCCCTTCGCTTTGTGGTACGCGATGACCTTGGCGACGATCGCGTCGAGCGGTTCGCGGTTCCCTTCGCCGGAGATGAAGCCGCAGTAGTAGCCCTCCGGATCGAGCATCACGAGCGTCGGCCAGGCACGCACTCCGAAGGCTCGCCAGATTTTCATCTCGGCGTCGTTGACGATCGGATGTTCAATCTCGTACCGCAGCGCGGCCCGACGAATGTTCTCGGTTTCTTTTTCATTGTCGAACTTCGCCGAATGCACGCCGATGACGACCAGCTCTTTCGGGTACTTGTGTTCGAGGTACTTCAGGTCCGGCAGGATGTGCATGCAGTTGATGCAGCAGTAAGTCCAGAAATCGACCAGCACCACTTTGCCGCGAAGATCGTTCAGTGAGATTTCGCCCGACGTATTCAGCCACCCGGCACCGCCGTCGAGTTCCGTACCCTCCAGCTTGAACCGTCGCGGGAACGGATTTTCGATTCCGCCCGGAGCGTCGTCGTCTGGCTTGTCGTCCTTTTTCTTTTCGGCCTCTTTCTTGGTGGTCTTGCTGGTCGTTTTCTTGGCGGGCTTCTCAGACGGCTCGTCGTTCTGCGGTTCGGCCGCCAGCACGGTTGAGGTCAGCGGCAGCGAGGGAATTTGTGAGCCACTCCCGGACCAGAACGTGATGACCGCCGTTGCGGCCATCAACAAGAAGCAAACGACGGTCGCTCGCGGCGACGGACGAAACGGCGACGGACGAAACGGAGACGGAACTGACTCGGCGGGAAGACGGGCGGCAGGCTCGGAAGACATCGGCAAATCCTCACGATCAGGGGCGAGAGAGGGCAGGCATCGCGTCGGTCCAAACCGTGCGATGTGCGGACAGCATCTAGGTCGCCCCGCAAGACGTCAAGCGGTCGAATCCTGTCCTGATTGCTCGGCGGTCGGCGGACTGGCAGAATGTCCCGTCAATCACGTCCCATCGAGAGCTTCCGCACGAGGAACTGCCATGCTGAATTCGAATTTTCATCGACCTCTGCCGAGAGTTCAATTTGTCGTCTCGGTCCTCTCAGTCCTATTGCCGTTCGGAGAATCTGCGTTCGCCGACGAGAAACTGTTCGTGGCCGAACCGCTCACGCAGCCGAAGGAATTCACCGGCGGCATTGAAGGTCCGCAATGCGACGGAGCCGGCAACATCTACGCCGTGAACTTCAAAGCCGAAGGGATCATCGGCAAGGTCACGCCGCAGGGGAAAGGAGAGGTCTTCGTCGAACTGCCGAACAAGAGCGTCGGCAACGGCATCGTCTTCGATCTTTCCGGGGCCATGTTCATCGCCGACTACGTCAACCACAACGTACTCAAAGTGGACTTGGCCACGAAGAAGATTTCGGTCTTCGCTCACCACGACGGAATGAATCAGCCCAACGATTTGGCCATCGGCCCGGACGACGTGCTGTGGGCCAGTGATCCGAATTGGGGCAAGAGCACCGGTCAACTTTGGCGGATTGATCGTCAGGGCAAAGTCACGAAGGTCGCCAGCGACATGGGCACCACCAACGGCATCGAGGTCAGCCCGGACGGCAAGACGCTGTACGTCAACGAGAGCGTCCAACGAGGCATCTGGGCCTTCACGATCACCGCCGATGGACTGAAAGACAAACGCCTGCTGAAGCAATTTCCCGACCACGGCTTCGACGGCATGCGCTGCGACATCGACGGCAACTTGTACGTCACTCGACACGGCAAGGGGACGGTCGCGGTTGTGTCACCCAAAGGCGAGGTGCTGCGAGAAGTCGATGTGCTGGGCAAGATGCCCAGCAACCTCTGCTTCGGCGGTCCCGACGGCCGCACGGTCTACGTCACCGAAGTCGAACACACACGGCTGGTGAAGTTCCGAGTCGATCGTCCCGGCCTCGCGTGGCAGCGCTGGCAAAAGAAAAAGTGAGCGGCCAGATGTCTCGATCCACGATCTCCGACGAAGACCTGCGAGCGTATCTCGCCGAGCAGTTGCCCGCCGCACGCATGGCAATGATCGAGCAATCGCTGCGAGATTCCGAGGCGCTGCGCCGACAGTTGGCAATGCTCGCGCGCGACAATGATCAAGGGGGCTTCTCCGTCGGCGAAGTCTGGCGGCGCGGACGCTTGAGCTGTCCGACTCGCGGACAACTCGGAGCGTACTTGCTGCAAGCCCTCGACGAAGGCCCGCGCGAGTACATCGACTTCCATTTGCAAACCATCGGCTGCCGAGTCTGCAACGCGAACCTCGCCGACCTGCAACAGGCGAGCGCATCGGCCCCAGAAAAACAACGCCGACGCCGGAAGTACTTCGAGTCTTCCGCCGGCTATCTGCGACGCGACACCTAGATTGGCCGCGTCAAAACATTCGCTCGCACGCGATGCCGGGTGAGCCATCGGTCGGATGAAAATACGGCGCGAACTGAATCTTCGAGTTGCCACACAGATGCCGACCGGCGACTGCCTTGCCGATCACGAAACCGAGCGTGCCGCCGAAGACGACATCGGACAAGTCGTGATCCTGTTCATCCAGCCGGCTCAATCCGACGGCCCCGGCCAACAAGTAAGCCGGCAGGCCGACCTTGCAGCCGTAGTATTCGTCCAACACGGCCGCGATCGCGAACGTGCTGGACGTGTGATACGAGGGGAAGCCGTATTCACCGTTCATCAAAGTCTCTGAAGGACGATCCGTATTCGTGATGAGCTTGAGCGCCGAGGTGCTCAAGCCGGTGAGGGTACTCGCGCTGAGCAGCGAACTCATCACGTCATGCAGTTCTTCGTTCTGCGACCAAGTCGAGTACCCATACAGGCCCAACAACACCGGGGCCTGATACCGGATGTCGCCAACCTTGCCGAGAAACTGGCTGCCGTCTCCCCAGCGAAGCGGATTGGCAGCGACTTTCTCGCGGACTTCGCGGTCGATGTCACCTTCACGAAACCAGATTGCCACACCGCCGGCCGCCGCGAGGATCAGCCCGTTGTTCCCACTGAGAACTCCCTTGGCATCGCACCACAGCTTCGGCAGAGCGTTGCCGCAATCGCAGCCAAAACAGAATCCCTGGCATTCGCTTTCAGCATCGCAATCGGACAGCGGGCAGGTGGAGCACAGGCTGGTTTCGTTGGTGACGAACGGTGTTGGCTCATCGCTCTGCCACAATTCGCTCACGAACGACGCTTGAGTCACGGAGCCGTTGGTCTTGGATTCAGCCGCCGCTTGCCTCACGGCCGCTTCGCGCTGAGTCTTCTGTAACTGCCACATCTCCGGTTTTTTGACCGGCGATGGAGTCGTGCTGGACACCAGCCGGATCGGCACGTCCCGTGTGACCGCTGTGACGTGGCCGGCGTCTCGCAGTGCGGCGGACTGACAGCCCACCATCGAGATGCCGAGCAGTCCGGCACTCAGCCACCAAGCAGCCATTTGTGGATTCATTGACCTTCTTGACCATCGTGCTGACATGAGCGGCTCCATCCTGGAAATTCGGTCATCCTCAGTTGATCGGCCTGAAGCCTCCACGCGACCGAAAAAAACGGCAAGGTGACGGCAAGTCTGCTGAGGCCACGCCAGTTGCCTCGACTTCGCCAAGAACGCAAAGCCCCGAAATCTCGCCAGCCAACCAGTTGCTGTCTCGCGGAGCAGCTTGAAAACCTGCCCACGAACTACAATCCTGCCCTTAAATCAGGAGGCCACATGCGAGTTGGTTTGTTCATTCCGTGCTACGTTGATCAATTCTTTCCGCAGGTCGCAATGGCGACCGTCTCCGTGCTCGAACGGTTCGGAGTCGAAGTGGAATTCCCAGAGGCTCAGACCTGCTGCGGTCAGCCGATGGCGAACACCGGGCTGTGCGAGCAAGCCCGCCCCTTGGCCGAGCGGTTTTTCGACATCTTCGCGCCGTACGAATATGTCGTCTGTCCGTCGGGAAGTTGCACCGCGATGGTGCGGCATCACTACGACGATTACCTCTCCGGCCGCTCCGGTTTCGAGCAGCTCAAGCTCAAGACGTTCGAGCTGACCGAATTCCTGACCGACGTGCTGAAGGTCGATCGCCCGCGCGGAAACTTTCCGCACAAGGTCGGTCTGCATCAAAGCTGTCACGGCCTGCGCGAACTGCGACTCGGCAGTTGCAGCGAACGAGTTGGGCCGGCATTCAACAAGGCCAAGCAATTACTGGAAGGACTCGACGGCATCACGTTCTCCGAGCTGACTCGCCCGGACGAATGCTGCGGCTTCGGCGGCACATTCGCGGTCGCCGAGGAAGCGGTCTCGACGATGATGGGCCTCGATCGCCTGCACGATCACGAGAAAGCTGGCACCGAGGTGCTAACCGCCAACGACATGTCCTGCCTGATGCACCTCGACGGCCTGATCCGCCGCCAAAAGAAACCGATCCGCGTCCTGCACATCGCCGAGATTCTGGATCAAAGCGGAGCGGCGTAATGGAGATGTCTGGTTTTCAAGTGGGCGTAACCCACGTTGAGGCTGACCCCCAGCGGCTCGGCGAACGGGGGGCATCAGCCCCCTGGTTGAAGCGAACGCCAACGCCATAACCAATCCAAATCCACCAGGAGCCTAACGGCTCCCGTTCGCCGATTTCCCTTGGCGAGCCGGTGGCCGTTAGCCTGCGGGCCAGCGAAGCGGCGGGGTCGCGAGACCCGCGCCGAACGCGTGTCGTCCAATCGCCCTGGGCGACCGATCGAGGGCAAGCGCTGAGCCGATGAATCCGCCGCGGCGGACCTCCCTTCCACGAGGCGGAGCAACCGTGAGAAGATTCTCGATCTCGGAGCCGTTGCGACGGCACGGAGTCTGTTCTCGAATTCGTCGGAAGCCATCTCGCGGCCAAAACTCGCCCGCTCCATTCCGCAGCCCGCCGTCCAGACGCCGCAGGTCGCCTCTACGATTCCGAATACCGCCTCTACGACTTCAAATACCGCCAACTCCAGAGCCTCCGCAGCGATCTCGCGGGCCGTGGAATCGTCGCGCCAGCACAGGTTGCCCTCTGGCGCTCAACGCTCAGCCCCTCGCCCCGCAATTTCGCCTTCTCGCGGCCCAGGAAACCGTCTCGCCAGCGCAGGTCGGGTTCTCGACAGAGCAGATTGCCGTCTCGCGGGCAAAAAAACCGTCTCGGCAGCCGTTTTTGACATCTCCACAGCGCAGGAAATCGTCTCCACAGCGTATTTTGCCGTCTCCCCGACATAGGAAGCCTATTTGCCACAATGAGATACGACAAACGCTCGCAAACCGCCCGCCGAGTCGGACCAGCAACGGCCAATACGGCAG
>QWQF01000087.1 GCA_003669125.1 Planctomycetota bacterium
ATCAAAACGCGGATCGCCTTCGAGCAACTCATCAGCCAAGGGATCGGCGACACGATCCGCGTCTCGCTGACCGTGCCGAATCCTCGCAAGGGGGAAGAGATCACTGTCGGCCGTCAAATCCTGGCCGACATCGCCGCCGGCCGAGTCCGTACGTTCGTGGACTTCGGCCACAAGCAACTCAACATCATCAGTTGCCCGAGTTGCTCACGCGTCGAAAACGAAGCGTTCGTCGAACTGGCTCAGCAAGTCAAAGAGATGACCGCCTACGCGAAAGAGCACGCCCTCACGATCGCCGTCATGGGTTGCCGAGTGAACGGTCCAGGCGAAACTGACGACGCCGACCTCGGCCTCTGGTGCGGCCCGACCCATGTGAACCTCAAAAAAGGGCCGGAGTCGCTTGGGGCCTACTCGTATTCGGAAATCCTGCCACGCTTGAAGCAGGAACTCGACCAGTTGATCGCCACGCAACGGAGTTGACTCGCGATCTTCTCGAAGGCTCCGTCCCAAGAGAGCACCTCGCCCCCGCGCGACCGAAAGCCCATCACCCCGTGGCTGCTCGTCGTGGAAATCAACGCCTCGTTGGTCGAGATTGATTGAGGATGGAAATTCTTGGGATTGTTCGAACAATGTGCGCGATTGTTTTGATTTTTGTTGTGCTTGTTGGAACAACAGACGCCAACATTTTGCCACCAATCACTGACATTTCGCCACCAATCACTGACATTTCGCGACCAATCGTCTCGGGAACGAGACCGATCGCTGATTGTGCGTCACCAATGCTAAAAATAGTCTCAACAAGTCAAAAATGAGGGACAACAATCGTTGCCTCTTTGTCACAAAGAGCTGTTAGATCGACATCAATTGCTCGAACAGCCTGTTGAAGAGGTCTGTGATTGTCGTTTGCAAGCGGCGCGATCAGGATGCGGGGACCGTTTGCGAGAATGTGATTTTGAACTTCGGACAAACTGGCTGAGAGTGGGTGGTGGGTTTCAGGAGCCCTCAAGGTCGCAGATCCTAACGCCCGGTCACGCAGGCCCCACCCGAAGTGTTCAGTCGCCGAGCACCTCACGCACGGACTCAGCGAGGATTTCGACGATCCGATCCAGCAGCTTGACCGGCGTGACGACCGGCGGTGCTAGGCAGAACACGTCGCCTCGCAGACGCGAGAACAACCCGCGACGCTGAGCCGCCAAGTGGACCTTGTGGCCGATGCCGTCGGTTGCCGGAAAGTCAGCCTTCGTCGATTTGTCTTGCACCAGTTCGATGCCACACATCAGGCCCTTGCCGCGAACCTCGCCGACGTGCGGATGCGACGCGAGCGCGGCTTGCAGTTGGTTCAACAAGTGCGAGCCCTTCTCGACGGCCTGAGACGGAAAATCTTCTCGCTCGATGATGTCGAGCGTGCGCAGCGCGACCGCGCAGCCGACTGGATGAGCGCTGTAGGTGTAGGCGTGCATCCAGGTCATCTCGCCGGTGTCGAGCACCTTGGCGATCTGCTCGCTCATGCCGACTCCGCCCAGCGGGAAGTAGCCGGACGTGATCGCCTTCGCAAATAGAATCAGATCCGGCTGCACGCCCCAGTGTTGCAGCCCCCACATTTTTCCGGTGCGGCCGAAGCCGGTGATGACTTCGTCCGAGGCCAGCAGCACGTCGTATTGATCGCAGATTTCGCGGATGCGCGGGAAGTAGTCATCCGGCGGCACGATCACTCCGCCCGCGCCTTGCACCGATTCGGCGATGAACATCGAAACGGTCTCCGGCCCTTCGCGCAGGATTGCCTGTTCGAGTTCATTCGCGGCGGCGATGCCGGGACTGACTCCCGGCGGTGCGACGTAGCGGTACGGATACGGCGACGGAATGTGGACGAAGCCCGGCATCCGTGGCTCGAACATTGGCCAGTAGGCGGTGAGCCCCGTGGCCGCCGTCGCTCCCAGCGTGTTGCCGTGATAGCCAAATTGCCGTGCGATGACTTTCGTTTTCTCCGGTCGTCCGAGCATCCGCCAGTAGTAGCGAGCGGTCTTGAAGCAGGTGTCGCTCGACTCGCCGCCACCTGACGTGAAGAAGAACCGTCGGATTGATGGCGGCGCGAGGCCGGCCAGTCGCTCGGCCAACCGGATCGCCAGCGGATTGGAACTCCCGGCGTAGCCAGAGCAGTACGCGAGCGTCTCCATCTGCTGAGCCGCGACTTCCGCAAGTTCCTTCCGTCCGTGACCGGCGACAACGTTCCACAGCCCCGATAACCCGTCGATGTACTCCTTGCCGTCCGCATCGACCAGGATGGCTCCTTCGCCCCGCACCCAAACATGTGCGGCCGCTTCATGCAGCTTGCGATTGTGCAGCGGATGAATCAGGTGCGCGAGGTCCGCTTGCAGCATTTCGGATTTGGTGGGCATGGCGACAAACTCCGTGAAATCGATTCGAGGGCGAGGATAGCCGCGTGTCACCGCGAAATCATCCGCGACAAAAATCGCCGAGTCGCTCCGTGACTCGACTGTTCCGGTCACGAAGTGATCGGCCTACGTTGTCATTGGCCAATTGCTCGCAATTCTGGTTCGAGACGTCGTAGACCTTCTTCGACGGTGACGGCCGACTCGAAGCCGAAATCGCGGCGAGCCTTGTCCACGCGGTACCAGTGCGAGCGGCTCAACTGCGAAGCGAGGAACCGAGTCATTCGCGGTTCGGAAGAAATACCGAACAGCGAGTGAGCTCCTTCCATCGCCGCGCCGATCGTTGAGGCGGCACCGGCTGAGATCGACTTTGCCACTGGCGGCAATCCAGCTCGGCCGAGCAGCGTGTTGATCCAGTCCCACAAGTTGACCGGCTCCGGCTCGTTGATGAAGTACGCCTGGCCGGCGACCGGCGATGTGAGATTGAGTGCATCGCCGGCAAGCAGGTGAGCTCTCGCGGCGTTCTCGACGAAGACCATCGAGATCAGATTCGTGCCGTCACCGACTCGCCGCAGTTGTCCGTGCTTCGCGCGTTCGATCAGTCGCGGGATGAGCTGCGTGTCGCGCGGCCCCCAAATCAGATGCGGCCGCAACGCGCAGGTTGCGAGACCGTCTTGGCCGTTGACTGCGAGCACTGCTTGTTCAGCCAGAGCTTTGCTGTGCGGGTAGTGGCAGAGGAACTTCGTCGAGTACGGCAGCGATTCGTCCGAGCCGAGATGATCGTGTCCGTCGTAGACGACGCTTGGCGAACTCGTGAAGACCAGCCGTCGGACGCCGTGCCGTCGGCAGCCGTCGATGACGTGCTGCGTACCGAGCGTGTTGACTCCGTGGAACAACTTCCACGGTCCCCAGATGCCGGGCAGTGCCGCCGCGTGGAAGACGATGTCCATTCCTTGGCACGCGGCCGAGACCGCTGGCTGGTCTTGAAGGTCGCCGGTGAGCGACTCGACCCCCAGCGATTCCAGCTCCGGATACCGCTGTCGGCTGAAGACCCGTACCTGATCGCCGCGCGCGACGAGTTGCTCGACGATGTACCGTCCGAGGAATCCGCCGCCGCCCGTGACGAGTGCTCGCATGAAGATTCGATGCCCGCAAAGTTCGACCAAACTGCGCGACCGGCAATCTTTGCTTGGGGCTGTTCCCACGCCGCTGCCGATCCAACAACGTGACGTCTTGTAAGGCCAGCGGGCCGAGTTTTCAAAAGCATGTCGTTTTTCAGCGGCGTTCGCCAAGGAAAGCCAGATGCCGATTCGCGAATTGTGGAAGCGTGTCGCCACGACTTGGAAACAGTTTCGCCCGGCGCGGCGTCGCCGTTCTTCGGCGCGATTCTTCGCCGAGGCGTTCGAACCGCGACGGATGCTGTCGGCCTTTTTCGTCAACAGTCTCGCCGATTCGCATGACGCGATTCCTGGCGACGGCATCGCTACGGATGCCAACGGGTTCACGACGCTGCGAGCCGCTCTCGAAGAGGCCAACGTCCGCATCGGAGCGGACACGATCACGTTGCCGGCCGGAGTGATCACGCTGTCGGCGACGAACGGTTCGCTGACCGTCATCGACGACGTCACGATTCTCGGCAACGGCGCGAGCGTGATTGACGGTGACGCAATCAACGATGTCTTCTCTGTTCACGGCGCGGCGCATCTGCAACTCAATCAGGTGTCGGTCTTCTCGTCGGGCACTTTGGCGGCCAGCTTGCGGCCGACGCTGCTGACCACAAATGCTCGGCAGGCGGATTTGGTCGTTGCGTTCTCGGCATCGCCATCGACACCGTTCGCGGTCGACACGAAAACTTCGAGCGGCTTGTCGTCGCTGATCGGAGTCACGACTCCCGAAATCATCTTTAACGAGTTGACCGAGCCACCGACCACGAAGGAGACCGCTCTCGGCGATTTCGCCGTGCCGACGCCGGACCAGGCGATTGACCAGATCATCAACGCTCTGTTTCGCAATGAGCCAGGCTTTGTGCTGCCGGTCGGAGCCGAACAAATACCGGGAGCAATCTCCGACGAAGACGTTCGGCCGATGCCAAAGTCGAAGTCCGTCGAGAAATCTTCGTTGCCAGAGACGCCGCCGAATTTCGAGAGCGATTCGCCTCCCGAATCGATGTCGTCCGACGAAGACGGCACTTCGGAGAATTCCAGTAACGATGAAGCGGTCGGCGAGATCCTGCGCGGCTGGGCCGACGAAGCGGGCTTCGGCGGGCTGGACGTTCTGACTCGCGGCTCGCAGACGATCACGGCACGGCCTCGTCAGGCCAACCGAGTCGCGGTGCTGGCCGGTGCGTTACTCAGCGGAGCCGTCGCGAAGTCCTGGTCGCGAGCCGAACGGGACTCGTGGCATGAATCGCTCTCCCTGACTGCTTGGCGAACTCGCTTTGAGCGGCTGCGACGGCGAGCTCGATAGCTTCGGTTGGGCTTCCGCGTGTGACGCGATAGTCTGCTCGGTGCCGGTCGCTGCGACCCGGCGTTTGCTCACCCTTGCCACGCACGACGGAGATGCCCATGACCAGCCGAGCCGCGACCGAATGGCGTTACGAAAAACTGACCTGGCCTGAGATCAACGAAACGATCGAGATGCGGAAGGTCTGCATCATCCCCTGCGGTGCGGTCGAGCAACACGGCCCGCATCTGCCGCTGGATGTCGATTTGATGTGTCCTGGGGGGATCGCTCGCGGCGTGGGCGAGTCGATGCGTGACAAGGTGCTCGTCCTGCCCACCATCGCCTACGGCTACACCGGGCATGTGATGGACTTTCCGGGCACGATCAACACGCATTGGGAGACCTTCATCAAGCAAGTGCTCGACGTGACGAAGTCGCTCGCGTACCACGGCTTCAAGAAGATCATCCTGCTCAATGGACACGGCTCGAACATGCCGAACCTCGATCTGGCCGCGCGGCGCACGAATCTCGAAACCGACGCCGAGTGCGTGCTCATCGCGTGGTGGAACCTGCTGACTGTCGACAAGACTTTTTTGCCGAGCTGGCGCGAAAGCAAATTCCCCGGCGGCTGCTCGCACGCTTGTGAGTTGGAGACTTCGCTGTATCTGTACCTCGACGAAGACGGCGTGCGCAAGGACAAGATCAAGAGCGGCACGATCAAATTCAACAACGAAGACAACCCGTTCAACTGGGTCGATCTCTTCGGAGCCGGGCCGGGATCGTTGATCTCCTGGACCAGCAGTTACAACGACACCGGTGTGCTCGGCGACGCGGAATTGGCGACGAAGGAAAAAGGGGAGCGAGTCTATCACGAGTCCGTCAAACAGCTCGGCCGCTTCATCGACTACTACCGCGACCGACCCATCGACGTGCGCGGCCGGCATCAGACGCACAAACCCAAAATGCCGATCCCGTGGGGCCAATACGATGCGTTGCCGTAGCCTGACTCTCCGAATCGGGTGCAGCGAAAGCCCCGACTCAGAGAGTCAGACGACGACGAGACGGCTGCAGATTCGTGCAAACTAGCCAGTCGGAGCGTGTTTCTCGCGCCGGAATCTAGGCGGCACGAGCAGCCACGACAGCGCGACGACCGCTCCGAACGAGCAGTAGCAGAGCGTGAAGACCCACGGCTCGGCGTCGAAGAACATCAGGTCGTGGACCCAGGTGGCAATGAAGTCGCCGCGATAGCTCACCTGTCCCGCGAGGTCTCGCAGATGCTGCTCCCAGACCGTCAGCGGGCAGGTGACGCCGCACAGACTCTCGGCCACGACGAACCCAATGGCCGCCAGATGGAACGCTCGAAAGTACACACCCCGCACCCACCCCCAACGCCGCACGCCTCCCAACAGCGTCAGCAGCAACCCGAACACCACAAACGCCACGAAGGCGAAGTGAATGACGACAACAACATTAGCAGTCAGTCGGTAAAGTGTGGTCATATCACACAGGAGACCGACGTGGCCGCCGATATTCCTGACCTCGCGACGTTCGCCACGATCAGGAATAATTGGCCATAAAAAAACCATGTTTCGCGAAGTGACGCTGACCGGGCTGCATTTCCAGTCCGCGATGGAACAGTCTCGGGGCAGCGACGAAGAGTGACACCGTGATCGAATGGTTCGGCAACGCTGCATCCGAGAGGGGAAAGCAGAGTGCCCTCACCGGACAGGTTGGCGCGGCGTTGCCTGAAGCTTTGACCGGGACTGTTGATTGGGAATACTGTGCCCGAAATGTCCGTGCTTTTCACGGAATGGGCGGAGTCTGCGGAGAAATCGGTGTTATCCGGTTCGCAGAAATTAGCTGCGCGTTGGGATGTAGCAGCCTGTTGAAAAAGCCATCGTTGGGTTGACGTTTGTGACCGGGCGCTAGGATTTGCGACCTTGAGGGACTCGCGAGCAGGAGGAGTTGGGAATGGGGATGGGACATTGACGGACGGATCAGCAGCAGGAGTTTTGGATTGCGACCAAGGAGTTGTCTCAGACGCCTCGGCATGTGTTTTATGAGCGGGTGAATGAACTGCTCGCGGAGGCCGGGTTCGATGTGTGGTTGGAGGCGTTGTGCCGTCCGCATTATTCCCAGCAGGGCCGGGGATCGATTGCTCCGGGGCGGTATTTTCGGATGCTGATGGTGGGTGACTTTGAGGAGATCGATTCGCAGCGGGGGATTGCCTGGCGGTGTGCGGACAGTTTGTCGCTGAAGAGTTTCCTGGGCTGTCAGCTACACGCAGCGACGCCCGAGCATTCGAGTCTAGCGCGGATCACGTCGCGGTTGCCGCTGGAGATTTATCACGAGGTGTTCGCCTTCGTGCTGCGGTTGGTGCATGAGCATGGTCTGCTCAAAGGGAAGACGCTGGGAGTGGACTCGACGACGTTGGAAGCCAACGCGGCGATGAAGTCGATCGTGCGAAAAGACAGCGGTGACGATTGGGAAGCTCATCTGAAGAAGTTGGCGGCGGCGGAAGGGATCGAGATCTCCTCGCGAGCGGACGCGGCGCGGTTCGACAAGCAGCGAGCGAAGAAGGGGAAGAAGAAGTGCTCCAACGAGGATTGGCAATCGCCGTCTGACCCGGACGCACGCATCACGAAGAGGAAGGCTGGCTCGATGCACCTGGCGTACAAGGCGGAGAACGCAGTGGACCTCGACACGGGAGCGATCACCGCCGCCGAAATCGATCACGCGGACCAAGCGGACTCAGCCACGTTGGAAGACACGCTGACGTTCGCCGTGGGCCAGATCGCTGAGATCGCGGGCGAACCGCTGTGCCAAGAGGTGGTGGCCGACAAAGGCGACCTCAAGAATGAAACTCTGCCGGTGATCAGCAACATCGGCACGGGCCTTCGCACGTACATCCCCGAACCGCTGGCGGTGAATATCTACTACTCGACCGACGGCGGACAGACGGTCAAGATCGCATACTCCTTCGGACGGAATCCTCATTTCCAGGAGAAGGGAACCGAGCCGGCGGCGTTCCTTGGCGATCGTGGCAACCCGGTCCTTTGCCGGCACATTCATGCGGTGGTCTTCAATCCGGCCGAGCGAGCATTCTACGCCTGCACGGGGGACATCAATCGCGGCCACGGCAACGAGTGCCACTGGCTGCGCGGGGAGTACGATGCGCGGGCCGACAAATGGGACTGGCAGGTGCTGGTGTCGGTGAACTCGAACTCGCGGTACAAGTCCGGCGGCATCTGTTTCGTCGATGGACAACTCTACTGGGCGGCGGATGCGAACGGTCCCAAGCTGCCGAACGAGAAATATGATCGCGGCATTTTCCGCTGTGCTCCTGCGGAACTCGCCGATCCGAAAAAGCACACGCTGCTGTTCAATGCGGAATTCGAAATGGCCAACATGATCATCGAAGACGGAGTGATCCTCGCGGGGCATTGTGCTCCGGCATCGACCTACAAGACCGGCATCGCCATCTCGCCGGACCTGGGTAAGACTTGGGCACAATACGATCTGGCCGAACTGGGGCCGCGATCCCCCGTCCGCTTCCACCCGAAGAACAGCGACGGCTGGTTCCGGGTGGACCTGCGAAAGGGATGGATTGAGCGGGCGGAGGTGCTGTTCATCAAACCGAAGCCATGAAAGCACTCCAAGAAAAAAACAAGCACAGGAAAAACAAACACAGGAAGGACGCATTCGCCGATGAAAACGTTTTTCACGCTCATGCTCGTGGCACTCTGCTGCTGCGTCGGACTCCCGAACGTTCAGGCCGATGAACCGGTGAAGAAGACCGATGCGGCCAAACCCAAAGTGGCCGCGAGACAGAAGCCCAAGTTTCAGTATCAGTCAGCCGGCATCGAGATCCCGGCGGCAACGGCCGATGAGCCGAAAGTCGCGGCATTTGGGCCGGAGACGATCCTAGCCGCCAGACAATATCTCGATGACGGCGCGAACTATTGGGTCCGCGAAAAGAATTGCGTCGCTTGCCACAGCACGGGGGTTTACATGGCCGAACGGCCCGCGCTCACGTCGCTGCTCGGCAAACCGAGCGAAGAAGTGCTGACGCAGTTCATCAAGAGCATCCCCGCCGTGGTCGGTGAGCCGGTGTTGCGCGACGGCGCGAAGTATTACGGAGCCAGCATCACGACGGTTTGGCGTAGCTCCGGACTGGCCGCTTGGGACAAACACGTCACGGGCACGTTGTCCGAACACACCGACAAGGCGTTGCGTCAGACGCTGCTGTGCCTTGCCGATGAAGGTTTCGTGATGACCTTTCCGCAAGTCGAAATCCCGTACATCACCACCGATTTCGAATTGACCGTGCAAGCCGCGCGAGCGATCGCGACCGCTCCCGGTTGGTTGGCCTCGGTGAAGGATGAGGACTCACTCGATCGCATCACGCGGATGAAGTCGTACCTCAGCAAGCACGAGCCGGTCAGTGACTACGAACACGCGCTGAAGCTGCAACTCGCAGCGCTGCTGCCGGATGTCGTGTCGCCCGCACAGCGAGCGGCTTCGATCGCGATGCTCTGGCGTCAGCAGTTGCCGGACGGTGGCTGGTCCACGCGGCGCATGTCCGACCTCATGAAGTGGCATGTGAAGATGGATCCGAAAGTCGTCGAGATGATCCAGTCCGAACCGGACGCGGCGAATCCTGGCAGCGATCCGTACATGACAGCCTTTGCCATCGTGCTGCTGCGCGAAGCCGGCATCCCCGCCGCCGACGAGCGTCTTCAAAAAGGGATCGTCTGGTTGAAGCAGAACCAGCGCGTGAGCGGCCGCTGGTGGATGAAGTCACTGTTCCGCGACACCTATCACTACAGCACCTACATCAGCACGGCGCAGGCGCTGCGGGCATTGGCCCTCTGTGGCGAGATTCCGCAACTGGCGAACTGATGGTGATCAGGACACGCGAATCGAGGAACAGACTCATGACCACACAGATCAGTGATTGCAGAGCTGTTCGGTTCGCATTCGCAGTCATTGCGATCACCTTGGCGATCGCCGCCGAGCAAGTCGCGTGGGCGCAGAACTCGAAGGCCACGCCTGCCAAGTCCGCTGAGGCGGGACTTGGCGATTTCTATCGTGGCGACGAAGTCCAGTCGGTTCACTTGCGAGTCGCCGATGACGACCTGCAACGCATGCAGGCGGCTTTGCCCGAGCGAATCTATGTGCGGGCGTCGTTTCGATGGCGAGATATTTCCGTGGAAAACGTGGCGATCCGCTTCAAGGGGAATAGCTCCTCGGCACCATCACAGCAGCACAAGCGGAGCTTCCTGATCAAATCCGACGAGTACGCTGACGACCAGCGATTCCTCGGACTGCGGCGAGTGTCCTTGGACAACGGCGTGCAATTCGGCAGCGTTTTTAGCGAGCCGATCATCATCGAGATTCTGCGTGACCAGGGAATCAAAACGCATCGCTGCAATTACGCCAAACTTTTTCTGAATGACAAGTACCACGGAGTCTATGTGAATGTGGAACGGATTGATGAGTCGTTCATCGAACGCCATCTCCCCGATTCAAACGGGCTGTTGTTCAAGGTCGACGAAGGCGGGCCAGGTGCCAATCTGCAATTCCTTGGCGACGATCCGTCTGCCTACAAGCAAGCCTTCGAACCGAAGACCAAGTCCGCGAAGAAAGGACAGCGTCGACTGATTGAGTTCATCAAGATGATCAATCAACCGCCAGAGAAGGACTTCGCGGCGAAGCTGGATTCAAAGTTGGAAGTGGATGACTTCTTGCGTGTGACAGCCGTCATGCTGTTTTCTGGCGCGTTCGACCAACTGACTGGCTGGCAGCCTCACAACTATTACCTGTATTGCGACGGCAAACAGGACCGCTGGCGTTACTTGCCCTGGGATCTTGATGTTGGATTCTGCGAAATCGCGTTCGGGCAAATCCATGTCCTCGCGGATTGGAACGCCGCCTGGCCGGTCGCCGGTCAGGCGGCCGAATCCGTTGCTGGAACGCATCGTGGCTGATCCCGCCTTGCTGAAACGATATCGCGACACAGCACGAATCATTCTCGATCACAACTGTCCGGCTATAAATCGAAGAGCATCAACTGACTATGGCAATCACTTGTCGAATCGTGTTCTGTTTTGATCGAAAGAGCCTTAGAAAGCGGGGTTTTCTCGAACAAAGTCAGACTCAGGATTTGCAGAATTTCTCTTAGCGGTCGATCGACGTGCAGTTCTCGTTTGACGATCGAGACCAGGACGTAGACGCTGATCGCGATCCAAACTTGCGTCTTCACGGCGTTCGGGTTGTTGCCGTAGAAAGCTTTGATCCGCAGATTTTGTTTGATCCATTTG
>QWQF01000156.1 GCA_003669125.1 Planctomycetota bacterium
CGGCTGGCAACAAACGGGCGAGAGCCTGCCAACTGCCGACGTCGTCCCAGTCGAAGGCCGCTGGAACGACGGCCACGGAGTTCGCTTGCTCCAACACGGCGTAGTCGATGGAGATCGACGGCATCTGCGGAAACTCCGCCGCCAGCGTCGCGTCCCATTTCTCCGTTCCGATCGCCGCTTGCAGCCGCTTGAGTCGCGTTCCGATTTCCGGTTGATGCCGCTCGATCTGTTCGAGAATTGTCGCGGCTCGCCAGACGAACAGACCGCAGTTCCAGAAGAATTCTTTCGCAGCGACATATTGCTCAGCCGTCGCCAAGCCCGGCTTCTCGCGAAACGCCGCGACTCGAAACGCGCCCGGTTGACCGGAGATTTCAGCGCCGCGCTGGATGTAACCAAATCCGGTTGCCGGATAGGTCGGCTGTGCTCCGAACAGCACGAGCGATTCAGGCGATTGCTGCACGACAGCCACCGCTTGTTCGACGGTCGTCCGAAATTGTTCGACTGTGCGAATCACCTGATCCGCCGGCATGACGAGCATCACCGCATCGGGGTCCGTCGCTAACAATTGGATCGCTGCCAGCCCGATGCACGGAGCCGTGTTGCGACCGCAGGGCTCGATCAAAACATTCCCCTCACGAAGGTCGGGGAGTTGTCGAGCCGTCTCGGCCAAGTAGGCGGAACCCGTAACGATCCAAGTCCGCTCCAGCGGAATGAACGCGCGGCAGCGTTCGACGGTCTCTTGCAACAACGTGCGTTCGCTGCCGAATCGCAGGAACTGCTTGGGCAACGCCCGACGGCTCTGCGGCCAGAACCGAGTTCCGCTGCCCCCCGCTAGAATGACCGCGTGTAACATGACGCTTCCTTAAGCCTTCGGCCACATCGCGGCGAAGAACACTCCCACGGTGGCCAAGACGACGGGAATCAACAGACTCGTCAGCATGAAACATCTCCTCGTGATCGCTGGTTCGCACTTCCGCGATTGCTACAGGCGCGGCGTTCCTGGCTTGATCGGAGCGGCCCAGCCGTTGGCTCCCTTCACCTTGACCTTGCGGCGGTAGACCTTGTCGCCGCAGCAGGCGTAGATCGTGTCGAAGTCCGCTCCGCCGAACGTCAAATTCGCGAGCTTGCCGTTTGGCGTCGGGATGATGCAGTTGACTCGGCCCGGTTGATCGCAGACTTGCAAGCCCATGCGAGTCGCCGCCCACAAGCGCCCGTCGCGATCGGTACGGAGACCATCGACGCCGCTGTCTTCATCAACGTCGCGCACATGCAGATGAAAATACTTCTGCTTGTGAGCCAGTGAGTCGTCCGCCTGAATCTGATAGCTGTAGATCCAGTGTGTCCGGCTGTCGGCAACGTACAGCAGCGACTGATCCGGCGAGCAGCAGATGCCGTTCGCAAACTTCAAACCGGTATCGACGATCTTTTTCTCACCCTTCGGCGAGACGTACCACACCTCGCTGTTGTTCGGCGTCTTGAACGGAGCGGTCGCGTACACGCTGCCGTCATGTCGCACGACGAGGTCGTTTCCTTTGAAGCCGTCGGCGAACACCGTCGATTTTCCGTCAGCATCCCACGCGAGCAGTTGCTCGGTCGCGCCCGCGTTCGCGTAAAGTCGACCATCGGGACCGAAGGCCTGCCCGTCGCCACGCTTCGAGTCGGCAAGGAACTCCGTCAACTTGCCATCGAGTCCGACCTTGAACGTCTTGCTCGTGCCGACATCATTGTAGAAGACCTCACCCTTCGCGTTGACCGCTGGGCCTTCCGTGAACTTGTAGCCTTCGCCCACGAGATGCCAGTCCTCGCCGGGAATCAAAATCTCTTGAATCTGCGGCGAGCCTTTGCCGACCTTCACCGGTGCCGGGTAATCCTTCCAAATCCAACGCATCACGTCCGGGAAGATTTCGCCGGCATGTTTGCCGCTGTGTCCGCCGTCTCCCCATTTGTGATCGACCTCGTAGCCGGCGAAGACCAGCGAGCGTTCCATCGCCTGATTCGCGACCCACCAATCGCCGGCGTAAATGTTGTTGTCGTTGGAGCCGTCTTCCAAAAAGATGCGAATCGGCTTCGGCTCGAACTTGCGGATCAACGTCGAATAGTTTTGTCCGCCGCGCAGGCCGACGTAGGTGCCGATCGCGCTGAAGACTCGGCGAAACGCATCGGGCCGCTCCCACGCGGCGGTGAAGGCACAGATCGCTCCGCTGCTGTTTCCGGCGATGCAGCGGTCGTTGCCGTCTTTCGACAACTTGATCTCGCGTCCGTCAGCGGCCTTCTTCTTTTCGACCTCCGGCAAAATCTCGTCGAGGATGAACCGAGCGTAGGCGTCGCCGAGTCCGTCGTACTCGAAGCTGCGATTGAATCGGTCGAGAGCTTGATCGGACTGCGCTTTCACTCGGCCGTGCATCACGAAGACACCGATCGTGACCGGCATCTCTTTCTTGGCGATCAAATCATCGAAGACCGCCGGAGCGTTGTACTGAATGCCGTCCTGACAGACGAACACGCACGCTGGCTTCGCCGGGTCGTACTGCTTCGGAACGTAGACCCAATAATCGCGGAGCGTGCCAGGAAAGATTTTGCTGCTCTCGAAGCTGTACTTCGTGACCTCGCCCTTCGGCGTCTCCTGAGCTTGCAGAGCGACAGCTCCGAACAACAACAGCGTCCAACAGGTGATTGAAGCGGCAATGTTTCTCATCAGCGGGTCTTTCTGCGGAGAAGGAGGAAACGGATCAATCAGCCACAGGGCGCTAGCCCAGTTCGGCCATGCATCCCCAGCAAGAACCGGCCGCTAGTGCGTGCCGGCTGATGCTGCCAGGAAATCTTGCCAAGCGCGGCAGAGACTATCCCCGTGCCTTCGATTTGCAAGACAGCCGCGAGACATCATCATGCCGTTCCGATTGGCAAACCGAGATCACGGCTTTCGGCCGGCACACTTCACCCGCGCGAACTTTTTTATGCCTGACTTTCCGAACGAATCACAGCCGGAGCGGCGGAACTGGGTGTGGCTTGGCTTTCAGCTTGTGGTGCGGCTGATCGTCGCTCTGTGGCTGCGATACCGAGCACGCGGGCACGACCGCATCACGCATCGCGGCGGCATGCTGCTGATCATCAATCATCAGAGTTTTCTCGATCCGCTGTTGGTCGGCTTGCCGCTGCATCGGCCGGTGAGTTTTTTGGCGCGTGAAAATCTGTTTCGAGTTCCGTTCATCGGCTGGGTGCTGCGAAACACCTACGTCCTGCCGATCAATCGCGAGTCCGCCGGCACCGGTGCGCTGCGTGAGATGATCGCTCGACTGAAAGCTGGTTTCTGGGTCGGCATCTTTCCCGAAGGAACACGCAGTGCTGACGGAAAGCTCGGTGAGATGAAACCGGGGTTCCTCGCGTTGCTTCGCCGAGCCGATGTCCCCGTCTGTCCTGTCGGCATCGCCGGAGCCGATCGAGCGCTCGGCCGGTATCACAAGCTCCCGCACTTCTCGACCGTGCGAGTCGTCTTCGGCGAACCGATTTCTGCCGCACAAGTCGCCGAGACTTTGACGCTTGGCGAGGCCGCGCTGCTCGACTTAATCCGCACGCGACTCGAAGAGTGCATGGGTCAAGCGTGTGCCTGGCGCGACCACAAGTAGCAACCTCGCGAGTCTAACCCGAAGCGTCAGCGAGGCAGTGTGTACCGTAAACCATTCGAGTTAGCGGTCTGACACCTTCAACGGCGTGACGAGCAGTGATTCCGGAATCAGTCCCGAATCGCCAACGTCCTCCTGCCAGCGTTCCAGCGCCGTCCTCATCCGCTTCAGCGTCTCGGCATGTTCCGGACGATCCGCGAGATTCACGACCTCATGGGGATCGGCTGCGGTGTCGAACAGTTCTTCCACCGGCTTCGTCTCGCGGAAATGCAGAGCAGCAGCGCCCGTCAACTTTCCCTCGGCATTCAGCCGTCGCCACTCCCGCATCGTCGGCATCTGATTCATGTAGGTGATGTTCTGAGCGTACGACCGCCGAGGCGCGTAGTTGCGAATGTACTTGAACCGCGTGTCGCGAGCCGACCGAATCAAGTCGTAAGTTTCATCCATCCGATCTCGATGCCCATAAATAAATTCCCGGCCGGAAGCCGCAGGCCGAGAGCCGACCGCCGCAATACCATTTTCAATCGGTGGCAAAACCCGCCCCTGCAAATGCGACGGCACCTCAGCCCCCGCCAACCGCAACATCGTCGGAGCGAAATCCAGAAAGCAAACCAAGTCGTCACACACCGAACCAGGCTTCAACGTCCCCGGCCAGCGAATCATCAACGGCGTTCGCGTCCCTGAGTCGTACAGCCACCGCTTCCCGCGCGGCAACCCTTGACCGTGATCGCCCCAGAAAAAGACGATCGTGTCCTGCGCGAGACCATCCGCCTCCAACTGATCCAAAATCGCCGCCACTTGCCGATCGAGCGTCGTCAACAAGTCGGCATACCGCGCCCAATCGCGCCGAGTCACCGGCGTGTCCGGGATGTACGGCGGCAATTGTGCCTTCGCCGGATCATGCAGGGTCTCGCCGAACTTGCCTCGAATTTGACTCTCGTGCGTCGTCACAAGATTGATCACGCTGAAGAATGGCTGCCCGGCCGCTCGCCCGCGCCAGTCGCGAGACTGCGGACTGTTCTCATCCCAAGCGGCCTTCGGCGGCGGAAAGTTGTAGTCCGTCTTCGAGCGGTTCGTCGTCCAGTAACCAGCTGCTCGCAGATATTCCGGGAACGCCTTCACCTGCGGCGGCAACACGATCTGCGACCGCATGTGCTGGCTGCCGATCGCAACGGGATACATGCCAGTGATCAGCCCCGACCGCGAAATCGCGCACACCCCCGCATGAGTGAAGCAGCGAGTGAACCGCATCCCTTCGCTCGCGAGTTGATCCAGTCGCGGAGTCACCGCGTACGAATCGCCGTAACAGCCAAGACTCGGCGAGATGTCCTCCGCGCTGATCCACAGAACGTTCGGTTGCTTTCGTTTCTCAACCGACTTAGCAAACCGGCTGACGTCTTCGTCAAGAAACGACTTCGAAAACACCGCGGCTGACGTCACCTTCTTGCTCGCTTTACCACCGGCCACGTCTCCCTGAGTTGGGTTCGACGTCTTGGACGGCACCGGCTGATCGACACCGCGAATCCGCCGCAGAGCCTCGTTGCAAATGTCCGCGATGTGATCGGCCCCGCGTTTCCCTTCCGCTTCCAGAGTCGGAATTGCGGCCTTCGCCGGCGGACCAATCCGAGCCAGAAAGTCGGCGGACGAATTCCACACGCCCCGCTCGCTGTGCTTCAATCCCTCCAGCAACGTCGGCAGAGCTTCTTCAACCTGCCCGACTCGGCACAGCGCATACGCTGCCGCGATTCGCACGCCGATGGCCTTCTCACCGTGCAGTTGTCGCAATGCTTCGATCGCGGGCTGCGCATCGTCGCCGAGATCACCCAACTCGCTGGCCGCCCAATAACGCACCACGGCGTCTTCGTGAGCCAACGCCTTCGTCAGCACCGGCACTGCACTCTTGCCGAACGCTCCGATCGACAAGACTCCCCGTCGCCGAGCCACCGGAGATGACGTCTGCAATTCGGCCGTCCATTCCGCGAGTGATCGGCCGGCCACAACGTCAGCCGCCGGCACCACGCTCGCGGGCGCAACGGCCAGATGCAACATGACTGCAACGAGAAAAGACTTCGGAGAAATCACAGAATTGCGCATTGGCAGATTGCTCCCAGTGCATTGGTCAGAGTGCTCGTGACTCGGCTTGTTTCGGAGGACTGGGACGCTTGGCCGCCGCACGTCTGACGATCGGCGTGACCGCCGTATTCACCGACGGAAACCAGACTGACAGGTCGATGCGCCGCAGCGCGACATCGAACACGAACAGCACCAACGCCAGCATCACCAACTCCGGCCACAGTGGGCGAGTTTGCTGAGCGAGTCGCGGTGACGCCAACGGGTTCGGCGCATCGAGCAACGCTTCGCTCGGTTTGGGATCGAAGCGTCCGCCGGTCGCGGTTGCGATCTGTTGCAACAGCTCGGTATTCGTCGGGCGCAGGCGGAGTTCATCCGAGTAGCCGACCGTCAGGCCACGCGTTTGTTGATGCAGGACCGGGCCTCCGTTCGCCGCGTGTTGCGCGAGATTCAAGTGGTACGCGCCGGAGTGCGGCGTATCGAACTCGGCGACGTAGCGGCCGGGAGCGGTTTGAACCAGCGGGAGCTTGCGCTCACCGAATCGTGGATCGATGACGGTCAGTTCGGATTCCGCCCCATTCAGAAATCGGCCGCTGGGATCGACGGCATCGAGCGTCACCGTCGCACGGCGGGCGCGTTGAGCGACCTCGACCGTGATCCCCTTCGCGTCGTTCTTGCGCATCGCGTGACGAATGGTCTGTGCCCAGAACTTGCTGAAACCGGGCCACGTCAGCCACTCGGCGGCCCAGCGGCTTTTCGCGTCGCTCGTGAACGCGACCGTCGTGCCGAGCCCGTAACGCCACCACGCCAACACCGGATCGCCTTGCTCGCTGGCGAGGATCAACTCGCACGTCGGCTTCGGCCGAGTCATCACGTACCCCAGCAGAAACGGCGCGGACTCGAAGTCGATGCCGGCCAGCGCCTGCGTCGGCCGGATGACTTGCGGGATGAAGGGTTCCTCGTTGATGGCCGCTTTGCTGACGGTCAGCGTTTCCTTGGCAAAGATTTGCGGCAGCGAGGCGGGATCGGTCGCGGCGAAATGCCGGCCTTGTCCGATGCGAGCGATCGTCTCCAACAGATCATTCGCCGCTCCGTCACCGACACCGACCGTCGTGCAAGTGATCCGCGCCGAAGCCATGTTCTGCGCGAGTCCCTCGAAGTCACCGGGATTGGAGATGCCGTCGGTCAGCACGATGACGTGCTTCAACTTCGAGACTGCGTTGACCAGCGATTGATATGCCTCTTCCATCGGCGGATAAAGGCTCGTGCCGCCGCCGACTTGAATGCCGCTGATCTCGTCAACGATGCGGCCCTTGTTCGATGCCGATTGCAGTTGGCTGACCCAGTAGTGCGCCTCGTCGAAACAGATCACCCCGATTTGGTCCTTCGGTCCCAGCAACTCGGCGGCAGCCTTCGCGGCCTCTTTCGCCATCTCCAATTTTTGTCCGGCCATCGACCCCGATCGATCCACGACCAGAACCATCGCCAGGCTTGGCTTGTCTTTTTCTTTCTCGAAGTCGGACCGCACCGGCAGAATTTCTTCGAGCACCGTCTTGTAGTAGCCGCCCAACCCAAACGACTGATCGCCGCCGAGCATCACGAACCCGCCACCGAGGTCTTGCACGTACGTCCGCGCGAGTTCCATCTGCCGCTGAGTCAGCGACGTCGCTGGCACATTCGACAACGCCAGCAGTTCGTAGTTCTGCAAGTCTGCGAGATCCTCCGGCATTCCCTGCGGAGGCCGGACATCGACCTGAATGTCCTCCTGTTGCAACGCGAACCGCAGATGCTCGATCTGTTTGGGATCGCTGTCGATCAGCAACACGCGCGGCTGCCCCGCCGTAAAAACCAAACCGTTGTCGCTGTTGTTGTCGAGCAGCGTATCCTGCTTCACCCCGCTGATTCGCGCGGCGTATTCGGCGAGCCGCTCGCGCTGAATCGACTGCGGAAAACGAAACCGGTTCTCCCCCTTCTTGAGCGGCTTCGTTTCCGACAGCACTTTGTGAGCACCGCGAAAGACCTCGATCAACCCTTCGTCATCGTGGTTCGAGTCAATCACGACCTCGACGTAAAACGGCTCCCCTTCACGCACCTGAGCCGGCACCTTGACCGCCGACAACTGCACTTCGGGATCATCTCGCGTCGGCAACGGAATCGTCGTGATGGGAATCGCCTCGCGCCGCCGTCCCCGATTCGCCGTCGCCAACGCTGCCTGCAACGCATCACCGCGCGTCTGATTGCCGTCGGTCAGCAGCAAAATCCTCGGCACATAATCCGGCGGCATCGCCGCAGCCGCCGCATCAATCGCCGCCGCGATGTCGGTCCCCTCGTGGCGGACGCTGGCAGCGCCCGAACGGACGCTGGCAACGTCCGCCGCGACTGACCCCGGCTGCGCCCCGAATGGCACAAAAGCAATCCGATCGTCCGAACCAATCACCTTCGCCGCCAACAACTCCTCCAGAAACCGATCCGCGACCGAGTTCTTCTTCGGAGCGTTGACATCCACAACGCTCGGCAACGGTTCCGCTCCGACGCTCAAACTCTGATCCACCGCCACAATCACAAATTGCCGAGCCGTCGGCCGCAACAACGTCAGCCCCGCCAGAGCCAACACCAGCAGCAACACAATCGCGACACGCGCACCCGTCGAGACCACTCGCTGCCACCGAGCGAAGTCCACCAAACTCCGTCGGAAATACCACAACACCCACGGCACAGCCACGACCGCAGCCAGCCAGCCTGGATGAGTGAATTCCAATCCGTAATGCAGGTCAGACATGACGCCTCAGGTAATCACTCGCCGTTGATACGCCCACCACTCGATCGCCATCAGCAGCCACGCGATCGCAATCAACCAAAACCACAACGGACGATTGCCGAGTAAGCTCGCCGAGACCACAGACGCCGTCGTCGCCTCGTCGGTTTTCGGCACTCGCACGTCCGACTCGTTCCGATCCGCGAGGTTGCAGGCCAGTTCGAGCAACGTCGTGTCGCTGTCTTCGACCACTCGCCAAATGCCGCATTGATCGAACGGCCCCAGCGATAACCGCTCGGACTGCATCGGCAGTACCGAACGACGACCGTCAGGAGCGACAAGCCGTAGGTCAGCCTTTCCAGGTTGACCTACGGGACGCATCGCCGCGACATCAATCTCGGTGATCGACCCGGTCGGCAATGACTCGCGCAGTTCGCCGCGGTTTTCGGTGAACCAATTCAGAGCGTTCATCATCAAGATCGGAAACGCGGTGCGCAGCGGCAGATCCCCTTCGTCGAGATTGACCGTCAGCAACAACACCTTCTGCCTCGGCCGCTCGATGATCGCCAACAGCGGATCGCCTGCGAGGGACCGGGCCAGCACTTTGATTCCCTCGTCGCTGGCGAACTTCACCTGCCGAGCTTCCGGCATCACGACGTTGTCCAGTCGCACATGGCCAAGTAACAGCGAGTCTTTGTCCTGCTGATGGACAATCGGATTTTGCACTGGTTCACCAAGCTGCCACGCATCGCAACTGCCTCGCGGATCAATCACGAGCACCGCCCCGCTTGGCAGAACTTCGGGAACGTGGCGATGCAGGACCGTGATGCCTGACGTCGCCTCGTTCGGTGCGGGCGTTCGGCCGGGCGGATCGATGCGAGTCAACGTCACTAGCGGATTCGACTCGAAGACTTTTTGGAGAAAGAGATTTCCCTCGGACACGAGCGTCACCGGCATCATCTCGCGCTTCGGCAGCACGGCCCACGCGAGATTATCCATCGCGAGGACGTCCGCTCGATCGAGCTTGGCCGTCAGCTGCCCGCCCTCGGCGGAGGTCTTCTCGAACGATTGGCTCCAGTGTTGCCCCGGTGTCAGCTTGAGCGGCACAACATCGACGACCTCGTCGTTGAGGTCGATTTCCAACCGACACTCGACCGGATCGTCGGAGGCGTTCGTGACTTCGGCAAGAATTTCATAGCCCAGCGGATCGATCAAACTCCGCCGCACCTGAAACCGCGTGATACCGACGTTGCCCGCGTTCGTGCCAAAGTGGTGCCATCGTAGAACAGGCGGCTCGCCTGTTTTCGATTCGGCCGCAGTCTCCGGCGAGCCGCCTGAGCTACCATCGGTCAACACCACGATCTCGCGTCGATGCTCGTCCTGCCGTTCACCAAGCAATCGGCGACCGAGTTCAACCGCCTCGGTCACACGCGTCGGATTGTCCGTCGAGACGACATCCTCAACGGCATGGGACAACGTCCGGCCGTGACTGGAAAAACCACAGACGACTCGTGGCGATCCGCCGCCCGTCACGACCGCCAGTTCATCTCGGAACCGCATTTCGCGAATGACTCGCAACGCCTCATCCTTCGCGGCCGACAGGCGCGACGGCGACACATCCGTCGCGTTCATGCTGGCCGAGTTGTCCACGACCAACACGATCCGCCGCAGTTGCCGAGTCTCCCACGCGAAGAACGGATCGGTGAGAGCTCCCACCAACAACAAGATCAGTACGATCTGAGCCAGCAGCGACAGCCAATGCCGCATCCGCTGCCAGATCGAACGCGGCTGGTGTTCGTCGTAGATCTGTCGCCAAAACAGCATCGTCGAGATCGGCACTCGCCGCAGCCGGATCTTCAAGATGTAGAAGACCACGACCGGGATCAGAGCGGCGAGCCAGAGCAATGCGAGGGGATTGGCGAATGACATGGTTACCCCACCGCTCCCGATGCCCGCATCATCTTCAACATCAGCTCCTCGAATGGCACTTCGCAGCGCGCCTGCGTCAGGCCGACGCCGTATTTGCGACCGTACTTTCGCAGCGATTCTTGGAACTCCTCGAACAGCTTGCGGTACTGCTTCAAGGCATTCTCGGTGATCGTCACCTTTTGGCCGCCGTCAGATTCGATATCGACGAGTTCCAACTCACCAAGCAAACTCGGTTCGGCTTCGAGCCGGTCGTGCAGTTGGACGGCGTGTAATTCGTAGTTGCGATAACGGAGCAGATCGAAGCCACGCTCGTAGCCGTGTGGGTCGAAGAGATCGCTGACGACGACCGCCAGTCCGCGCCGCTGCGGACGTTGCGTGAAGTCTTGGACGACGCGGGCGAGATCGGTGGCTTCACCTTGGACTTCAAGTCCTTCCATAAATTTGAGCAGCGAGAGAATTCGGTCCTTGCCGCGAGTCAGCGGGAAGTCGGCGATGATGTCATCCGCGAATGCGATCACGGCGACTCGGTCCAAGTCCGCCAGTGCGATGTACGCCAGCGCGGCGACGATCTGCCGAGCCAAATCAAACTTCGGCGGCGAGCCGAACGCCATGCTCCGCGAGCAATCCAGCAGCAAATAGACGTGCAAGTCCTCTTCTTCTTGAAACCGTTTCAGCAGCATTTCGCCATGCCGAGCGAACACGTTCCAATCCAGATGCCGAAAGTCATCTCCATGCGAGTA
>QWQF01000135.1 GCA_003669125.1 Planctomycetota bacterium
GGAACTGCTGCCGCTGTGCCAAGAGCACAAGATCGGTGTCGTCAGCTACAGCCCGCTGGCTCGCGGCGTATTGTCTGGCAAGTACAAGCCGGGCGAGACGTTCCCGGAAGGGAGCCGAGCGGCTCGCGGCGACAAGCGGATGAAGGAAGCCGAACTCCGCGATTCCAGCTTCGAAATTTCGCAGCAGATCGCCGCGTATTGCCAGAAGCGCGGCGTGGCGATGACTCAGTTCGCGCTGGCGTGGTGCCTCGCGAATCCGATCCTGACTGCGGCGATCCTTGGCCCTCGCACGCTGGAGCAGTTCGACGACAACTTCGGAGCCATCAACCTCACGATCACCGCCGAGGACGAAGCCTTCATCGACAGCGTCAACCCGCCCGGCGAGCACAGCGGCAAAGGCTTTCAAGACATCGCGTATCCGGTGACCGGACGGCCCCAGCGAACATGAGCGTGGTGACTGAACAACCTCAACTCGGCGCGACGTCTCGCCCAACTTTTCCTCCGCCGGTGAGTTACGGGGCCTTGCGATTGCGTTCGCGGTATCTGCTTTCGCCGCTGGCGGGTTTCACGAACATGCCGTTTCGCCGCATCGTTCACGAGATCGGCGGAGTGGGACTGACGACGACCGATTTGGTCAACGCCCGCGCGCTGCTGTATCAAAGTCCGAAGACGCTCGAGTTGATCGAGACGTGCGAAGTTGAGTCTCCGTTCGCCGTGCAAATCTTCGGCAGCGATGTCGGGACGATGTGCGATGCGGCGCGACTGCTCGAAACGCGCGGAGTCGATTCGATCGACATCAACATGGGTTGCCCGGTGCGGCGGATCGTCGCGAACGGTTCGGGGGCCAGCATGATGTGCCGGCCGGACGAAACGTTGTCGCTTGTCCGAGCGATCGTCGAGTCGGTGCGGATTCCAGTGACGGTCAAGATGCGGCTCGGCTGGGATGCGACACAACTCACCGCTCCGTTCTTTGCTCGCGAGTTCGAGCAAGCGGGCATCGCGGCGGTCGCGATTCACGGTCGCACGCGGGAGCAAGGTTTCTCCGGCTCGGTGGACCGCGACGGCATCCGGCAAGTGGTCGAGGCGGTCGAGCGGATTCCAGTAATCGGCAACGGCGACGTCCGCACGGTCGCCGATGCCGAAGTCATGCTGCGCGAGACCGGCTGCCACGGCGTCTCGATCGGCCGCGGAGCACTCGCGAATCCGTGGATCTTCCGACAACTGGTCGAGTGGGAAACGACCGGCTCATTCGGCCCGGCCGGCACGTTCGACGAGCGACTCGCGTTGATGCAGCAGCAGTTCCGGTATCTCGCCGAGCGTCATGGCACCGAGTCGGCGATCATCGGCTTTCGCAAAATGGCTCACTGGTATCTGAAGGCCATGCACGTCCGAGCCAAGTTGCGGCATGAGTTCCAGCTCATTCGCGACCCCGACGGGTTGGATCGTTATTTCGAAACGCTCGCGGCCGAAGGGCCGGTGAACGGCAACCGCACGGGCGAGTTGCCGGAGATGCACATCCCCGTTCCCAGCGGTCCGATCGAACGCTGGTGAGTTCCACGTTCACGCAGCCTTGCGGGCGGCGCGGCGTTGTTGCGGGACGCTCTTCCAGCGGCGGTGGACCCAGAAGTATTGCTCGGGAGCGCGGCGGATCAGACGTTCAAGCGCGGCGGTGTAACGGCGAGTGATCTCGCCGACCGGATCGGGACTGTCGATCGTTTCGGGGTCGATGACTTCTTCGCAAATGAGTTGAAACTTGGACCAGGCGGGGCCGACCGAATCGTCGCGCCGGAAATTGTCTGGCAGACGGATTGCTCCGCCGACGCAGATCAGTGCGCGATTTTCGAGAGCGAGCAGCGCGATCGATTTGAACGTCGATGCTGGCTTGCCGAAGAAATCCACGAACAGCCCGCGCGGACCGGCGTCTTGATCGCACAGCAGCGCGACATGCCCCCGCTGAGCCAACTGCGGCAGCATTTGCTGCGACGCGCCTGCCTTCGAGAACAGCCGATGGCCGGTGTGCTCGCGGAAATGTTTGAACCAGCCATGAAAGTACGGGTTGTCCAAATCGCGAGCGACGACGCCCATCGGATAGCCGAACAAGCCGAACGCGGTGTTGGCAACCTCCCAGTTGCCGAAGTGGCCGCTGACGAGCATCACGGGGCGACCGGTGTTGAACGCTCGCCAGCACGCCTGACGGCCGGGACCGTACTCAACGTAGCTCAGACAATTCTCACTGCGGACTTTGCGGGGCAGCTGGACGATTTCGATGACGACTCGAAAGAGATGCACCCACATGCGGTGAATGTGATCGTCGATGACCACGTCCGAAACGTCTGGCCCCAACGCCTGCCGCAAGTTATCCCGCGCGATGTCGTACCGAGTCAGTCGGCGCGGCAGCAATCGCAGAACGACGAAGGCCAAGCCCTCCGCCAATTCACGTCCGTGCGACGGCGACAGCATCAGCACGACGCACTCAACCACGCGAAACGCGAGGTATTCCAGCCGATGTCGCCAGCGCAGCCAATTCATGCGGCACTCCGTTGCCTCGCGTGGAGCATGTTTCCAATGTGCCCCACGAAAAACGGCGGGAGTTTGAAGCGGATTCCCGACACCGTCAATGCGAGTGCGCGAGCGGCCTCAGCGACCAGATGCTTGCAGCAAGAACTGAATTTCATCCAGCGTCAGGCCGCGAAGATTGAGCTGTCCGAGTTGCGTCGTGGCGTTGCCTGTCGAGTTGGAGTTGCTCGCTTGACTGGCCGGGTCGTCTCCGCCGTCGAAGATGACGACGTCGAACGAGTCGGCGAGGATGTCATCGTCGCCACTGCCACCGACCACGCTGTCTCGCCCGAAACCGGACTCGATGTGGTCATCGCCACCGCCGCCGAAGAGCGTGTCGTTGCCGTCCTGACCGAGCAGCGTGTCGTTTTCCGAACCCCCTTGAACGCTGTCGCTGTTCGCGCCGCCGTCCAGGTAGTTGTTTCCTTCGTTGCCGATCAGCGTGTCGTTGCCGTCATTGCCAAGCAGCGTGTCATCACCGTCGTCGGACGAGAGCGAGTCGAAACCGAAGTTATCCGCATCGCCGTACAAGACGTCGTCGCCAGTTCCGCCATCCATGCTGTCGCTGCCCGACTCACCCGAAATCGAGTCGTTGCCGTCGCCACCCAGCGCGGTGTCGTCGCCGGCTCCGAGATCAATCCGGTCGTTGCCTCCGCCGGCGTCCACCGAATCGCTGCCGTCTCCCGAAAAGATCGTGTCCGCGCCGCTGCCAGCGAGAATCGTGTCGGAGTTGGCTCCGCCGATCACCGAGTCGTTGCCATCACCCGCATCGAGCGAGTCTGCTCCGGCGGCCGACGTCAGCGTATCGTTGCCCGCGCCGCCAATCACTGTGTTGTTGGCCGTGTCGATACCAGCCGTGAGCCGGTCGTTACCGTCCTCGCCGAGCAACGTGTCGGAGCCTGCTCCGCCATCGACAACGTCATTGCCGTCACCGGCCGACAAGCTGTCGTCTCCGGCACCTCCCGACAGCACATCGTTCCCCAGACCGCCGATCGCGATGTCGTTGCCGTCGCCGCCGACGAGTTGGTCGTTGCCATTGTCGCCGCTGAGTTGATCGTCACCCACTCCGCCCGACAGGATATCCACGCCGATGCCGCCGATCAGCGAATCATTTCCGGAGTCACCCGTGAGCACATTGTTTCCAGAGCCTCCGCTGAGCGTGTCGTTCTGATCGCCGCCAACCAGCGTGTCGTTGCCGGTGCTGCCATCGATCGAGTCAGCTCCATCGCCACCCTGAACGTTGTCGTTGCCGTTGCCGCCGAGGACCGTGTCGTTGCCCAGTCCCGCGACAATCGTGTCATTGCCGTTGCCGCCGCTGAGGCTTTCCGCGAACGCGCTGCCAGTGATGCGATCGTTCCCCGCGCCGCCATCGACTTGAACATTTCGCAGACGAGTGAACGCCGACGCGGTGACGCCGGTCAGATCAATTCGGTTGTTGCCCGTGCCGCCGTTGACCACCAGCTTGGACAGATCCGCCGCGTACACTGGCGCGCCGACGATCGCTCCGTTGATCGTGACCTGCCGCGTCGCGTTGACCGCAACATTGATCGTCTCGGCACCGGTCGCCGTGATCGTCAACGTTTTTTCGGTGGTCGAACCCGCCGACGCGCTGACCAGCGTCGAGATGCTCAGCAACGCACGTTGTTCGAAACGTTCGATTTGAACCGCCGTGCGAGATCGGTCGTCAGCTCGTCCCGAGGTGCGGCGACGCGAAGCCGATTGATCCAAACGCCACTTCTTCCAAAAACTCAACATGAACTCGCTCCGTCTGGTCGCCGAGCAAAAGTTTCGCGGCGCGATCCTGGTGATCTCCTCAAAAAACACGGCGAGCGGTTTGCGCACCGAGTCCTCGTCCAATCCTTCCACGAATCGTCGAGCAACGAGTCGGCCCTCCAGTTTTCCTAATCGGAATCACTGGAATCATCGGAAACCCCCAACAGAACCAGCGGCAACAACTGCCGAACGTCGTCGCACAGATTGGCGTTCGTTCACCGCCTCCCGCATTGATCTTTGAGGAGTTTCGAGAATCCGCCAGACTGCCGGTCCTGTTCGCTCGCGTGGCCCTTCGAGAATCCTGCCGTGCAACTCATCGACAAAGTCATCATCGTGACCGGGGGAGCTCACGGCATCGGCCGAGCGCTCTGCCGTCGGTTCGCTCAGGAACAACCGCGCGGCTTGATCGTCGCCGACCTCGATGCCGAGGCCGCCGAGTCAGTCGCTCAGGAGGTCGCGGGCATTGCGATTTCGGGGGACGTTTGCAACGAGGCTCACATCCAGCAGTTGGTGGCCGAGGCCGAAGCTCGCTGGGGCCGCGTCGATCTGTTTTGCTCGAACGCCGGCTCCACGATCAAAGGGGGCGTCGAAACCTCCGATGCCGATTGGCAGTGGATGTGGGAACTGCATGTCCTTTCGAACGTCTACGCTGCACGAGCCGCGTTGCCCGGCATGTTGGCTCGAGGTGAGGGTTACTTTTTGCAGACATCGTCTGCGGCCGGACTGCTGACGGAGATTGGCTCGGCCGCGTACTCCGTGACGAAGCACGCGACCATTTCGTTCGCCGAGTGGCTGTCGGTCAATTATCGCCGCTCGGGCATTCGAGTTTCTTGCCTGTGTCCATCGGGCGTGCAAACGGACATGCTCAACCTGAGCGATCCTGTCCATCAGTTTTTGCAATCGCACGCCCTCAGCCCGGACGACGTCGCCGAATGCGTGCTCCGTGGGATCACTGCCGAAGACTTCCTGATTCTGCCACACCCCGAAGTGGGCGAGTTCTTCGGTGGTAAATCGAGGGACTACGATCTCTGGCTGCATCAGTTCTCACGGATGAAGGAAAAGTGGGAACGCCCCCGCAAGGAACGTCGCGCGGCGTGACCTTCTGCTGCCGGTCCGACTGCGAGCGATTTGCTGACGACGCGACTCGACAAATTCGAGAAGTCGTTCACACTGCGGTTTGAACTGGACTCTCGATCCGAGGGCTCGCCGTTCAAGGAGCGTGCTGATGGGTTGGTGGCATCTGACTTGGAAAGATCTGCGCTTGCAGATGCGCGATCGGCGTTCGCTGGCGGTGTTACTGATCCAGCCGCTGATTTTCATCACCATCGTTGGATTTTCGACGGGCACACTGCTCGGCTGGCGAGCCAGTAATCAAGTCATCCAAGTCGCTTGGGTGGACCGCGACGGCGGTGACTTGGCGAAGCGACTGCAAACAAGACTGGCGGAACAACGCGATCTCCAAGTCATCGCGTACGCCAACACGGAATCGGCCAGGCGCGACGTCTTCACCGGAAAGGTGACGATGTCGCTGACCATCGGCCCGGAGTTTCAAAAGCGGATCGACGAATTGGAGCTGCGTGATTTTTTCACTCGCAAACTTGGCAAGGGGCGGCTGGCGGGAGAATTCGAGAGTCTCGACATCAACGTCGACACGAAACCGACGTGGAGCTGGGTCGCCAAGTTGGTCACGAGCAATCTGTACTCGATGACGATGGATGAGGTCTTCCCGACGGTTGCGAAACGGCACAACCTCGGCCGCATGCTGATCAACAACATGGAAGCCGCCGAAGAAGAAGAAACCAACGAGGCCGCCTCGTCCACGTCTCCGAAGCCGACAACCGCGGTACAGACGACCGTTGCCGACGGGCGATCCACGAGCGCCTCGGTCTACGACCGGCTGGTACCGGGCTTCACGGTGATGTTCACGTTTTTTCTGGTCAACGTGATGGCCCGCTCGTTCATCTCCGAGCGAGACATCGGGACGCTGCGCCGGTTGCGGATTTCGCCGCTCACGTCGATCGGATTGCTCGTCGGCAAGACGCTGCCGTATTTGGTGGTCTCGCTGCTGCAAAGCGTCGCGTTGTTCATCTTTGGCCGGCTGATGTTCGGCATGACGTGGGGTGAGCAACCACTCTTTCTGGTGCCGTTGATTGTCTGCACGTCGTTGGCCGCCACGAGTCTCGGCCTGCTGATCGCCACCTGCGTGCAAACCGATTCGCAAGTCTCGTCGTACTCAAATTTGATCGTCATTTCACTGGCCGGCATCAGCGGCTGCTTCGTGCCACGCGACTGGATGTCGGACATGATGAAGGACGTCAGTGTCGTCACGCCACACGCCTGGTCGCTGATTGGTTACCTCGAAGTCCTTACAAATCCGCAGCCCGAAGTCGCCGTCATCGTGAAGTGCTGCCTGATGCTGCTCGGCTTTTCGGTTGTCTTTTTTGTCGCCGGATGCCAGCGTTTCCGATCGATGACGTGACGTGGTGCAGGTTTTCAACCTGCCCGCGAATCACTGTCCGCACCGCGAGCCGCCAATTAGACTTCGCCGCGAAATTCCCGCCCGCTCTCCCGCAGAGTCCGCTTTCCCAAAGGGATGATTTCATGCCAAGAACTGTTTCGGCCGTTCGCTCATTGAGCGGCGCGATCGTCTGTTTAGTTTTCCCTGCACTGCTGTGCGCTGCGGACCCGAAGCCGACCAGCGATCCGTTCGCCGAGCCGTCGGTGAATCATCCCGTCGTGGCTGGGTTCGAGCGGTTCTTCACGGCAGCGGGAGCAAACGCTCCGAAAGATTTGGTGCCGGGTGGAAAACTGTTACTCGGCGAACTGGGTTGTGTCGCGTGTCACCAGGTAGACGGAGCGACTGCCCAGCAAGTCACGAAAAAACAGGCTCCGATTTTGGACGGAGTCGGTTCGCGTGTGCGGTTGAGTTTCCTCCGGGCCATGCTCGCGAACCCGCAGAAGGCCAAGCCGGGGACGACCATGCCGGACGTGTTGGCGGGACTGCCGGAGAGCGAACGGGGCGCGGCGATCGAGTCGCTGACACACTTCCTCGCGACGACGGGTGTTTCGCAAGAAGCGATGGCCGAGCACAGCGCGGTCAAAACGGGCGAGCAGCATTTTCATCGGTTCGGCTGTGTCGCGTGTCACATGCCTCGCAAGGCAGCAGGACCGATCCCGAAGGTAAATCCGGCGCTCGTCGATGACGACGATGACGCTCCGAAAAAGCCGGCCACGCAGACGTTCATTCCGCTGGGTAATCTGCCGGCGAAGTACACGCTGCCGAGCCTCGCGAAGTTCCTGCAAGATCCGCATGCCGTGCGGCCGAGTGCCCGAATGCCGGGGCTGAACTTGAACGAGAAGGAAGCCCGAGAAATCGCCGCGTACTTCTTTCAAGGGCACAAAGTGCCGCCGAATATGAAGTTCGCGTACTTCGAGGGAGGCTGGGACGACGTGCCGGATTTCGGCGTGATGAAGCCACTCGCGACCGGAACCGTCAGCGGGTTCGATCTGGCCGTCGGCAAACAACAGAACAACTTTGGCATGCGGTTCACTGGCTTCTTGCAAATCGACAAGCCGGGGCAGTACCAGTTTTGGATCGGCAGCGACGACGGCAGCCGCTTGCAGATCGACGGCAAAGAAGTCGTCAAGCATGGCGGCGTCCATCCGCATTCGGACAAGGAAGGCCGTGTCTCGCTGGACGTCGGTCCGCACGAAATCATCGTCGATTACTTCCAGGGGGGCGGCGAGTGGACGCTGACTCTCGACATGCAAGGCCAAGGAATCAAACGCACGTCTGCTGCGGCGTTCATCACGATGACTCGCGAGCGACCGAAGCCCGTCGCGACCGATGGGGACAACGACAAACCGTTCGTGATTGATCCGTCGCAAGTCGAGAAAGGCCGCAAGCTCTTCGCGACGCTCGGCTGCGCGTCGTGTCATTCGTTGAAAGAGGACGACAAGCAGCTCGCGTCCGAGCTGAAAGCAAAGTCACTGTCGAAGCTGGCAGCGACTGGTGGGTGCATGTCTGAGGTTGGTCAACGCGGCCTGCCGTTCTTTCGGCTGACTCCGCTGCAACGCTCGGCGGCCGGCGCGGCGATCACGGCTTTGAGCAACGCCGCCGAACCGACTCCGGCCGAGACGATCGCTCACACGCTGCTCAGCTTCAACTGCTACGCCTGTCACGAACGAGGCCAACTCGGAGGCGTGGAACCGATCCGCAACGCCTATTTTGAGACACAAATACCTGAGATGGGGGATGAGGGCCGCATCCCGCCCACGCTCGACGGCGTCGGCGACAAGCTCCGCGAAGAGGCGCTGACCGACCTGTTGCAGAACGGCACGAAAGGGGATCCCAAACAAAAAGACCGACCGTACATGCACGCTCGGATGCCGAAGTTTCACGCCGGCTCGCTGGCAAAGACGTTCGCGACCGTGGACCTCAAGACGGCCGCGAATCTGCCGGCCTTTGATGAATCGCTCGCAAAAGCGAAGTCCGCCGGACGGCAATTGGTCGGCGACAAAAGCTTGTCGTGCGTCAAATGCCATCCGTTCAACGAACACGCCGCGACTGGCGTACAAGCGATCAACCTCAACAACATGAACCGCCGGCTGCGCGAGGATTGGTTCTATCGCTATCTCGCCGATCCGCAGGTGTATCGCCGAGGCACGCGCATGCCGGCCGCGTGGCCGTTCGGCATGGCGACCATCAAGGACGTGCTCGACGCCAGTCCGCCGAAGCAGATGCAAGCCGTGTGGGCGTACCTCGCTGACGGCAGCAGCGCGGCGATTCCCGCCGGCATCGTCCGCGAGGCGATCGTGCTCGCGCCGGACAAAGAACCGATTCTGTATCGCAACTTTCTGCAAGGCCCGAAGTCCGACGGCGGCAACATCACTTCACCGCGCGGCTTCGCCGTCGGATATCCCGAAGGTGCGAACCTGGCGTGGGACGTTGATCGCTTCGCGCTCTTGTGGCTGTGGCAGGGACAGTTCATCGACGCCAGCAAGCATTGGGTTGGACGCGGCCCCGGTTTCCAAAGTCCGCTCGGCGACAACGTGCTGCCGCTGAATTCCGAAACTCCGTTCGCTCTGCTGCCCGAACCGAGCACCGCCTGGCCGAGCCAACCGGCTCGCGACCAAGGCTACAAATTGCGCGGGTATCGCTACGACGACGCTCGCCGCCCGATCTTGCAATACTCGTTTGGCCGCCTCTTGATCGACGACGCGCCCAGAGCGGTTAAGACCGGCAAAGAGATCTCGATCGACCGCACGCTGACTCTGACCCTCGCCTCTGGAGAACCCGCGATACTCGACAAGCTCTACTTCCGAGCCGCCGTCGGCAACAAAATCGAACCCGGTCCCGGTGGCTGGTTCACCATCGACGGCTGGAAGTTGCGAGTCGCTTCGAATTCCTCAAAGCAACCTCTTGTCCGCCCCGCTGGCAACCGCATGGAATTGCTCGTGCCAGTCGAATTGACGAACGGTGCGGCAAAGATCGAACAAAAGTACGTCTGGTAGCTGTCTCGCGTCTCGAATCATTTTTCCTCCACAGGACGTTTGGAGTTCACAATGCATTGGGCCTCAGTTTTCTGTTGCAGCCTGGTCATGCTGACGGTTTCCTCCGCGTTTGCCGCCGATAAGCCGTTGACCGAGGATGACTACTTTCCGATCACGTCGTTCGTGATTCCGGAAGGGATCGTGCTTGAAGCGGGTGGGGTGGACTTGTCGCCCGATGGCAAGCTGGCGATCAGCACTCGGCGAGGCGACATCTATTTGCTCGACAAGCCGTTCTCGGCGACGGGCAAGGATGCGAAGTTTTCACAGTTCGCCAGCGGACTGCACGAGGTGCTCGGCATCGCGTACCGCGACGGATGGCTGTACGCGACGCATCGGCCAGAAGTCTCGCGACTGAAGGACACCAACGGCGACGGTCGAGCGGACATCATCGAAACGGTCTCCGACGCTTGGGGCATCAACGGCGATTACCACGAGTACGCCTTCGGTTCACGGTTCGACAAGGACGGCAACATCTGGGTCGTGCTCTGCCTGACCGGCTCGTTCAGCAGCGAGAGCAAGTACCGCGGCTGGTGCCTGCGAATCACTCCGGAGGGCAAAGTGATCCCGACAACCAGCGGTATCCGTTCGCCCGGAGGCATCGGCTTCAATCACGCGGGCGATGTTTTCTATACCGACAATCAAGGCCCGTGGAACGGAGCCTGTGCTCTCAAGCATCTGCGGCCCGGCAAGTTCGTCGGACATCCCGGCGGATTCAAATGGTACGACGAGCCGGCCGTCAAAGAGGCCCTCGGCCCGAAACCAAAGGAGCCCGAAAGCGGCAGCCGTTTGATGACCGAAGCGAAGAAGATTCCCGAACTCGAACCGCCTGCCTGTTACTTCCCGTACCCGAAGATGGGCAAGTCGGCGAGCGGAATTGCGTTCGATTCCACCGGAAAGTTCGGTCCGTTCACGAATCAACTGTTCGTCGGCGATCAGTCCGACAGCACGATCATGCGTGTCTCTCTCGAAAAGGTGCGCGGCCATTATCAAGGTGCGTGTTTCCCATTCCGCAGCGGAATCGGCTCCGGCAGCCTCGGCATGATGATGTCGCCAAGCGGCTCGCTGTTCGTCGGCGGAACTAATCGCGGCTGGGGTTCGCGCGGCCCGAAACCGCACTCGCTGGATCGCATCGACTGGTCCGGCAAAGTCCCGTTTGAAATCCACGAGATGCACGCCAAGCCCGACGGCTTCGAACTGAC
>QWQF01000195.1 GCA_003669125.1 Planctomycetota bacterium
ACGGCGCGAACGCTCGCACCGGAAACGCATTCGCCCGAACTCGCACGGCCACGTCTCGGCCATCCGCACAACGCCAAAAGTTGGGATCGGGAAAGACACGCAGAAAATCTTGTTGAGAGACTTTGGACGTACGAAATTCCAGATCGACACCGTTAATTCCCGGAAAGGTGTCGAGGTACGCGCGCAGTTGCATTCTCGCCAATTCCAGCAACTTGGCGTCCCGAAAGAATTCTGAGTCATCGGCGACAACGTGCGGACCATCGCGGCCTTGCATGCCCTCCGGCTCTTTCACGAAAACTCTGAAGCTGTCTGGAAACCAATCGGGCTGAAGCTGCAAGCGAACAGTCATCCCCACCGAGTGGGCCGCTTCAACGATCCCGGTCAGATGCCGCTTGCCCGCCGCGATTCGTTCTTCGTAGGTCGTCGCCGTGGCGAAGCTGGGGTTCTCAAAATTCTTGGCCCCGCCGAATACCTTGCGTCCGGAAGTGTCCCCCGACACCGGATGGACATTCTTGTTGAATCCCCATAGTCCCTCCGACTTTCGCGCGACACCGCCGAACTCGAAATGCACGAATGGTTGCGAGGCTCGCACATTGATGCTGACTCGATTGAACTTGAGCTTCGCGAGCTGCTGAAGCAGGCGGCGATGCTCGTCCACGCTCCACGAACCGGAATCCATTGGACCCCGATTGCGGAAGTGCCATTCACGCTCGCGATGCTGTGGCTCCAGCACGATATCGATCCCATTCAGCTTGAACTCTGACGGACTGACCGGATCGAGATCGCCGAACAACAACGACCGAATGCCCATGTGATGGCCGTATTCAGCGACGGCCCAGTACGTCGCGACCGAACTGCCGCCGCCAATCAGCAGCGCGGGTTTGTTGTTGTGAGTCACGCTTCGCAGCAGGTGGCCTTGGTCGGACAGCTTCTTGTCGCCGCTCGGCCAGGAGTCGACGAACGGTTTCATGCCGTCGTTCGTGTCGGGACTGCCGACGAAGATGACGTGCATTGCATCGGACGGCGCGGTCGAGGCAATCCTCACTTCGGCTTCGTAGACTCGCTTGAGTTGGTTGGAGAGTTCTTCCGCCGCGAGCCGTTCCAGCGCGGGAGCCTTCTCGCCGATGATGATGTCCACGCGCGGGCCAGCGATGACGACGTTTGCGAAGGCGCAAATAGAGAACAACACCATCAGAGATCGGATCATTTCTCGTCCTCTCCGAAACAGAACAGTGTCTCGCGGCCGCGCACGAACAAGCGGCCATCGGCGATGGCGGGGGTGGCGACGCACGATTCGCCGACGTCGTTGGTCGCGAGGACTTTCAACTTCGGGCCTTGTTCCAGCACGACGATGAAGCCGTTCTCGCCTGTGACGAAAATCTTGCCGTCACCGGCCACGGGCGAGGCGTAGTAATCGCCGATGTTGCGAATGCGGTTGAGTTCCCAATGGGTCTTGCCGGTCGTGGCGTCGAAGGAGCTCGACAGGCCACCCTTTTTGACGATGAAGAGTTGCTCGCCGACGACGACCGGCGAGACGATGTTCGACGGCGACTTGTTGGCGATGTTCCACAGGACGTGCGTCTTTGTCACATCGCCGCGACCGCCTCCGCGAACGGCTTGAATGGTGTTGCCGCCGCCGGCTTGGTTCTTGGCCGATTGAAATGCGGTGTCGAGTTCTCCATCGGCGATGACTCCGTCGCCGTCCTTGTCGGAGGTGTCGAAGCGTGAGGCAAATTCCTTTGGGATTTCCGCCTTGGTCAGCTTGCCGTCCTGGTTCGTGTCGAGCCATTCGAGCAGGGCGAACTTCAGCGTTCGTTTCTCGTCGCCGTAGCTTTGGGACGAGAGATAGATGATCCCATCACGCACGACGGGCGAGGACATCATCGTTCGCAGTGTCGAGTTGCTGCTCCAGCGTTCGGTTCCCGTCGCCGGGTCGTAGCCTTTGAGGAACCCGCTGCCGGAGATCACGACGTCGGTTTGACCGTTCGCTTCGCAAATCACGGGCACCGCGTAGCCGCCGAGCATGTCCGGTCGTTCGGCGGTCCACTTCATCGCTCCGGACTTCGCGTCGACCGCGAACAGCACAGGAGACAGATCGTCGTCCTGATTGAAGAAGACCGTGCCGTCATGCACGATCGGCGATGAGGCGGCTCCCCAGTCCATCAAATAGCTGGGACTTGGCAGCGAGCGCTTCCACTTCTCGTCGCCGTTCATCGCATCGAGTGCGATGAGGCCCAGCGTGCTGCAGTAAACGTAAACTTGCTTGCCGTCGCTGGCGGGAGTGCTCGAGGCATGACTGTTCGGCGGCGTGATGCGCGGCAGCTTGCCGGTTTCGAAATCACGTTGCCACAGTTTCTTGCCGGTTGCGGCCTCGAAGGCGAAGACGGAAAACGTTCGCTCGGCCGTCATCGCTGTGGTGATGACCTTGCCACTCGCGACAATCGGACAGCCGACTCCGTCGCCGAGCTTCGCCGACCAGCGCAGGTTTTTCTCCAGCGAGAACTCGGTCGGCAGCGGTTTCTTCGACATCGTCACGCCGCTGGCGTTGATGCCTCGAAACTGCGGCCAGTCTTCAGCCACGGCGATCAACGACGACCACACGCAGACGCAAAACGCGAACATCCGATGGCGATTCATGAAATCCCCCGTTCCGCAAACAACTCCGCGCCGTTGCCCAAGAAGATGTCCTCGACCTGCTCGTCGCTCAAGCCACAACCGAGGCAGGCGATCTTAAGAGTCCGCAGCGACTCGATGCCAACCAGCGTGAACTGCACGTTGGCGTAGGCCGCGTCGAGCTTCGTGTTCTCCGGCGTGAGCCACAAGAAATTGTCACCCAGTCCGACGCAGCGGCCGCGAATGTGCGAGACCGGAAAGTCCGAGCCGTACATCAACCGCCGATGCCCCATGACGCGGATGATCGCTTCGTAGGCTCCGCTGTCAGTCACGGCAGACGAGTCGAACCAAACATTGTTCAGCCCGCGCAGCGATTCGATGCCGAGCACCGTGTGATGCGGATTGAAGCCTCGCGCGGCGTGAGCCAGGATCATTCGAGCGTTCGGATATTTCGTCGCGTATTTCCGCAGCACCTCTTGATTCGATGAATCGGCCAGCGCGGTTGACCGCACGATGTGCAACGTGATCGACAAGCCTAGCTCGTGAGCAATCCGCACATGCTCTTCCGGCAAGTAGCTCGGGATGTGCGCGTCGAACGTCGGCTTCTCGGTCGCGAACAAGTGGTACGGTTTGAGGCCCACGAAGCCATCACGCTGCACGGTCTCGCGAATGAATTCGGGGTCCATCGCCGGATGAATCAGCATTTGGCCGAGTGCTCCGGGATGCTTCGCCTCGCGAGCCAAAAAGTCGTTCGCTGCCTCAAAGTTCACGGTCGTCTGTGGAAATCCGAAGGCTAAACCGCTGACTTCGCGGTCGGGCATGATCTCGGCGATCCGCGTTTGAAATTCCTTCCAGCCGACACTGTTCGGCCCCTTTGCACACAACCCTGGTGCCGGACCGTTGAAGTGACTCAGTTCGTACAAGTGCAGATGGGAATCAAACACGCGCGGCGGCACGAACGACGCGAGTTCGCGGTCCCAGATCTCGCGGTCACGATCAAGAAGTTGCCAGTCCATACGGCGAATCTTTCTCTCCACCGGGGCAAGCCCGGCGGGGTTATGTTTTGAGTCCCATGTGCTGATGCTGTTCTTTGACGGCAGTCATGTACCGAGCGAACGCAACTTCGTCGCGGCGGCAACTGACCCCATTGAAGACCATCGCGAAGGCTCGGCGGTTGCGGATCGGCGAGCGGTTCGCGTCGGCTCGGTGAATCGTGTTGCCGTGATGCGAGACGACGTCGCCGGGAGCCAGATGAATGCGGACCTCGGCCGCGAGGTCGGCGTCGCCGTAATCCGTAATTCCCTGCGAGAACCCCAAAACGTTCGAGCGATTGTGAGGGCGGATCGGCGGCAGATGCGAGCCACGCACGTAGCGCAGGCAACCGTTTTCGTCATCGACATCGTCGAGCGACATCCAGATCGTCACGACCTTCGGCGGCGCGAGGCAGAAGTAATAGTTGTCTTGATGCGGCGGAGTGACGTGATTCGTCCCCGGCGGCTTGTTGAACCATTCCGGTCCTGCACACGCGGCTTCCTCGCCGACCAGAGTCATCGCCAGTTCACGCCACTTCGGCTGCCGAGTGTACGCCTCGAAGAACGCATCCTGCTGCATGTGCTGCATCTGTTTGAGCGTTTCCGGCCGCGACTTGTCATCGAAGAATGCATCGGCATCCGGCAGCGTCGGCACGACTTCGCGAATGTAACGGTCAAGTTCTCGACGCAGTTCGGCGAAGTCGTCGGCGGACAAGAGTTGGCGGACGATGACGAATCCGTCCCGGTCGTAAGCGTCTTTGGGCGACATGGCAGCAACTCTCGTGGTTTGGCGCGTCATTGGCTTTCGGCTGGTCAAGTCACTGTTTCGTTTTCCTCTTTGCTCACGATCTCGCGCCAGGTGAATTTGAGGCCGGAGTGTTCTCCGCCCCGTTCTACAATCCAACCCAAAATCCAGGCAATCGACAAGCTCGTCAAGCAGGGGACGGCGATTGCCAAAAGGAACGTTGGAGCCTGCTCTTTGGGAACGCCACGAATCTCCGGCCACCAGCTCCAGGCGACGGAGACCACGAAGCCGCACAGCACGGCCGGGATCGCCGATCGCGCGGTGCAGCGGCGGAAGAACATACCGATGATGAACAGCGATGACAGCGGCCCGACGAACATGTTGAAGAACTTGGGCATCATGCCGACGATCGTTTCGCCGATCGCTTGTACTCGGTTCGCCACAAAGTAAGCGTTCACCGTGACCGCAATCGTGATGAGGATGCTTATCACGCGAGCGAACATCAGGTCGCTCATGATGCGAGGCCGGCCACGTCGCATGCGAGGCACAATGTCATTTGCGGCCACGGCCGTGATCGCGTTCACGCCGGACTCCAGCGTTTGAATCGCATCGCACAGGAACGCCGAGATGATCAGCCCCGCGAAACCAGAAGGAAGCTGGTTCCCCAAGAAGTGCGGAAAGAGCTTGTCCGCTCCTTTGACTGCTGTCAGTCCGCCGGGAACTTGGTCCGCGTGCTTCAGGTAGTACGCCAACAACGCCAAGCCACACAGCGACAGCAGCGAGGCCATCGTCAGATCGACGAGAAAATTGACGAAGTAACTCTTCCGAGCGTTCTTCAGCGATGACACCGAGAAGTACCGTTGCAACACGACCTGATCTGAGCCGTGAGTGCAGATGTTCCAGAAAAAGTGATTGATCAACGCAAAGACGATGGTCGTTCGAATGGTGATGTCCCAGCTAAACAGCGGAGGGAGATTGTTTCGGCCTGCGGTGTTGGCGGCGGTTCTCCACCAATCGACGGGACCGGTGCCATCCACGGCGGCAACGTAGCCGATCGCCAACAGCACTCCGGTCAGCAGCAGCAGGCACTGCAACACGTCGGTCCAGATCATCGCCTGGATGCCGCCGACCGCGGTGTAGATCGCTGCGATAATCCCCACGAGTCCGATCCACCAATAGAGATCCTCTCCTGGCAGCCAAGCGAAGTCCGGGCCTTTGACTTTGTCGAGCGCCATCGAGGCGGCGTAGATCACCATGCTCATCCATCCCAGTCGCAGCAGCACGAACAGCGACGCGCCGATCAAACGCACGGGATAGTTGAATCGCAGTTCGAGGTACTCGTAGGCGCTGGTCAGCCTCAGCCGCATGAAAAACGGAATCCACAACAGCATGATCACGGCCATGCTGAGCGGCGCTGCGAGAATCCCCAGGAAGACTCCCATGCCGTTCTTGATCATCTCGCCCGGCATCCCCAGGTACGACAGCGTCGAGAACAGCGTCGCGAGAATGCTCAGCCCGACCGCGAACCACGGCATGCGGCGTCCACCGACGAAGAAATCGTCGACATCCTTTTGCTTGCGACCGAACCACACCGCGATACCGAACGTCAGCGAGAAGTAGAACGCGATCGCCGCAAAGTCGGGCCATTCGAGGCCAGCGTGCAATGAGAGTTGTGATTCGGGCACGTGAAACCCTTTGGAGTGCGACGGCCGGAGCCGCCGCTTTTCAAACGATGTCGATTGCAGTGACCACGCTGATGAAAACCAGAGCGTTTTGAAAAGCGGTGACTCAGGTTGCCGCACTCCAAATCGAAGTGCTCAGCCTATCGCACCAATCTCCGAAACGCATCTTGCTGGCGGGGGCATTCGAGGCACGATTCCGCGTTGCCGCTGTCGATCGCGCGACGGATGATGGCGAAGACCTCGCGAGCCGCGGTCGCCGTCTGTTCCAACTCCGCCGTTCCTTGAGCCGCGTTGAGATAGAAGCTCGCGTAGCCGTGACAGCCACGCTTCGCCATTTCCTGAATGAACAGCGTCGCCAAGACCGGCTTCAGATCGGGTGAGGCCGATGTGAACTCCAGATGCGGATGCACCGCCAAGCCGGAGCATTTCACATCGAGACCGGTCTCTCTCGCGATGGCATCGAGTCGCGATTGTAGTTCGCGACCGAACGCCCAAAGTGCTTCCGATACGTTTCGGCGTCGCAGTTCGCGGATCGTCGTCAGCGAGGCGACCATGCCGATCGGGTCGGACCAGTAGGTGCTGGAAATGAACATTCTGGCGGCCGACTTCATCACGCTGCGCCGACCGACCACCGCGCCCATCGGATAGCCGTTCGACATCGACTTTGCGAACACGGCCATGTCCGGAGTCACGCCGACAAAGCCTTGAGCCGCCTGCATCCCGAAGCGAAACCCGGACGAGACTTCATCGAAGATCAACACCACGCCGCGTTCGTCGCACAGCTTGCGAACGCCGGCAAGATACCCGTCGGCCGGCCGTTCCGAACGGAGCGGTTCCATGATGATCGCCGCGACCTCGCCTTTGTGGTCATCGAGCAACTGTCCCAGCGCCGCGAGGTCTCCAAACGGAAAGGGCAGGGCGGTCCCGGCCAACGCCTTCGGCACACCAATCGGCTCGATGCCGGGAAACAAATGCGAGTTCAAACTTTCTTCGGCCACGAGATTCGCGGCCAAGTACCAATCGTGCCAGCCGTGATAACCACAGAAGAGCACCTTGTCCCGTCCGGTCGATCCGCGAGCAATCCGCACCGCGATCGCACACGCTTCACCGCCGCACTTGGCGTAGCGGACCATCTCGGCACACGGAACCGTACGACACAATTCCTCGGCCAGTTCGAGTTCCACCGCACTGCTAATCGACGTCGCGACTCCTTTGCCGATCTGCTCACGCACGGCGTCGTCCACGACCGGGTCGCAATAGCCGAGAATGATCGCGCCGATGCCGCTGACCCAGTCGATGTACTCGTTCCCATCGACGTCCCAAATTCGTGCACCCTTCGCTCTTGCTGCGTACACCGGCGACACACCGTTCGCGTATTTCGTCGGCCTGCGGCTGAGGAGTTGCGTCCCGCCGGGGATGAGTTCGTTGGCTCGTCGATACAGGTCGTAGGACTTCTCAACGCGAGACATAACGCACCGCACCCCAAAAGAACTCACGAAGCGTCGCCAGTGACAACTACTTGGGCGACATCGAAGGACTCGAAATCGAATCGCGGAGACAAAACCCGCCGTCGACAACCAGCGACGTGCCGGTGATGTAGTCGGCGTCGTCGGAGCACAAAAACGTCGCCGCTCGGCCGATGTCGGAGGGCGTACCGATCCGGCCCCACGGCAGTTTGGCTCCTTCTTCGGCAAGCATCGCGTCGCCGAAAGTTTCGTGTTCGCCCGGCGTGTCGATCCAGCCCGGTTCGATGACGTTGACGTTGATGCGGTGCCTGATCAGTTCGGCGGCGATCGTGAAGGCCATGTGATTGAGGCCGCTCTTGGCGGCGTTGTAGGCCACGGATCGCGCGTAGGGCCGCCGCGCATGGACACTGGAAATGAACAGAATCTTGCCGCCACCGCCACGCTCGACCATGTGCCGAGCGACGAATTGGCTCAGGTGAAATCCAGCGGTCAGCGAGCCGCGCAGCGTCTTGTCAAAGATCTCCGGGTCGTAATCGAGGAAATCGCCGCGCCGCGAGAAAGCCGGATTGCTGACCAGAATGTCGATCCGACCAAACGCCGCAATCGCTCGGCACACGATGTCTTCGCACGAGGACCGCTCGAACGAATCGCCATCGACGAGCACCGCGCGGCGGCCGAGCGATTCGATCTCGGCGATCAGCGATGCCGTGTTCTCCGACGGCTGCCGGTCGTTAATCGCAACGTCGGCACCCGCGCGAGCCAACTCCAGCGCACAACCGCGACCAATTCCGCGAGCAGCTCCGGTGACGAGGGCGACTCGGCCGACAAGTTTGAGAACGTGTGACACGGTCGGTTCGGCAGATTCAGGCATGATGACATCAAACTAGCTCACTCGGTCTGCGAGCGAAAGGCGAGCGGCTACGTTCACACGCTCGACGTTCACTCACAGCGGAACACGCAGCCCGTCGTAGGCCAACTCGACTCCGGCGGGCAGGCGGGCATTCGTCGTGTCGTAGTCCAGCTTGTGCGACACATGCGTGAAGTAGGCTTGACGCGGGCGGAGCCGTTCGACGACCTCCAAACTTTGAGCGACGCCGAAATGTGTCGGATGTGGTTTGTCTTGCAGAGCGTCGAGGATCAGCACGTCCAAGCCTTCGAGCAGCGGCCAACTTTCCTCCGGGATGTGGCTGACGTCGGTGCAGAATGCGACGTCGTTGATCCGAAAGCCCAAGACGGGAAGCCGGCCGTGCAACAAGCGGATCGGCTGCACTCGCTGTCCGAGCACATCAAACGGTTCGAGGCCGATGCGGACGAATTCCAATTTCGGGATCGCGCCGGGATGTAGGTCTTGATGCGGAATCTCGAAGGCGTAACCGAACGACGAACGAAGCTGCTTTTCGACCGGCTCTTCGCAAAACAGCGGAATCGGCCGCGACAACTTCCAACCGCTGGTCCGCAGGTCATCGAGTCCAAAAATGTGATCGGCGTGCGCGTGGGTGAAGAGGGCCGCCTCGACCAGTCGCACTCGTTCGCGCACCAATTGCAGTCGCAGTTCCGGCGGCGTGTCGATGACGAACGTGCCACGAGCGGTGTTGACCGCGACTCCGGTCCGCATCCGATGGTTCTTCGGATTGGGCGACGTGCAGACTGCGCAATCGCAACCGATCATCGGCACACCGACGCTGGTGCCGGTGCCGAGCAAGATGAGTTCGCCGCGTGAAGAATCGGAGTCAGCCATGAGTTCAACGGGGTTACGGTTGGGGTACGCTCAACAGCTTCTGCAACCTTTGCAGATCGGACTGCAAGCGATCAATCGGCTGAGCGGCGAAGTCGCGTGGGCTACGCAATCCGGACTGGAAGTTCAACGTCTCATTCATCGAATCGAGCACCGACTGTATCAGGCGGTCGCGTTCCGTCTCGCGAGGCGTTGATTCGACTCGCGTCGCGATCGTCGCCTGCTGCAATGCACCGAGAGAAAGGAAGAGCTGTGTGGCCGAGTCCCAGTCGCGAGAAATCAGCCGCTGGCCTTCATCCGCAACGAGCGCGCGAGTCAGCTTATCGAGCATCTCCGGCGACAGCAGGTATTCCTTGGATTCCGTCTGACCGAGCCCGCGTTGACCGCTGAGATCATTCAAGGGGGCTGGCATCGGATCGGTCTGATTGAGTCGCTCGGCCCAAACTCGCAGCGACTTCGCGGCAGCGGCAGCGTCGTGTGAGATCGCTTCGGCTGGAAGAAGTGGCTTGGAGAAATGCGAACGCAGCCTCGCCATCGCGGAGTCCGCGCTGCTGACATCGGGACCGCGTGTTTGTCGCGCCAGCGGTTCGAGCATCGCGTAGGGCCACGAATTCCAGGCGAATTTGCCACGCGGCCGATTCGACGGATCGCGTCCTTGCCACCAACCGGCCGACTGCAAGTCGTGGTGGCAGGCGAAGCAATTCCATTCGGCCAGTTCCGGCCACTTGGTAGGAGCGTCTTTGGCGAGTGCCGCGCGATGGCTCAGAAGTTCCAGCGAGCGTTGCGCGGCGACAACTTGGCCGACTGCCCACAATTTGGCTTCAAGGAGCGAACCGGACTGCCCACTTTTTGTCGAGCCAAAGGGCAGTACGGGATGTCGCGCCGCGTCGATTTCCGATGGCCAGTGCTTTGGCAAGTTGGCGTGGAAGGTCGAAAGTTCAAAGAACAAGCGAGGATGTCCAGCGGCGATCAAGTCGTGATTCACGTCACGGCCAGGACTGCCCACATGACAATCGGCGCATAAATTGGCTCGCGTCAGCACGTCGCTCAAATCCTGGTATCCGAACCCACGCTTGTCTTCGACCGAGCGCGTTTTCCACTGCTCGCGAACGTGCGGAATCAACCAGCGTTCGGCGGGACCGTGGCATTGTTCGCAATCGACGCCGGCGAGCGGCGCTCGGTCGGAGATCGAACTCCACTTGGAGTCGGTGCTGGTTGCGGGCGAATGGCAGTTCAAGCAGACGGCGGACTCGTGCGCCGGCTTCGGCAGCTTGAGTTGTTCGGCCATCTGCCGTGAGAGGTCGTTTCGCAGCACCGAATACGCTCGCGAGTGTGGATCGCGCGCGGACCAGATTGGGAACTCGGAGCCGACGAACTTGTGTCCGGCTAGTCCGCCGTGACACGCGGCGGTCGCGCAGGAGGCGCTGCCGACGAGCTTGGGTGGCGTGTCAGCGGCGATGGCGACATTTTCTGAAAGACTGGCCGCAATAAGAAATGAGAACTGGAAAATGGAGAATACAAAATGATGGACGAGCGCGGTGTTCACCGGCTGCCTTTCATTTGGCATTCTCCATTTTCCAGTTCTCATTTGTCATTCCTCTCTCACGGCGCGAACGGACCGTTCCATTTATCTTTCGACGGGTCGTGATAAATGTGGCATTCGATGCACGATGTCCGAGCGCCGCGGTTCACGTTCGAGAGTAACTCTTTCAAGGACTCGGTTGGCGGCGACTTGGGCGATCCAGCATTGGCGGAAGTTTCGCTTTTGATTCCATCGATCCACTCGGCGGGGCGGTGCGCATGGCACGCGCGGCAGACGTCGATCGATGGAATCAGTACGTCGCCGGTGTTCTTGCTTTGAGCCACTCCGGCGTGGCAGGCGGTGCAACTCAACAGGCGATGCGGTTCGTGATGGAATTGGCTGTGTGACAGCCAGCGTGAGGGGATGTTGGTGGGGACGATCTTCCAATCGGCGATCGAAGTCGTGGACTTCGCGGCGACCAGTTCGACCTCGTGGCAGTAGCGGCAGCCGCCGGTGGCTTCGTAACCGAACTGGCGGTGTCGATGCTGCTGAGCGATCTGCTCGGCTTTGGTGACGTCGCCGAGAACGGATTTGGCCTGGTCTTTCGACAGACGTTGGAAGTCTCGGTGGCCTGGGAGCGGACGAGGTGGAGAGTCGCTTGGCTCATCGGCCCTCACCCGGACTTCGGCCACACTCTCCCGGGGGGTGAGGGGGTCATTCGGGGCCGAATCCGATTTTTTGGCGAGGGCTTTCAGCGTGTAGGTTTCGGTGAGGAATCCACGGACGATGTCCGGCGTCTCGTGCGGCAAGGCTTGGCCGGGGAAGCGTTCGTGGTCGAAGAGCAGCGGGTGGCATTCGCGGCAATGCCGCTCGAACGAGATCGGCTTGAGAAATCGGCCTTCGTGGTCCGGTTCGTGGCAAACATCGCAACTGCGAGAGAGGTCGGAGAATTTGCGATCCTTGCCGATCAAGCCGTGAATCAACTTGCCGTCGGCGTCGTATTCGGCCTTGAGGTGCACGGCGTGGTTGAAACGAATGCGGCCTCGGTCTTGCCAGCGCGGAACCGCGTCGCCGGGCCGCTGGAAATTTTCGATGGCGCGATTGGCTCCGTGTTTGGCGTGCGGCGGAGGGGCTGCGGTGTCCTTCGTCAGCGACTTCAGTCGGAAGTCTGGGTGTCCGTCGAGTTGGTCGAATCGCGTGACGCTCTTCGCAAAGACTTCGCTCGCGCCGTGAGTCGTTTTCAAATCGGAGTGGCAGGCGATGCAGTGCCGGTTGCTGGGTTTGGTCAGCATCTCGGCCCCTTCGTGTTCTTGATGGCACGCCGCGCACGAGATGTCTCGATGGGCAGGAGTCTGATTGGCGTGGTGCTCGCCGACGCGATGGCAGGTCACGCACTTTTTGTTGTCGATCGAGTGCGCGTCGTTGGAGAAAGAGACCAGTCGTTGCAGCGGAGTCCACGTCGTGTGGCAACGCCAGCATTCGTTCTCGAACAGGCGATGCGGCGAAGTGACGTCTCCCGCCTGATAAATCTGGTGCTCCCCCTGAAGGTGCTGCAGTGAGAGCCACAACAGCGAGCCGACTCCCGCCCACAACGCCAACCACCACGCCGCACGTCGCTGGCGATTCGGCTGCCGATGAACGTTGATGTCGACGCGACTGGAAAGTTCGCGGCTGGAACGCAGCATCACCTTCATCTCCCAAACGGGACCACGCGCAGTGACACGATGACGTGCGCGACAAACAAAACCAACATCGCGATCGACGGAGGAATGTGCAGGATCAGCCACCAGTGCAGCCAGCGGTGCAGTCGCAATTGGGTGTTGAACTGCCGCCGCTCGTCGCACAGGTCTTCCAATTTATGCAGCGAGTCATGCAGTTCGGCCGGCAGATCGGATCGCAACTGTGCGAAGACTCGCCGAGCGGTGATGTCGTCATCCAACCGATGCTGCGGCGACCGGCCGTTGCTCAGGAATGGTCGCACGACGCGAATGTGAAAGTCACGCAGTTCGGCCAACAACGCGGGCGGAACCGGCGCGGCGGTTTTGACGGGAGCCTTCGGTGTCGCCGCGACAGGTTTCTCGACCGTCGGTTTCACGACGGGCGAGGGCTTCTTCACCGCCGGAGGTGCGGGCTTGTCGGTCGCAGCAGGCTCGACCGCAGCCGACTTCTCGACCGTGAGCGGCTTGTGAGTCTCAGCGGTCTTGTCCACTGACGTCGCTTTGGCCGCCGCGAGCTTCGCCTGCATTTGCTCCAACGGCGACAGTTTCTTTTCGGGAGTCGCTGCCGCTGGCTGTTCGCCGGCAGGCTCCGCGGCGGGAAGAGCATTTGGATTCGTGGATGCCGACACAGCACTCTCACCACCAGCGGCTTTCGCGGCCGGCGGCGTCTCAACGGCTGCGGCGGGCGCGGTTGGCTTTTTGGCATCCGCCTCGGGCAGCGGGACGTTGGCGTAGACCTTCGCCAACTCTTTCGGGAAGTCGGACTCGCGTTTGAGCACACGCTGCTGTTTGAGGACTTCCTCGGCGAACGGCTTGAGCGATTCGTAATCGACGTCGAGCACCCCGGCTTGCTTGGCGACCAATTGATCGGCTCGGAACTGCATCGTCCGCGACAAGAACGGAATCTGCGCGACCATCGTTTCCAGTGGCACGCGCGTCGTGAGCAATCGCGGGATGACCTGTTGCAGTGCGACACCCGCGAAGCCGGTCACCACGACGAGGCCAAACGAAATCCACAACAGATTTTCGAGCAGCCCGCCCCAGTGAAAGCCAGCGTGAAACAGGATCAGCACAAAGCCGAGCGTCCCCAGCCACAAATGTCCGCGCAACCAAAACTGAGCCGAGCCAACTCGCCACGTCGGCAGCCGCTTGCGCACGGCCAGCAACGCCGCGAAGATCATCAGCAGTGATCCGGCGATCCCGAAAATCAGTCCCAGCACACTGCCGCCCGTCGGACCATGGATCGATTGCTTTTCCATCGCCCAATAGGCCGACGCCGCGCTGATCAACACCAGCGCGCTCCCGAAAAACCAGGGCTTGTGCGTCCGATCGATCAGCACGTTACTTCCTCCCGCTCAAGAAGAAGTCTTGGGCGTGGACGCGGATCGCGGCATCGTGCGGGCACGCATAAACGCACGACGGCGACTGACTCGGCAGCGAACTGCACAGATCGCAGACGACCGCTTGCTCGGTGATCGACTTGATTTCGGACTCGGTACCGAGTGCTTGGCGAGCTTGATCGCTGAGTTCGACGGGCTTGGTCAGCGGATTCATCTGGATCGAGCCGTAGGGGCACTGGTCGGCGCACATGCCGCAACCGATGCACCAGTTCTCGATGACGATCTCACCTTTGTCGCCCCGGTTGATCGAACCGACCGGGCAACCAATCATGCAGACCGGATCGAGACACGAGCGACACGAGATCGGCACCAAATAATTCTCAAACCGCGGCCCGTCGAGAAACAGCCGCGTGCGGCCGTCGTCGTGAGCGGCCACGCACGCCTCGACGCACTGATTGCAGCGCGTGCAACGGTCGAGGTCGATCAGCATCAGCTTCTGACCTTGAATCAGCCCCAACTGCTCGAATTCCGGCGACTGCGACTGCGCGGAGACGAACGACGAGGTGTCGGTCTTCGTCTGCTGGACCGATCGCTGCCGACGTTGAGCGATCACGGCCTCGACCTTCGCCTTCAACTTCGGCGAGGAGGCCACCAATTCTTGAAACGCGGCCTTGCTGATCTTCACCAACTCGACACGCGACGGAACGGCACCGGTTCGCGAATCGGGCACACGCTGATTCGCTCCGCCGTCGGGATGGTCGTAGGCGTAGACCGTCGCGCTGCGCAGTTCGTTGGCGATGACACCCATCTCGCCGAAGTAATCGCCTCGGCCGAGGTAGCTCAGTGTGCGCCGCGGTCCGGCCGTCGCCGCTCGGCGAGGCATGTTGCCGAAGACCTGTTCGAGCAGCAGCCGCTGGAACGTGCGAGCCTCGAGGTCCGACCACTTCTTCGGATCGTCCGGGAAATCGTTCATCGCCAGCGTGATGGTGACGCGATCGACTGCGATCGCGACATCGGTCGTCGTCTTGCCGAACTGCGTGTGCAGTTCCCCTTTGCAGATGAGCTCATTCAATCCGGCGAGCAGCGTGGCTTGGTCAGTTTCACTGGCGGCCTTCGCCACGACGATCCGACCGGCTGCCTCACGAGCCGACGACGACAGTGCCGCAGCAACCTTCGAGGCGAGATCGGAGGACTTCGCTTCCCCGATCTCCTCCGCCAGCCCCGCCCACTGCGCTGCCGAGAACTCGGACGCGCGAGCTTGCGTCCAGGCGTTGGCCACGACTTTCACTAAGCCGCCACGGATGACGTAGAACGCTTCGGACGAATCGAATTGCTCAAAGATGATGCCGCCGGTCGGAACTTCCGTCAGTTCGATCGCTTCGCGGAGCTTGGCGAATTCGGCATCGCTCAGATCCTCGAAGATCGACAGCCGGCGGATGTGATTTTCCAGGATGCGTTGTTTGTAAACCGCATCCATCCGCACTTTGTACGTCGGGTCGCTGTGCAACATGTCGAGTACATTGCGGAGCATCTCCAGCATGTAGCACTCTTGATCGGCCGCGACGGTCGCCGAGCGTGGCGCGCGGTTGATGCAGCTCATCTCGCCGAACAAGTCCGCTTCGTGCAGAGGAGCCATCTTGGTGGCGACGTTGACGTCGGCACCGTCGATGGCGATCCATTTCGGCAGTTTGCGAGCCAATCGTCGGCCGGTCAACCAACGAGCCGCACGCTGCCACAACGACCCATGAGCCGCGTTGCCATCCAAATTGACCAGCAGATGAGCGGTCGCTCGCTGTCGCAGTGCGGTATTGGTCTTGTTCTCCGGGCGATCCAGTTCCTCCGCTTGAGGCCGCAGTCGCTGAACCTCACTGAGGTATTCGTCCTCGCGATCCGAAAGTTCGGCGCTGGTCATTCGGGCGAACTGCGGATGCAACTCATCGCGTGAGTGTCCCGCCGCTCGATCCTCCAGCTCTTTGTGAATCACCTTGATCTGCACTTCGCGCAGATCGATCACGTCGTGCGTCGTGAGAATCGTGAACGCAGTCGCGCCGGCAGCTCCTTGTTCGCAGAGCACTCGGCCCGGGTGACACTTTCGCAGCAGCGTCGATCCGGGGAACTTCTCGAACGACGGCACTTTTTTCAGCGACTCGAAGATCGACAGGACTTCCAGTTCCTTGGCCGTCAGCAGTTCATCTTCGGGACCGATAGCGGCGGCAACCTGCTCGAACTCGGCTGGAATGTTGGTGACGATTTTCGCCATCGGGTGCTCTGCGTCCTGCGAACGTCGGCGGCGGGGAAGTGACCACAGAAAGGTATGCCCGCGCGGCATCCGTGTGAAGCACACGGCGATGGCGTCTACGCGCTGAACAGGAAATGGCAGATGTCGCCGTCTTGCATGACGTAGGCTTTGCCTTCGACGCGGAGCTTGCCCGCTTGCCGGATGTCCTTTTCGCTCTTGTAAGTTTCGAGATCCGCCAAGGTGTAGACCTCGACGCGGATGAAGCCTTTCTCGAAGTCGCTGTGAATGACCCCGGCACTTTGCGGAGCAGTGGCTCCGATCGGGATCGTCCAGGCTCGGACCTCCATCTCGCCGGCCGTGAAGTAGCTCTGCAAGCCGAGCACTCGATACGCCTCACGAGCCAGCGCGGCCAGCGCCGGCTCAGCCAGTCCCGATGAAGCCAGCATCTCGGCGCGATCCGCTTCGTCCAACTCAGCGATCTCCGCTTCGAGCTTCGCGCAGACCGGCACGACCGCCGCTCCGACCTTTGCCGCGAACTCGCGGACTTGCTGCACGAGCGGGCCTTTGCCCTCCAGATCGCTCTCGTCCACGTTGGCGACGTACAGAATCTTCTTCGCGGTCATCAGCCCGAAGCTGGAGACCGCTTTCTTCTCCAGTTCATCGAATTCCAGTTTTCGCAGCGGCTGCTCCGCGAGCAGGTGAGCCAGACATTTTTTGGAGACTTCGACTCGCAGCTTCGCCTCCTTGTCGCCACCGCGAGCCAGCTTCTCCGCCTTGGGCAGAGCGTTCTCCAGCGTTTGAATGTCGGCCAACATCAGCTCGATTTCGAGGACTTCGATGTCCGAAACCGGATCGACCTTGCCCGTGACGTGGATCACATCTGGGTCTTCAAAGCAGCGAACGACCTGCAAGATCGCGTCCACTTCGCGAATGTGGCTGAGGAACTTGTTGCCCAGCCCCTGTCCTTCGCTGGCCCCCTTCACGATCCCCGCGATGTCCACCAGTTTGATCGCGGCCGGCACCAGCTTCTTGGGCACGATGTACTGACTGATCCGCCGCAACCGATCGTCGGGAACGCTGACGACTCCCTCGTTCGGTTCGATCGTGCAGAACGGATAGTTCGCGCTTTGAGCGGCTTTGGAGCTAGTGAGTGCATTAAACAGAGTGCTCTTGCCCACATTGGGCAACCCGACAATTCCCGCTTCCATTGTGCCGCGACTACCTTTCAAAAGAATCTTGCTTCGACCTGCCCCGACAAAAAACCGCCGATCGCCAAACACTCAGCGACTCGACGGTTTGATCGCAGAGCTAAATACCAGACCGCTCACGCAAAGTCACGCGGCGCGGTTCGCTCGGCAATTCAACGGTCACGTAAAATCGCGAGGCGGGCGAACCTTGTCCGGTGGCCGCAAAAAGCGACCTGCGGCTGCGACGGCCAACAGGATCGGCAGATATTTTCGAGGTGCTCGCACGACGGCGATGAACAGCGCGATGATCACCACCAGCTTGAGGACCGAGACCTCGGCCCATTTTCCCAACGTCCCGTCCTTCGGCAACGCCAGCCACAAGGCTCCGAGCACCACGCCGACTCGCGAACAAATCCCCTGCCAGACGTCGGCCGCGTCCTTCGGCCCCGTGAACAGCGAGATCACGAACCCGGTCAAAAACGCCAGCGACAGCCAGCCGACCAGACTGCGATTGATCGTCACCTTTTGATCCACGGACGCGATCCTTCGTTGAAAACTCGCCGGCGAAACAGCCTCTTGTCGCTTCGCGGCGAGCGGGACTATAAACCTACCCGCCTGGAACGCCTACGGTTGGAGAGAACGCTCATGGATGAGCCGCTTCCGAACGACGATGAACTTGACGAGCCGACTGCCGACGACGCAGTCGCGTGGGATCAGCCCTTGCTCGCCGATGATTTGGAGGCGGCCTATCTGCGCGCGCTCGAGGCGACGGACGCGATCGAACGCGAGATCGACACCGAGCCGTCCGTGTTACCGATCCCCGACGCCCCGCTGAATGTCGAACTTGCCAGCCCTTCACCGCAGACTTCACAACCGACGAAGCACGCGGTGACCGAACCGGCGACGCCCCGCGTTTCTGAGAAACAAGTCGTCGAAGCGGCGCTGTTCGTGGGCGGGATGCCGCTGACCGCCAAGAAGCTCAGCTCGTTGTTTCACACCGATCACGGCTTTGGGTTTGTCGAGTGCTTGCTCGATGAATTGAATCGGCAGTACGCCGACGAGGGGCGTCCGTATTCGATTACGTTGGGCGAGGGGGGCTATCGCCTGTCGTTGCTGCCGGAGTTCGAGTCCGTGCGCAACAAGGTCTTCGGCTACGGTCCCAAGGACGTGAAGATGACGCAAGACGCGCTCGAGGTCTTGTCGCTCGTGGCTTACAAGCAGCCGATCACGAAGTCACAAATCGAGGCGCTCGGCAAATCGAACGCCGGCTCGGTCCTGCGACAACTCGTGCAACGCGAATTGATTCGGATCGACCGCGCGCACGCGCCGCAGAACTCGAAGAGCAAGAACGATCCGCCGTACTCGACTACGCCGCGGTTCTTGTCGCTGTTCGGGCTCGGCAGCCTGCATGACCTGCCCGTCGCTGAAGACTTCGCGTTCAAGTAGGCCAGCGTTTCCTGGCTGCCCCGATTGTGCCAGCGGTGTCGTGTTCACATTCGGGCCAAGCTGGAAAGCCTGATCTACGAGAGAATCGGCTGAATCACTTGCCCGCGACTGATGGCATACGGCCGGTTCTGGTTGTCGAAGAACTCGGTGTCGGGCGAATAGCCCAGGCAATGGAACATCGTGGCCGTGATGTCTTCCGGCCGGACAAGCCCGCTGCGCGGATAGCCTCCCAGCGCATCGGATGCTCCGTGAACAACACCGCCGCGAACGCCGCCGCCAGCCAGCGCGACGGAGAAGACTGGACCCCAATGATCGCGGCCCGCGGCACCATTGATCTTTGGCGTGCGGCCGAATTCGGCCATGCAGACAATCAACGTGTCGTCGAGCATCCCGCGCTCTGACAAGTCTTCCAGCAGCGAGGCGAACCCATGGTCGGTTGGTGGCACGAGCACCTTGCGAAGTCGGTTCGTCTCGTCTGTGTGCGAGTCCCAGCACGGGTTAGACGACGGCTCGTCTGGGCCGCGAAACCAGTTCACTTGGACGAGTCGCACGTCGGCCTCGATCAATCGCCGAGCCAGCAAGCAACTCTGACCGAACGGCGTGTGTCCGTAGCGCTGCCGAGTCTTCTCGTCTTCCGCCGAGAGATCGAACGCTCCGCGCGACGCAGCGGAAGCCAACAGCCCGTACGCTCGCTGTTGCTGTTCGCCGAACGGGCGCGAGCGATCCAATCGCTCGGCCGCTGCGGATTGCTGATCGAACAACTGCACGAGATCTCGCCGAGCGGAAAGCCGATCCAACGACATGCTCTCCGGCAACTGAAACTCGCTGATGCGATAGTCGGGCGCGTGCGGCTGACACCGAAACAGCCAGGGGTCTTGGCCGCGTCCCAGCAGACCTCCGTCCTGTCCGGGCCAAGTCGAGCCGTCCGTGTTGAAGATGTGATTCGGGAGTCGTACCGATGCCGGCAAATTCCCGCGCGGTCCCGCCAGGCGTTGCACGATCGAGCCCCAGTTTGGCCAATCGTTTGGTGGGCCGGGATTCGCGTTCTCGGCGTTCATTGGCACATGCGGCCGGCCGGTCAGCATGTAGTAGCCGCTCGACGAGTGCGCGTTGTCGTTCGTCGAGACCGCTCGCAGCACCGCCAGCTTGTCGGCATGTCCCGCCAGTCGCGGCATCAGCTCGCCGAATTGCACTCCCGGAATCTTGGTGGCGATCGGGCCGATCTCACCGCGGACTTCCTTCGGAGCATCCGGCTTTGGATCCCACGTCGATTGTTGCGGAGGTCCGCCCATCAGGAATAGCACGATGCAGGATTTCGCGGGGCGAAGGTTTTTCGGAGAAACGCTCTCTGCCGATGCGGACTGCGGAGCCAACAACTGCGGCAGCGACAGCCCGCACGCTCCCAATCCGCCGACGCGCAGCATCTCGCGCCGCGGCAATCGGTCGCAAAGTTGGACACCTTGAGTTTGCAAGCTGAGCATCGTGGCCTCCGCAAGCAGTCACCGAAAAACAACCGAGGGCAAGTCGTCCCCCGCCTTGGCAAGGTATCGTAAGAAGACGGATCAAATCTTGTCGATTCGGAAACGTCCCGCCAAACATCGGCCGGCCAAGTCCGGTTGTCACCGAAGTTCGAATTTTGCCGCGTCGCAAGGAGTTCGGCCTCGTGGCTCAACAGCAGCGTCGAAGTCCCTATGATTGGTCAGCCGCTCAACTGTGTTCGGAGAATCCTGTGACCACGCCCTCGAATCCGTTGTCTCTCAACGACGATCCGCTCGACGAGATTCCTGACGCGTTGCAGGGGATCGCCCAGCGCTTGCAAGCCGCGATCAACGAGGTGCTCGTCACGAAACAGGACGCGGATGAGACTGCCGCATCCGACGCGGGTGAACGCGATGCATCGGTCGCCGCGGCCGGAGAGGTGATCGATCGGCGGCTGTATTTCCCGGACTCCGAAGGATGGGGGCTTGGCGTGAAGTCGGGACCGCGCGAGTACTGCTCGCATCGCAATCCGGGAGAGGAATGGTTTCATCTGTTGCTCGACGGCGAGCTGTTCCTGCAATTCGGCGAGGAGAAGGTCTGCCTCAACTGCGCGTTTCGAAATGGTCTGCTGACGGACGACCGCTTGTTCTGGCAGAAGGGACATCGGCGTCAGCGAGTTTTCCCTCTTCCGGATGTCGCACCGCCAACGGGTGACACTTCCGAAATCGCCACTGACCATCTCGACCAACCGCTGACGACGGAATACGTCCTTGAGAATCCGACCGAGAGGCAGACATGACGCACCCCATGGATGGTTTGATTCAAAACGACTACTGCATCGATGACGTGCGAGCGATCACTCAGCATTTGATTGAGCACAGCACGTTTCAATTTCCGATGTTGTCGAGCGGGTTGTTCTCGGCCGCGCTCGCGCAGAGCCCAGACCTCGAATACACCGGCTACCAGAACGTCTGGGTGCGGGACAACATTCACATCGCGCATCACTTTCATGTGCTGGGCGAGCACGATCGCGCGGCGCGCGCGGTCTCGGCGATCACGCAGTTTCAGCACACGCAGCGCGGCAAGCTGCGAGACATCATCGTCGGCAAGGCGAACCCGCAAAACGTGATGCTCCGGCCGCACATTCGTTTTGGTGGCGACAAGCTCAGCGAAGTCTCGGAGCAATGGGCTCACGCGCAGAACGACGCGATCGGCTGCTGGCTCTGGCTGGCGAGCAAACTGGCTCGCGAAGGTCACTGGCGGCCGACCGGTGACGACATCAAGTTGCTCTCCAACTTCGTGCAGTACTTGGAGGCCATCCGCTTCTGGGAGGACGAAGACAGCGGCCACTGGGAAGAGGCTCGCAAGGTCGAAGCCTCCAGCATCGGCGCGGTGACGTCCGGGCTAACCGCGCTGCGGGAGTATTTCCTCACGATGGTCTCCGCTCAAATGCCATTGGGTGCGACGAAGTCGTTCATCGATCAAACCTGCCGCCGCGCGGAAGGGCTGATCGAACGCGGACACGCCGCGCTCAAAGCGATCCTGCCGAGCGAATGCGTGCAAGACGATCCCGGCAAGCGGAGGCGATACGACTCGGCGCTGTTGTTTTTGATCTACCCGCTGCAAATCGTCGACGGCGAGATGGCCGAGACGATCGTCACCGATGTCGTCACGCAGTTGCTCGGCCCGTACGGAGTGCGACGATATCTCGGCGATTCGTACTGGTGTGCCGACTACAAAAAACTGCTCGATCCGGCCAATCGCACGGTCGATGTCAGCGAAGACATGTCCGCTCGCGACCGCCTGCTGCAACCGGGGGGCGAGGCGCAGTGGTGCATTTTCGACCCGATCCTCTCGGTCATTCACGGACTGCACTACCAACAGACCGGCGATACCGGACAGCTCGAACTGCAAACTCAGCACCTCAATCGCAGCCTGAGGCAACTGACCGGCGACGACACATCGTTCCCGCCGCTGCGTTGCCCCGAGTCCTACTACCGCGAAAACGGCGTGTGGGGGCCGAACGACATCACGCCGCTGCTGTGGACTCAAGCAAATCTGCGGTTGGCGTTACACTTCATGGAGCAAAGTTTGCTCGGTCCCGGAAAGGTTGCGGCTCACTGAAATGTCGAAGCGTGTCGTCCTAGCCATGAGCGGCGGAGTGGATAGCTCTGCCGCCGCGGTCTTGCTGCAACAGCAAGGCTACGAGGTCATCGGTCTTTTCATGCGCTCCGGCGCGACCGAAGAGCCGCAGGTCTGCAAGACGTCGCTCAGCAACGATCTGCCGATTGTTCAGCCGAAGGCTCACAAGCAGGGCTGCTGCAGCGCGTCGGATGCGTCGGATGCTCGACGAGTTGCCGATTCGTTGGACATCCCGTTTCACGCGCTGAATTTTCAGGACGCTTTCACGCGGATCAAGGATTACTTCGCCGACGAATACCTTGCCGGCCGCACCCCGAACCCGTGCGTGATGTGCAACAACTGGCTGAAGTTTGGCAAGCTGTGGGAATTCGCGCAGTCGGTCGGTGCGGATCACATCGCCTCCGGGCATTACGCGAGGATCGAGAGCAGTCAGGAAGCCGCAGGCAAGTCGGTTCCGGCACTTACACGTGGCCTCGATCGCTCGAAGGATCAGTCGTACGTCCTGTTCGGCATCCGCAAGGAAATCCTCGACCGGGTGATCTTCCCGGTCGGCAACTTTAAGAAGCCGGAGATCCGCGAACTGGCTCGACAGACCGGACTGCGAGTTGCCGACAAACCAGACAGCCAAGAGATCTGCTTCATCCCAGACAACGACTACGTCGGCTTTTTGGAACGCTATCGCGGTCACCACGACACGGCCGGCGAGATTGTGGACACCGAAGGGAACGTGCTCGGCCGTCACGAGGGCTATCAGCAGTACACGATCGGTCAGCGGAAACGACTCGGCATCACGTTCGGCAGTCCGCGGTACGTTGTCGCCGTGCAGCCGACGACTCGGCGAGTCGTCATTGGCAAGCGTGAAGACCTCATGGAGCCGACGCTGGAAGCCAATCGCCTCAACTGGCTGATCGACGATGTCCCCGACAGGTTTACCTGCCAGGCTCAGATTCGTTCGCAGCATCAATGCGCCGAGGCGGAAGTGCAGGTGCTCGATGAGGACAGTGTGCGGGTTTACTTCGCCGAGCCACAATTCGGTGTCGCCCCCGGACAAGCTGTCGTCTTTTACGACGGCGACCGCGTGATGGGCGGCGGTTGGATTGCCTAGTCGCTCAGGCTGGAATGCCTTTGCGTCACACACAGACGACCGCGAGTTCTTTTGGTGCTTAACTCGTTGCGGCAACAGAAATTCCCGGAGACGACGGCCTCGGCATCTGTAGAATCCGCGGGAACTAAATCTAAGGCAGCCCCCTCTTGGCACGTCCTTTCCCCAGAGTGATGGTCGGCTCAAACAGCGAGGATTCCCATGCGTTGGTCTCATTGGTTGCGAGCGGTCAGCGTGGTGTTGGTGGTCGGATTCGGGACGGTCGGGGCGAGAACGGCTCATGGTGGCGAGATCAATTTCATCGAAGAGTTCGCGTTGGCACCGGATCGCAGTGTGCCGCTCAAGCAGCTCGTGCCGGGGACCGAGGACTTTTATTACTTCCACTGCCTGCACGCGCAGCAGACCGAGCAGTTCGACAAGGTTGAGCCGCTGGTCACGCAGTGGATTCAGCGGGTCGGACACACGCCGCGAGTCAATGAAATCCTCGCGCGGCAGGCGTTGCTGACCTACGACAAGAATCCGCAGAAGACCTTGGAGTTCCTCCGCAACAAGCTGGGCGTGAACTTCGGGCACCAGAAAGAAGAACTCGGTGTCGAACCGAACTTGCCGACGAAGCTCGATCCACAGTGGATTTCGCGCGAGACGCTGATCAAGCAAGCGTTGCAGCAGCCGAGTACGGAAGGCTTCACGGACTCAGCCTTCGATTGGTTGGTCAACGAGAATCTGGATGGCGATCGGCGGCGGCATTTGATTTCGCGACTGGCTCGGCCGGATTACGCGCCGCTGACGAAGTTGATCCTCGACGACTTCGGGCATCCGAACTCCGGAGGCTTCGGGCAGTTCAATGTTCATCGACTGCTGACACAGGCGCAGCTCGACGAGTTGCTGAAGCAGAAGCCGGACCTCATCACGAATCATCATTGGATCGTTGCATCGCTCATCAAATTGCAGCCGGGTCCGGATGAGGATTGGCAGCACGACTCGAAAGCGATGACGGCGTATCTCGATCGGTTATCGGCGTTCGTCAGCAAGTTGCCGCCGGTGCAGAACCCGCTCAAAGCGCAGACGCTGTATCACCGGTTGTGGCTGGATCGGTCGCTCGGCAAGTTCGACAAGGAACGTTTCCTGGCGTACCTGCAATTGCCTCGGCCGGTCGGGTACTTGTCGAAGGCGATGGCCGAGTCGCAGGTTCGAAAACAATTCCCCGCCGATGTCAGCATCGACCTGCGGCCGGGGACGCTGCTGCCGCCGATCGCGAATGACGAGCCGCTCGTCCGCAGTTACTTGCAGCACTTTTTGTTGGACGCCGCGAACCCGAAGGAGTTCGAGCCGTTTATCAACGACATCTATCTGCGGCATCTGTTCGCCGAAACAAAAATCCTCAACGGACTCGGCGAGCCGGAACAATGGGCCGCGCAGCTTCCGGCGGAACTCTTCCAGCAGCTCAAGCAGCGGGTTGAGATCGAGTTCGATCCGACCAACCGCACGACGTATTCGGCCGAGGATCCGGTCGCACTCGACCTGCACGTCAAGAACGTCGGCACACTGATCGTGAAGGTCTTCGAGATCAACACGAAGAATTTCTATCGCGAGCAACTGCGTGAGGTGGACACCGACGTGAATCTCGACGGCCTCGTCGCCAATCGCGAGACCACGCACACGTACAACGACACGTCGTTCCGCCGAGTCCGTCGCCGCTTCGAGCTTCCAGAACTGAAGAAGTCGGGCGTGTACGTCGTCGATTTCATCGGCAACGGCCGCAGCAGCCGAGCGTTGATCCGCAAAGGCAAACTCAAATTCCTGGCGAAGACGGGAACCGCCGGGCAGATCTTCACGGTGCTTGATGAGAAGAATCAGAAGGTCGATGACGCTCGGATTCTGCTGAGCGGCCACGAGTACATCGCCGACAAGAGCGGCGAGATCAGCGTCCCGTTCACGCACCAGCCCAACCGGCAGCCGATCGTGATTTCGCGCGGCGAGTTCGCCTGCCTCGATTACTTCCAGCACGAAGGGGAAGCGTTCGCGCTGTCGGCGGGCATCTTTGTCGATCGCGAGTCGCTGCTCAGCCGCAAGAAGGCGACGGTTGTCGTTCGGCCGCAGTTGACGCTGAACGGGACGCCGGTCAGCACGAAGTTGCTGGAGCAAGTCAAACTGCAAATCGTCTCGACCGATCACGACGGTGTGCCGTCCTCCTCCGAGATTCCGAACTTCAAACTGTTCGAGGACCGCGAATCGACGCACGAGTTCTCCGTCCCGCCGCGCGTGCAATCGCTGGGCTTCCGGTTGATCGGACAAGTCAAAGTCCTCAGCACGAATCAGACGATCGCGCTGGCGGCTCAGGAGTCGTTCGCGCTCAACGAGATCGACCGCACGGACAAGATCGAAGACCTGCATTTGCTCCGCACGAGCAGCGGATACTTCGTCGAACTGCTCGGCAAAACCGGCGAGCCGAAAACGTCGCGGCCGGTGCTCGTCGTTCTGAAACATCGTGACTTTCGCGATCCGGTGACACTGTCGTTCAAGTCGGACAAGTTTGGCCGAGTGACGCTCGGCCCGCTGGAGGACATCGTCGCGATCACGGCGACCGGGCCGCAGGGAACTCAGCACGCTTGGCCGATCCGCCCGGACGAGCACGTCTATTCGCAATCGCTGCACGGCCGAGTCGGCGAAGTGCTGACGCTGCCGTTTGTAGGTTGGCCGCCCTCAGCCAACCTACGAACCGCGTTGTCCCTCCTCGAACTACGTGGCGATTCATTTCTCACGGACCGCTTCGACAACCTCTCGATCAAGAATGGCCTCATCACGATCAGCGGTTTGAAGGAAGGGGACTACGACCTGTGGTTGAAGTCGCTGAACCGGCACGTCCGGATTCGGATCGTTCCCGGCGAGGCGAAGCACGGCTATGTGCTCGGCAGCGTGCGGCAGCTTGAGACGAAGCCACTCAAGGCGTTGCAAATTGAGAGCGTCAAAGCGGACGACAAAGATCTCGTCATCCAGCTCAGCAACGCGAACAAGTTTGCTCGCGTGCATTTGTTCGCGACGCGGTTCGCTCCGGCGTTTCCGGCGGGGAATCATCTCGCCAAGATCACGCAGGCCGAGCCGTATGCGATCCGCACCTCGCCGGCCGAGTCGGTGTATCTGGCGGGCCGCAACATCGGCGACGAGTACCGTTACATCATCGACCGCAAGTACGCCAAGAAGTTTCCGGGCAACACGCTGGAGCGGCCGTCGCTGCTGCTGAATCCGTGGGTGCTGCGTTCGACCGAGACCGGCGAGCAAGTTGCGGTCGGCGGCGACGAGTTCGGAGCGAAAGGTGCACCGCCCCCCAGCGAGATGGCACGCGGGGAAGGTCAGGGTGCCGGCCGGAACGCGAAGCCCGGTGATTTTGCGAATCTCGATTTCCTCGCCGAAGCGTCGGCGGTGTTCGTCAATCTGGTGCCGGACAAGGATGGCAAGATTGTGTTGAAGCGCGATTTGCTCGGCGGGCATCAGCATTTGCACGTCGTCGCCTGCGATCCGCTGAGCACGACTTGGCGGAGCGTTGCGATTGAGGAACCGAAGTCGACGTTCATTGATTTGCGGTTGGCGAATGGGCTTGATCCGAAGAAGCACTTCACCCAGCAGAAGCGAATCAGTCTGGTTGGGGCCGGGCAGCCGTTCACGTTGGCGGACATCGCCACGTCGAAGTTCGAGGCGTATGACAGTCTCGCGCGGGTTTATCTGCTGTTCACGACGCTGACGCACGATCCGAAGTTGGCCGAGTTTTCGTTCCTGCTCAACTGGCCGAAGCTCAAGCCGGAAGAGCAGCAGGAAAAATACTCGAAGTTCGCCTGCCACGAGTTGAATGTGTTCCTCGCGAAGAAAGATCCGAAGTTTTTCAACGCGGTCGTGAAGCCGTATCTCGCGAACAAGAAGGACAAAACATTCCTCGACCGCTGGCTGCTGGATGACAAGGTCGATCCGTTCCTGCAACCGTGGTCTCACGGGCAGCTCAACGTTGCCGAGCGAGTGTTCCTCGCCCAGCACATCAACGGCGAGGGACCGAAGACCTCGCGACACATCGACGAACTGTTCCGCTTGCAGCCGTCGAACATCGACCGCTTCTTGTTGTTGTTCGACACGGCGGCGAAGGGGAGTTCGCTGGAGACTGATGACGGCATCGGCTTGAAGTTGAATCTCGGTCGGCAACTGAAAGAATCGGAAGTGATGTTCGAGAAGCTCGCGGCTGACATGCCGGCCCCGGCCCCGGTCGCGGCTGGCGGCGGGGCTCCTGCTGCACCTCAGGCGAATCGAGCACTCGGAGGACTCGCAGGATTTGGGGCGATGGGGGGCGATCAAGCCGAAGCCAAGAAGGCCGGCAAGCAGCAACTCGGACTTCGCGAGAAGGCCAAGGAAGAAGCCGGGGTCGATCGTTTGCGGCGCGGACTCGCACGCGATGGCAAGCCGATGGATGCTCTGGCAAAACGATCGGGAGCCTTGGCAGATAAGAAGGACTCGAGCGCGAATGGCGTTGCCGATTTGGACGCAGATCGCACGATGGCAGCCGAGGGCCATTTCTTCAATGCCGAAATGGAACGCACCAAAGTTCGCCAGCTTTACCGCAAGATGGACCCGACCAAGGAATGGGCGGAGAACAACTACTACCACCTCGCCATCGCCGAGCAGAATCCCGCTCTCATCACGGTCAACTCGTTCTGGCGCGACTACGCTCAGCACGATCCGACGAAACCGTTCCTCTCCACGAACATCGCGGACGCGAGCCGCAACTTCTCGGAGATGATGCTCGCGCTGGCGGTGCTCGATCTGCCGTTCGAGCCGGCGAAGCATGAATCGAAATTCGATGGACCGCAGATGACGCTCGCGGCCGGCAGCCCGATGATCGTCTTCCATGAAGAGGTCAAAGCCGCTCAGCCCGCCGCCGATAAGGTGCCGATCCTCGTCAGCCAGAATTTCTTCCGGCACGGCGACCGGCATCGCCAGGAAAACGGCGAGCAGATCGACAAGTACGTCGCCGATGAGTTCGTCATTCACACGGTCTATGGCTGCCAGGTGGTCGTCACGAATCCGACGTCCGCTCGGCAGAAGCTGACCGTGTTGCTGCAAGTGCCGCAAGGTGCGATCCCCGTCGCCAACGGCCAGCCGACCAAGAGCGTGCATGTGGACTTGCAGCCGTATCACACGCAGACGCTGGACTACTTCTTCTACTTCCCGGCCGCCGGGCAGTTCCCGCACTTCCCGATTCACGTCGCGAAGAACGGCGAGCTGATCGCGTTCGCGACGCCGAGCACCTTCAACGTCGTGGACAAGCCGACCAAGATCGACACCGAGAGTTGGGATTACGTCTCGCAATACGCCTCGGCCGACGACTGCCTGAAGTTCTTGAACGGCCACAACGTCCACGGCCTGAACCTCGAACGCATGGCGTGGCGGATGCACGACGCGAAGTTCTTTGATGCGGCGATCTCGCTGCTGAGCACGCGGCACGCTTTCAACATGACGGTGTGGTCTTACGGCCTGAAGCACAACCACGTCGCCGCGACTCGCGAGTTCCTGCAACACAGCGACGGCCTCGTCAACGAGTGCGGCGGCCGGCTGGTCAGCGCGCTGCTGACCAGCGACCCGGTCGCGCGTCGCACTTACGAGCACCTCGACTACAAACCGCTGGTCAACGCGCGAGCACATCGGCTCGGCCAGAAACGCCAGATCGTCAACGCGAAATTCAACGAGCAATACCACCGCTCGCTGCGAGAATTTTCGTACCAACGCAGCCTGACCGACGATGACCTGATGGTCGTCACCTACGACCTGCTGTTGCAGGACCGCATCGAGGAATCGCTGACGACGTTCGCTCGCGTGAACCCGGAGCGGCTGCCGACTCGGCTGCAATACGACTATTTCCAGGCGTACCTCGACTTCTTCACCGACAACCCGAAGCTCGCGCGAGCCATCGCCGCCAAATACACCGACTACCCGGTGGACCGCTGGCGACAAGCGTTCGCCTCGATCAAGGCCCAGCTCGACGAGATCGACGGAGCCGGCCCGAAGAAGATCGACACCGACGACCGCAACCAAGACCAAACGCAACTCGCCGCGACCGACCCGAACTTCGATTTCACCGTCGAGGCGAAACAGCTCACGATCAACCACCAAAACCTCGGCGAGGTCAAAGTCAGCTACTACCTGATGGATGTCGAACTGCTCTTCAGCCGCAACCCGTTCGTCCAACAATTCCGCGGCCAGTTCAGCCTGATCCAACCCAACCGCGTGGACACGGTCGCGCTGGCGGATCGCAAGCAAGCGGCGATTGCGCCGGTGGATGCCGGCACCGGATCGGGTTCAACCGCCGAACCAGAAACGCCGCCGAACTCGGAAGGGACCAAAGCGACTCAAGGATCGAAAAAGGTTGAGCTTCCGAAAGACCTGCACAACAAAAACGTGCTCGTCGAGATCACCGGCGGCGGCCAGACGAAGACTCAGGCGTACTACTCGAACTCGCTGGCCGTGCAGTTCATCGAGAACTACGGCCAACTGAAAGTCACGCACTCGACCACCAACAAGCCGATCGCGAAGGCGTACGTGAAAGTCTACGCTCAGCGTCCCGACGGCTCATCGCGGTTCTACAAGGACGGCTACACCGACCTCCGCGGCCGCTTCGACTATTCGAGCCTCAACACCAACGACCTCGACGCCGTGACGAAATTCTCGGTCCTCGTGATGAGCGACGAGCACGGCGCGATCGTGAAGGAAGCCAATCCGCCGAAGCAGTGAGATTTTGTGGACCGACTTACGAAACCACGAACGCAGGGAGAACGCTATGAAGGTTGCCATCGGATTGCTCTTCATCGGGATTCTGGGCGCGACGGTTGCGGCGCAGCCTGACGGACCAGCGGCGGCTCAACCACCCACGGGAACGAATGCCGCCGCGCTGCTGCCGGGGCAGGCGGATTTCGACCGGGAAGTGAAGACTGCGAGCGAGCAGTACGAACGAGCCAAGCTGCGTTTCTCAGAGGCCACTGAGCGTGCTCGGCTGAATTACGTCAAGTCGCTGGAAGACAACTCGAGCGACCTTGTCGCCAGTGACGCTCGTGCCGCCGAGTTCGAGAAAGAACTGGCACGAGTCCGGAGCTTGGCGTTCCACTCTCGGAAATTCGAATACAAAACGTACCGGTGGGAACACAACGCGCCGCCTGTCAAAATGATTCACAAGGATGAAGGATTCTGCTACGTGGCAGGAGTCGGCGGAGCATTCGACGGCGGCGGCGAAGTCGGCCGGGTCTACATCGGAGAGGACGACGGGTATTGGTATCTGCACGGCAGCACGGCTCACGGATTCCTGGTCGTGAGTGCGATGGCCGTGAAGATGACTCGTTGAACAAAGCGGGACGGAGCCTCGCCGATTAGGCATTCTTTGGCTTCGCCCAGTGATCGCGGTATTCGCGGCTGACGAGGGTGTTGGCCTCAGCGTCACCGACGAATTGTTCTTTCTGAGGATCGAACGTCAGCGAGCGGCCCAACCGCGTGGCGATGTTGCCGAGGTGGCACAGCGATGTCGAGAGGTGGCCGGTCAGCGCATTGGCGTTGAGCTTGGCTCCGGTGCGGATCGCGTCGCAGAAGTTCTGCACATGCGCGGCGTCGTTCTGAGCTTCCGGCTTCACGGAGACCGGGACCGGTTGATTGCGGTCGGAGAGGACTTCGATTTTGCCTCGGCGGCTGAGGAACATCTGCCCTTTGGTGCCGTAGAACTCGGCCCCGCTGTCGGTGTTGTGCGGGTAGTTCGAGGACCACAGCCGCTGCTCGTAGATGAACAGCTTGCGATTGCCCGGCTTCCCGTCGCCGGGGTACTCGAACGTGACCTGTTGCGTATCGGGAAACTCCTGGTCATCGTCGTACATGAATTTGCCGCCGAGCGCCGCGATTTTGGTGGGATGCGTATCGACTCCCAAGCCCCAGCGCGTGTAGTCGATGTCATGTACTCCGTCATTGCCCATGTCGCCGGTGCCGAAGTGATACCACCACGTCCAACGGTTGTGGACTCGATTGGTGCGATAGGGAATCATCGTGGCCGGGCCGATCCAGTTGTCGTAATCGAAACCGGCCGGCGGAGCGGTGTCTTGCCCGCGTCCGATCGAACCGCGGCGTTGGATGTTCCAACACTTGGCGACCATCACGTTGCCGATGATTCCGTCGCGGAGCAGCTTCACGGCGTCGATCATCATCGAAGTGCTGCGACTTTGAGTCCCATGCTGCACCAGCGTTTTGTTGCGAGCGGACGCTTCGACTAATAATCGCCCTTCGCGAATGTTGTGCGAGATCGGCTTCTCAACGTAGACATGCTTGCCCGCCTCGCACGCCAGGATCGCGGCGATCGAGTGCCAATGATCCGGCGTCGCAATGCACACGGCGTCGACCGACTTGTCATCCAGCATCCGCCGCAGATCACTGACCGCTCTGTTCGACGGGATTTCGAACGACTTGGCGGCAGCCGCTCGGCGGTTGTCATCGACGTCGCTGACGTAAGCGACCTCGACGTTTGCCGTCTTGCGAAACAACCCGGCGTCGTGATTGCCGCGTCCTCCGCAACCGATCAGGCCAACGACCAGCTTGTCGTTCGCACCTTTCGGGGCGGCGTGCGCGGAGCCAATTGTCGATGCGGCCAAGAGGCTGGCAGAAGTTAGTTCCAGAAATTCACGACGATTGGGCGGAGTGGTCATGACTGGTCTCTCGGATTTGCAATGGGGCGAATAGGTCGCATCGGACGCATGAGTCCGATGCGTCACATCTCAGCGATTGCGTACGTCCAGGCAAACGATTTCCTTGTCGTCTCGCAAGAACAACCGCCCGTTCGACAGTGCCGGTGCTTGGCGAGTTGATTCGAGCACCGTCGCGCGGCCGAGTTCGTTGTAGCGATCCGGTGTGGCTCGTGCGAGGACGAGTTCGCCTTTCATCGTGGTGATGAACAGCTTGCCGTCGGCGGCAATCAGGTTGCCTTTGCCGAAGCGGGCTTCTTGCCATTTGCGTTCGCCTGTCACCGCGTCGATGCAGGTCAGATGCGTGACCGGGCCGGCTCCGCCGACGTTGTCCATGCCGTACAAGTGGCCGTCCAACAGCATTGAGGTCTGCCACTCGTTGCGCAGCACGCTCTTGGGGCCGAACGAATCCCAGACTTCGCTGAGCGTGAACTTTTCATCTTGCGGCTTCAGTGCCAGTAACACGCTACCATGATTCTCGCCGGCCGAGAGGAACACCTGCCCTTTGATTTCCAGAGGCGTCGCGATGTTGCACTCGTAATTCGTCTTGAACGGATAACGCCACAAGACTGAGCCTTTCGCGGGATCAACTCCGAGTGCCGAGCTGCCGGTGAACGCGACGATTTGCGAGCGGCCTCCGACGTTCAACAGCGCCGGCGACGAGTAGCCGGCTGGATCACTGCCGGCGGTCCAGAGTTGCTTGCCGGATTTCGTGTCGAACGCCACAAGCGTTCCCTTCGAAGCACCGGCCGTGACGATCACTTGCTCGCCGACGACGAGCGGTGAGCAAGCCATGCCGTACTCCGCTTCTTTGCCGGAGAGTTCTTTGACGACGTTGTGCGACCAGAGTTGTTTGCCGTCCGCGAATGCGTGCGCAGATAGAATGCCTTCGCCCGTGAAGACGAAGACGAGTTCACCCGCGATCGCCGGTGTCCCACGCGGGCCGTTCCCCATCGGGTTGCGATATTCGGGAGCCAACGGCGTTTCCCAGACGGACTCACCGGTCTTGGCTTCGAGTGCGACCAGCCATTGTTTCCCCTCGCGTTGCACGAGCGTCAGCACGCGGCCGCGACTGATCGCGAGGCCCGACATGCCGACTCCGCCGGGGACACGCCAGATTTCCTTCGGCCCATCGGTCGGCCAGCGATCCAGCAGGCCGGTCTCGGCAGACAGCCCGTTGCGTGTCGGACCGAGGAACTGCGGCCACTCTCCTTTGGCATCGGCCTGAGCCGCAGCACGCTCAGCCGGCAACGAGACCGTCATTGCCGCGAGAGCCATCGAGATCAGCATTCTCCGCACGCATCGTCGGACGGTGACCAACATCGTTCCTCCTTGTTCAACGCTTGAGGTGGGCTTCGGTCGCTCGTCGCGAACGGGAGCGATACTCTATCGACGATCGCTCATGCCGTCTCGGTGGAGTTCAAGTAACCCGAAGCGTCAGCGAGGGAGGACGCTTCAAAGGCCCTCGATCGCCAATTCACCGTCTTTGACAGCGCTCGCCCTCGCGGACGCGTCGGGTTATTTCAGGGAGTCCTCCATGCCGGGAATCACCGTCGCCGTCCTCACGAATACTGCCGGAGCGCATCTTGGTGCGTATCTCGAAGGACTTGCCGTCACCGAAGAGGTCGAGTCGGTCGTCGTTGCCGATCCCAGCGGAGCGAGCGAAGCGTCTGCGAAGAAAACTCTCGGAGCCAAGCTGAAGAGCTTCGAGCGCGATCACGGCAAAGCTCTGGCCGAGCACAAACCAGCGATGGCTCTGGTCACGATGGAAGCCGTTCAATCGCCGCCGGTGATTCGGGCAGCGCTCGAAGCCAACTGTCATGTGCTGGCAGAGAAGCCGTCATGCGTGCGTGCCGAGGATTTTGAACCGCTCGCTCGACTGGCGGACATGAAGCATCGGCATCTGACACTGGCCTTGGCGAATCGGCTGCTCGGCACCGTGCAAGCGGCGAGGAAGCTGATTCAGTCGGGACAGATCGGAAAGATCTTCGGCTGCGAACTGCACATCGTCGCCGATCAAACGCGGCTGAAGAGTTCGACCTACCATCAGTCATGGTTCGCGGACAAAGCACGTTCTGGCGGCGGGCATTTGATTTGGCTGGGCATTCATTGGCTCGACTTGGCGATGTTCATGACCGGTTCGAAGATCGTTGAGGTGACCGGTTTCACCGGGATCGTCGGTGGGCAACCGCTGAAGGCCGAGGACTCGGCGGCGATGGCGTTGCGATTCGATAACGGCAGCTTCGGCACGATGACGAGCGGTTACTACCTCGATCGCGGCTATCACTCGCACATCAAGATTTGGGGATCGCACGGTTGGGTGCAGCTCGATCCGCACGCGGGCGAGCCGTTGCAGTGGTACAGCACGAAGGACTCGCCGCCTCAGATCAAGAAGTACGAAGGCCCGGTGGATCAGGCCAGTTACACGCCGCTCGTCAAAGAATGCGTGCGAGCCGCGATGGGACTCGCGCCACCGCCGCTGACTGGTGCTGACAGCCTGCACGTCCTGAAGACGGTCTTCGCCTGCTACCGCGCGGCCGAGACCGGGCAGTCGCAGCGCGTGACGTGACGAGCACCGCTCCGTCTGATCCAATCGGCTCGTTGGTCACGTTGGGAGATTCACAATGCTTCGCTTCTTCATCGTTCTGCTGGTTGCCGCCATGCTCGAGCAAACGCAAACTGTCCAAGCCGAGACGCCCGCTGCGGGTTGGACTCCCGAACTGATGCTCAAGGTGCGACGAGTGGCTCACGTCCGGCCGTCTCCGGATGCGAAGCGTGCCGTGTACTCGGTGGCCGAAGCGGTGATGACCGAGGATCGCAGCGAGTGGGTGTCGCAGATTTGGATGTCGAACTCTGACGGCAGCGACGCGACTCAGAGGACGTTCGCGGCGAAGTCCGCGACGAATCCGATCTGGTCGCCGGACGGCAAGTGGATCGCGTTCACCTCGGAACGATCCGGGAAATCGAACCTGTATCGGATGCGTGTCGCGGGTGGCGAAGCGGAACAACTGACCGATGTGAAATCCGCGGTCGGGCTATTCGGGTGGAGTCCTGACAGCCAGCAGATTGCATTTGTGATGCCCGACCCGCCGAGCGAAGCCGACGACAAGGCCGCGAAGGCGAAGGACGATTTCCGCTGGATCGACCGCGATTTCAAAATGGACCGGCTGCATCTCGTTTCGGTCGAGAAGGACAAAAACAGCCAGCGCGTGCCGCGAGTTCTGACCACCGGCAACGTCTCGATCGGAGTTGCGGCTCGCCCCGGCGGCGGCAGCTTCGATTGGTCGCCGGACGGGAAGTCGATCGTCTTCGCGCACCGTAAGTCGCCGGGGGCGGATGACTGGACGACCTCGGACGTTTCGATTGTCGATGTCGCGTACGGAAAGGTCACACCGCTGGCCACGAC
>QWQF01000308.1 GCA_003669125.1 Planctomycetota bacterium
AGCGGCGGGAGAGGCATCCTTCAGTGTGAAGTAAACCATGTGAGCGAGATGCGAATTCGTGTTGTCAGCCATCCGTCGGATCCTTGAAACTGTTCTTTGGAAAGAGTGAAGCCCATCAAAAGCGGGCCGTATTCTGGCGGTCCGATCCGGCGACGTACAGCCATTGCGTTGTGAAGTCAGGCCTCTGAAGAGGCAAGAAGGCGACGTATGATTCAACCGCCACCTGTTTGCCGTCGGTGGAAAACTTCGTCGCCGTTACGCGTCCAGCAGATCCAGCCAGACGGCTGAGAATGTGAATGTTTCGATGATCTCAGATCGTAGACCACTCACGATGTTTCTGCCGGCACCGCCGGAGACTGTGTCACCGCTCGTCGCGCCGCCATCGACATTGTCGTTGCCGTCGCCACCCAGAGCGATGTCTTTGCCGACGTCACCTCGCAGCAGGTCGTTGCCGTCACCGCCGAGCAGCGTGTCGTTGCCGTTGCCGCCGTAGATCGTGTCGTTTCCTTCGCCGCCGGACATCGCATCATTGCCGTTGTCACCGTTGAGCCGGTCGTTTCCTGCTCCACCGCCAAGCGTGTCATCGCCAATGCCGCCGCTCAACGTGTCGTTGTCAGCTCCGCCGCGCAACAGATCGTTGCCGGCTCCGCCTCGCAGATCGTCACGTCCGGCACCGCCATCGGCCGTGTCGTTGCCCGAGCCGGCGAAGAGGCTGTCGTTTCCTTCGCCGCCGAGCAGTTGCACCCCAAATGTCACGAGCGGAGAGACGATGATCGAGTCGTTGCCATCGCCGCCGTCGATCGTCAGCGAGCCTTGGAAGGATCGATTCACCGCCGACAGCGTCACGCGATCCGCACCCTCGAGTCCGTTGAAGACGACCTCGATCAGATTCGGCGAACTCGCCCGACTGAAGTCGAGGCTCACCTGATTGCTTTGACTGGTCCCATCGATTCGTAATGAACGGGTCTCTCCCAGCGGCACGTCTTGACGTCCGTGGCCCGGCTTGCTGATGCGCAGTTCGTTGCCACGCACCGCCATCGTGATGGCTCCGGTCTCTTCCAGCAACGACACGCGCACTTGGCCGGTGACCACGTTGACCGCCGCCAAGGTCAGCATCGTCTGCGCTTCCTTCAGCGTTTCGGGAGCGTCGATGTACTCCCAATCAGCGGCCCCGTCGTCGGTCTCTGTAAACACCGGTTCGATGTTGAGCGTGGCGATGTATGGCTCGTAGTTGATGTCGAGCTGACCGAGGTGACGTCCGGGATTGTCGATCTCCGTCGCGATCACCGAGTTGTTCGAGATCGTGTAGAGGACATCCTCAATGTACGCGCTGCGGACGATGTAGCCGTCATCCGAGACCGTCCCATTGAGTTGGATCGCCGACTCACCGGACTGGTTGACATCGACGTGGAACACAAACAACTCATTGTGGAAACCGGTCTGCCAGTCGTAGCTCGATGCCGGAATCGCCAGCGTCTCTTTCGACGCGAACCAGCCGATCGCCTTTGAGTCCCATTCGGCGATCGACCACGTCCAACTCGGCAGGATGTCCTCGTCGATTTCGACCGGATTGTCGGGATCGCTGATGTCGTACAGCGCGACCTTCGTGGCCTGCGTGTCGGTGCTGCGGCCGATGGCGAGCAGGTGATTCTCGTCAATGACTTGTAGGTAGCTCGAAAAGCCGGGGACTTCCAATTCACCGCGAATCACCGGAGCCGTTGCATCGCGGAGATCGAACACAAACAGCGGATCGATTTGTCGGAACGTGACGACGAAGGCTCGATCGCCATCGAACCGCACCGAGTAAATCCGCTCGCCGCTGGCGAAGCCGTCGACCGAACCGACCGGAGTCAACACGCCGTCGATGTTCTCCAAAATCGTCAGGTTGTTCGCCTGTGAGAAGCCTGTCTCGGGGTCGAAGCTGGACGTCGTCGTCGCGATTCGCAGCCGGCCGTCGAATTCGTCGGCGGAGAATTGATTGTGCAGTGTGCCATCGACGACGCCGGTCGCGAGCAGTTCGATCTCTCGCTCACCGTTCGCCCACGCGAATTCCAAAATCCGAGTCTGTGTGGTGCCGGAATCGTAGATCGGCGAGAAGACGTACAAGTGGTCTTGGTTGGCGTGAATGCCGTTCGTCCAGTCGGTGAGCACCGAACTCGAACTGACCAAGCCTGGCTGCGAACCGCGCGTGTCGATCGACACGACCGACAGCAGCGAATCGGACGCCGAATCATTCACGCGAGCAATCGCCGAGACCTCGCTGATGGCACCGTTCACCGCCAGCCCATTGGCCGAAAGGCTCTCGTACCGAGGCAAGACGCTGTCGACCAGTGAATCCAGATTCGCCCGCACACGAGCGATATACGCATCACGCGACTCGTAACGCGGCACTTCAATCTGCTGCGTGACTGGATCGACGTTTCCGACAATCACGACATCACCATCCGCAGTCGCCTTGATGTTGAGCGAGTCGCTCGACACAACGGCGTCTGCGGCAAACATCGGCCGGCCATAGTAGCCGTAGTAGTAGATCGGGACGTCGATCGTCGTAGTGCCGTCGGTCTGCGGAGCAGGCAGCGCGAGGTCGTTGCTGGTGATGACGTGGACCTGACCGTTGAACGCTCGCGAATCGACGTAGTGGCCGTCGAGCGACGTCTGCTTGTCCAGAACCGGCTTCGACGGATTGGAAACATCGAACGTGCTGACGATCGTGGTCGTCGAGCTCGGAGCCAATCGAATCGCGCTCAAGGCGATGCCGCCACCAAAACCACCGCCGTAGCTGTACTCCTGCGAGATCACCGTCAAGCGGTCGCCATCGAGATACTCGGCGATGGCGTAACCTTCGAAGCGAATCCGCGACAGCTCTTTCATCTGATTCGCTGGGTACGCTTGCATGATCAGCAGGTCATTGCCGTTGATCACGAACAAGTGCTTGCCGTCGTTCTCGATCAAATCCCCTTCATCGACTCCATCGACTTGGACGTTGGTTTCCGAATGATCGACGATTTTATCCGCCACGGAGGCTAGAGCGACAAAATCACCGCCTCGGTAGTAAATCGGACCGTGATACCACCACTGCGGCTGACCAAAGAGGCCGTCGTATCGCTCCAGTGCCCGCCCCAGCAGGTAGTCGCCCAGCTCTTCTCGCGAGGTGAAATTGCTGACGGCTGGCGGAGTCGCTCCTGCCATCGAATCGTAAACCAGTTGATCGTCGAGTTCGCCCGTCATCATGCCGTCTGGCGGATTGACGACCGACTCATCGCCCGTGTCTTGAGCGATCAACTGGGAAGCGGACATCAAAGACCGCACTTCCAGGACCTCGGACTTCGGCAAAGAGCACCGTAAGTCGCGACGCTTGGGCGGTTTGAACGACGGTAAGCAGGGAAGCGACCAGCTGATGCGTTTCATTTCAACGGACTCCTGTCAGGGGAGCTCGGTGTACGGCAGACGTGAAACTGAAGTCAAGAGGACGCGTCCGTTTTCGACCCGACTCGGTGAGGTCTGCCGCCGGTGACCCGTGCGACCCGACATCGAATCGGTCTTCGTTCTGAAAAGATCGAATCGACGAGTCGTTGCTGACATTTTTTGCCGCAACTTCAGACCAAGTTGCCCGTTGACCGATGACATGGATCAGCGTACTTTGATCCTGAATTCGCCAGCCGGTTGGGACCGGTTGGTTCCCATCCTGACCGTCTCAAGAGGAGAAGCTCGCCATGTTGACGTTGTTTTCGCAACACGCACATCCGAACTGTGACGGCATCGGCCGTCGAGACTTTCTGAAAATCGGCGGATTGGGTTTGGGTGGATTCGGGCTGCCGCAGTTGCTGGCGGCTCGCGAGCAAGCAGCCAAGAGCGGCAGGTCCGTCAAAGACACATCGGTCGTTTGGCTGTGGCTCGGCGGTGGCCCGACGCACGTCGAGACATTCGATCCCAAGATGTCGGCTCCGGTCGAATACCGCAGCGTGACGGGCGAGGCCACGACCTCGATCCCCGGCGTCACGATCGGCGGACAGTTCGAGAAGGTCGCCACGCAGGCCGAGCACTTCGCCTTCGTGCGATCGTTCGCGCACACGAACAGCGGACACGGCGGAGGCACACATTTTCTGATGACCGGCTACGACAACCGCATGGTCGACAACGGTGGCCAGCCGAGTCGGCCGTCGCTCGGTTCCATCACCGCTCGCGTGCGCGGAGCGAACCACAAAGAGACCGGCATGCCGACGTACGTCCGACTGGACGGCATCGGAGCCGATGGCCCGGCGTTCCTCGGCACGGCCTACGCACCGTTCGGAACGAACAACCAAGCCAAGACGAACATGTCGTTGCGAACGTCGCTCGAACGAGTCGAAGATCGCCGCGCGTTGCTCGAAGGCTTTGATACGTTCCAGCGCGACGCGGATCGAACCGGACTGATGACTGGCCTGGACGCCTTTGAGAAGCAAGCCTTCAACCTGGTGCTCGGCAACGCGACCGATGCCTTCGACCTCAAGAAGGAGGACAACAAGGTTGTCTCTCGTTACGGCAAGGGTCTGGGCGAGCAACTGCTGATCGCTCGCCGCCTGTGTGAGAAAGGCTGTGGCTTCGTGACGCTGAACTACGGCGGCTGGGACATGCACGGCAACATTTTGCAAAGCATGAAGGGCCGCGCGCCGATGCTGGATCACGCCGTCGCGACGTTCGTGCAAGACGTGCAAGAGCGTGGCTTGGGCGAAAATATTCTGCTGGTCGTCAGCGGTGAATTCGGCCGCACCCCCAAGATCAATCGCAATGCTGGCCGCGATCACTGGGCTCCGCTCAGCACGCTCGCCCTTTCCGGCGGCGGACTGAAAATGGGACAAGTCGTTGGTGAGTCCGACTCGAAAGTGACTCGTCCGCAGACCCGCCCGATCACGCCACAGGACTTGATGGCCACGGTCTTCGACGTGCTCGGTATTGAGCAGCAAACGCAGTTCATCAACCAAGGCGGCCGGCCCGTTTTCATGGTCGAAAATGGCAAGCCGATTCCGGAATTGTCGACCGTGGCTTGAGCAGCGACGGACAAGCCGATCAAACCAGAACAGCCCGGCGACGACAGCGTCACCGGGCTGTTTTTGTTGATTGTCAGAGTCGGCCGATTTATTTTCGGAGCATCGGATTGTCCATGACCCGTTTCGCAGACGCGGCCGGATCGGCGGCATTGAGCGGTTCGAATCGGCCATCTTCGGGCGAGTACGACAGCACCTCGCCGGTTTCGAGGTGATATACCCAGGCATGCAGAGTCAGTTCGCCGCGTTGCAACTTAACCGCCACGGCGGGGTGCGTCTGAATGTTCTCGATCTGCACGAGGACATGTTCCTGGACGGCGATCTCGACCAGTTCGTCGCCGGTCGCGTGTGTGTAATTCTCGGCGATGATTCGCCGCGTCGTCTCGGCATGTTGGAGCCAGCGGCTCACGAGCGGCATGGTCGCCGCCTTCTCTGGATGAAGCAGTGTTTGAACGGCTCCACAACCCGAGTGCCCGCAGATGACAACGTCGCGCACTCCGAGCGCCGCGACGGCATACTCGATGGTCGCCGCCTCGCCACCGTTCGAGGCTCCATGCGGCGGCACGATGTTGCCGGCGTTCCGCAACACAAACAGTTCACCCGGACCAGACTGCGTGATGAGGTTCGGATCGACTCGCGAATCGGAACAGGTCACGAACAACGCGCTCGGAGTTTGCCCCGCGACGAGCTTGTCGAAGAAGTCTCGCTCGCGCTGAAAAACTTGCGATTGAAACTGATGCACGCCTGACAGCAGGTGATCCATGACAATCCTCGATGTGATTCGCGACGAAAAGCAGTGTGTCGAGTTCGCAGGCGACGGCAAGTCACTCGATCACAGCAGGGTTGAAACTTCACGCTCAACGACGACACTCCGACACGCACATTCCAATCTGCCGAGGACGCTATGCCAAACGAATCGAGCTTTCAGGACCATGCCGCCGCAGCCTCGCACGTTGGCTCATTGGGCTTTGCGGTCATCACGCTGTCCGACACACGCGATGACGCCACCGACATGAGCGGCAAGTTCATCAAGAACGCGCTCACCGAAGCTGGCCACAAGGTGCCGTATTATCGAGTCCTCAAAGAGGATTGCGTGAAGATCAAAACGACTCTGCAAGAGTGCCTGGCCGATCCGGAAATCGCCGTCGTCATCACCAACGGCGGCACCGGCATCGCGTCACGCGACTCGACAATCGAGGTGCTGACTTCGATCCTCGACAAGCAACTCGATGGATTCGGTGAGTTGTTTCGAATGCTGTCGTACCAAGAGATCGGCCCGGCCGCGATGATGAGCCGTGCCCTCGCCGGCATCGCGAAGAACCGAGTGCTCTTCGCGATTCCGGGCTCGACGAACGCAGTGCGTCTGGCGATGGGAAAGCTCATCCTGCCGCAGGCCGCACACGTCTATTGGGAACTCAACAAGCACTTGCGAGTGAAGTAGTCCTGTCGCTCCGCGACAGCGCTACTTCGCCTTCGGCCACTTCAGATGCCGGTGCAGAAACTCGTAGGTCTGCACGCCGTTGATTTTGTGCGGGCCGTTGAAGACCTCCATCTCCGTCTGGTCGCCGATGCCCAGCTTGTCGTAGTGGCGTTTGACTTTCGAGAACTCCCACGCGACCCATTCGTCGGGGGCGACGCCGTCATCGTGACCCCGCTCGACCATGAACGGTCGCGGAGTCATCAGGTACGACAGCTCGGCGTAGTTCGCAAAGTGCCCCATGTTCCACTCGAAGATTTCGTACTCGGGTGTGAACACGTAGCTGTAGCCGTCTTCGTCGGACGTGTTCTTCTTGACCCACTCGTTGTAGTCGGCCGAGCAAATCGAGAGGCAGTAGCCCGGCCGCTTGTCGCTCGGCACGAGCATGGGCGGGACACGCACCGCCGTCTTGCCGCCGTAGGACAATCCGTAAAACGCCAGCCGCGAGGAATCCACAAACGGCAGCGAGGCGAGCCAATCCAGCGTCCGCTGATGCTGCGGAATGATGTAACTGAACAGCGACCGCTTGAGCGGATTCGATTTCCGCTGCAACGTGCGGAAGCGATCCTGGCCGCGATACGGGTTCTGCGGTGCGTAGGTGATGAAGCCACGTTTGCACAGCTCTGACGCGAACGCCGAGTAATACTTGAAGCCGTCCACGTCTTTGCGAATCGTGTCCACCGGCACGCCTTCGAGTCCATGCTGGCAAACGACGACCGGTCGCTTCTCGCCCGGTTTGAGATCGTTCGGGATCAGCAGCACTCCGCCGGCGATCACGTCCGGGTAGACGTCGAGCACCACTTCATACGCCTTGTACGGCATGTTCGGCTCAATGTTCGTGAAGAGGCGCGTACGCGGATTGAGCGGCATCGTCGGTTCCGGCAGCTTGCCGATCATCTCGGCGTAGACGAATTGCCGCAGTTCGTCGGCGGTTGCGACCCAGTCGGCGACCGATGATCGTTTCGCCTTCGACCAAAGTTGATCGCGCACCTTCGGGCTGAGCCGCAACAAATTCTGTGTGAAGACGGTCATCTCTTTGATTTGGCTTTGTTGCCGAGCGCTCACGTCCGTGAAGACCTTCACGTCCGACAATTCCTTGCCGGATGCGGCGAGCTGCGCGATGCTCAAGCCTTTGAGAAATTCCGTCACTACGACGTCCGTGCCGGCCGGGCCGTCCCCTTCGCCACTGGCTCGGAAGAAGAGCTTGTCGCCGGCTTTGAGCTTCTCGAAATGCGGCTTCGCTCGATCCACTTCCAATCGCGCCGAGGCCAACGTCGCCGTTTGAATCTTGCCGGGAGCGGCACCGCCTCGGCGTCCCTGTTTCGGAGCGGCTGGCCCCTTTGATTCAGGAATCCCTGCCGCTTCGATGACCAGCGACCGCGGAGCGATCAGACTCGCGAGTTCCGCGTCGCCGAATTCGGTGAGCAACGCCCAGACGTTGCGATAAATCGGCTCTTCCCAAACCGCTTCGCGCTGCTGGAAGTAGCCGGAGACCAACACGGCGTCGATGCGCGGGTCGGCCGCACCGGAGTACAACGCCAACAAGCCCCCCTCGCCGATGCCGGCCACGCCGATCGGCAAGTCTCGTTTGTCGGTGGTGTTCAGTCGCGTGAAGATATCGACCGCCGCGAGCACCTTTTGCACTTCGTAGCCGATGACGTGCCGGCCCATCTCGAAGGCCATGCGATAGACGTACTCGCGGTGCGACTGATTCGTGAACGCGACGTACGGGCTGCCAGCAAACGTGTCGTCGCGGCTGATGAGCGTCGGGATCAGCACCTGCACGCCATTCTCCGCGAGCCGCTTCGCGATCAGCGATTTCGGATCGACGCCTGCCACGAGACCCGCGAATTGTTCGGGAGTCCAATCGGCATCCGGCAAGACGACCGCGCGAGCTTTGACCTCTTTCGTCGGTTGCAACAGCAGTCCCTCGGCAGTCACACCTGCCAACGCTTGCCAGCGCACCGCATGAACGTCGAAGCCGTCACCGGAGGCGACTTTTGAGCCGTGCTCGGTGGTCACGAGAAACTCGATCGTCGAATTCGCCACTCGCGGATCGACCGCGCCGATGTTTGTGAGGAACCGCTGCCGGTTCGCGGAAACGCTTTTTGAGTACGCCTCTGCCGAAGAGTAATCCCGCTTCCACATCGCCTCGCGGCGTTTCGGCGATTCTTCCAACTCTCGCAACGCGAACTTGTCGATGCCGTTGACCATCACGACGTCCAGCGGGTCGGACATCACGAGTTTCTTCGTCCCTGGAATCTGATCGGGCTCGTCAGTCCAGCCGAGCGATGCGAAAGCGAACGCTCCGCACAGAAGACCTGCGATCCATCGTCTGCAATCCCGCGCAAGATGTCGTCTCATGGTGCCCTCATCGAAGGTGACTGAATGGCGTGGCTCGCTCAGCCACATTGGCCAAGTCGCGGCATTGCACTCCGTCGGCTAGAGAACGGCAAGTTTCACGACGACCTGGAAATGGATTGTGATTCGAGCAGGCCTAGCCAACGCTCGTCCGCCAATGAAAAAACCTTCGAGCTTTTCAACTCGAAGGTCTTCATTTCACGGAGCGTCGATTCAAGACCACTATTCCTTCTTCTCGCCGGCTTCTTCCTTCTTCTCGGCCGGAGCGTCTTCTTTCTTTTCGGCTGGAGCATCTTCTTTCTTCTCAGCCGGAGCGTCGCCTTCCTTCTTCTCGCCTGCGGGAGCAGCGGCGTCACCAGCCGGAGCAGCGGCGCCACCTTCCATCTTTTCCTTGTAACCAGGTCCCATGGCACCAGCGGCTCCTGGAGCCGGAGCTGGATTCGTCGGGGCGGTTTCGCCACCACATCCGATTGCCAACGCCATCAAGCCACATCCCAGCAACATTGCCAACTTTTTCATTATTCATTCCCCTGTTGTTTGAACTGCTCCGAAGGCCGACTCGCAGACGACCTGCGGTGGATTCATTTGGTCGCTTCGGGACGGTGAACAAGATACACAGCGCACTCCAAAAATTCCCGGCTGGGACGCATCTCTTTTTTCTCGCAAGAGTCTGGCTTGTCGCTCAAGCATCGCAGATGCGGGAGGTTGGCTTCCGGCGAGCGGATTCACCGGCCACAGGGTCGTTTGTCAAAAGCGGCAATTCGTAGACCTTGGGGGGTGCTGTCGTCGTGCGGCGAGTGCTGCGAAGCCCAATGGCAGCTAAACGCCAAATCGGTCGTGTGTTGCGTCGAGCGGACAGACTTGGATCGCCGGCAAGCTCTGCGGAATCGGAAAAGTTTCACAGGACCGCGCCGTTTCCTCTCAACTTCGCCAATCAATCAGGCCGAAAACTCTGAGTAACCGTCATAACCGGCAGAGTCACCATGTCTTTGTCCGACGGCGCGTCCGCCAAAAGTCGAGTTTGAACCACTTCCCTTCAGCCCAACAAGCTGGCGGCGGTGGGTCAAAACATGATGCGGACAGAACAAGCCCCGACCCCCATCGGAACTGAGTGGAACGACCCATGAACATGAAGCGTGCGAGATTCTGGCGGAATCTGCTGCTGTTCTCGGCGTTGTCTGGAGCGGCTTCGCTGCCTCAGACGCATGCCCAAGAAGGCGTATCGCGAGTTGGCAACGGCGCGGCCGGGCCGGGAGCGGCAGGAGTGCCGACTTCGGAGGGCTTTGCCCCGTTGAGTCCGTCTCCGTACATGCCGCTTGATGCGGGCTACAACTTCCAGCGGCCCATGCCGCCGGCGTTGCCTCAACTGCAGGACACGCTGAGGAATTCGCGTCGCGACTCAGTGGGGCCGCGTTTCGACATCGGCCAGTTTCTTGGTGACCGATTGGGCGTGGCCGACAACGATACCAACTTCAACTTCTTGTTGCCGTATTTGATGGGCTCCGAGAACGACGTGTTGTTCATCGACGGCCGCGGCGTCGTGACGCAACTCGGCCAAGGCGCGGCCAGCGCCGGTCTTGGATTCCGATCGTATGACCCGAACATCAACCGTCTGTATGGCATCTCCGGCTGGGTGGACTACGACCAAGGTCATCAGCGCACCTATCAACAAGCGGGCGTCAGTTTCGAGTCGCTTGGCAATTGGATTGACTTCCGAGCCAACGGCTACATTCCGTTTGGGACCGAATCGAATTTGATCAGCAACGCGAATGTCGGTAGTCCGTTCTTCCAAGGTTCGAGCCTGCTCATCAATCAGCGCCAGGTGACCGAGTCGGCCTATCGTGGATTCGATGCGGAGATCGGCGGGCCGTTGCCGTTGTTGGGACGCTACGGCGTGTCGGGTTATGTCGGCGGCTACTGGCTGGATGCCAAGACCGATGAAGTCGCTGCTGGTCCGCGTGTGCGACTGGAGGCCAACGTCACCGACGGTGCGCGAGTCAGCCTTACCGCGTCGGATGATCCGGTCTTCGGAACGAACGCCTGGGTGAATTTGAATCTGACGTTGCCGGATGGCCGGGCGCGTCGTTGGTTCCGGCCGACGGAAGTGCAGGATCGCATGTTCCGCACCGTCGAACGCAGCTACCGCGTGCAGACACACACACGAGCCGATTTG
>QWQF01000282.1 GCA_003669125.1 Planctomycetota bacterium
TTCCCCTGATCATGATCATGATCGTGGCTGTGATCGTGGTCATGTCCGGCATCGTGATCGTGGCTGTGGTCATGATCGTGCTGATGGCCGCCATCATGATCGTGACTGTGATCCTGAGAATGGCCGACGTCGTGATCGTGATCGTGGCTGTCATCGTGGTCGTGATCGCGGCTGCAATCATGGTCGTGATCGTGCTGCTCGAAGACGGTTTCCAGGTGCTCGGCAAAAGCCTGTTCGGCCGTGCGATAGACTTCTCGAATGGGAATTCGGCGTTCAGAGGCGATCTTCGCGCACGATTCAAATTCGGGTGTGAACAGCGGACGTTCGCCGTGACGCCAGCCGAGCTTGCCGTGCAGTTGGCCGATCGGTGTCTCGATGACGCACGACTGCCGAGCCCGCTTCGAGCGTTGCATCAGCGAGCGGCGGATGCCGAACGTCGCGGTCTCGGTGAAGATGATTTCTTCCATCTGGTCGATGTCAGACGGTCGGCAGAGGACGCTCAGCAGCACACCGGGGCGATTCTTTTTCATCTGGATCGGCGTCGTGAAGACTTCCACCGCGCCGGCCTCGAACAGTTTTTGTTTCGTATAGCCGATGACTTCTGGCGAGACGTCGTCCAGGTTTGTCTCGAGCTGGATGACTTCGTCGGATTCCGGCAGCGTTGTGCTCTCGCCGACGAACAGCCGCAGGAGGTTGGCTCGGTCGGGGAAGTCGCGACCGCCGGCTCCGTAGCCGATCGCTTCGACGGTCATCGGCGGCAAGGCCGAATACCGTGTGACGAGCGCTCTCAAAATCGCCGCACCGGTCGGCGTCGTTAGTTCGGCCTCGATCGGCAGATCGACCAGCGGGATGCCCTTGAGCAACTCGGCCGTGCCGGGAGCAGGAACCGGGCAGATGCCGTGAGCGATTTCGATGCGTCCGCGGCCCGTCGGCACCGGACTGGAGATGACTTCATCGACGCCGAGGAGATCAAATCCGATCGCCGCGCCGACGATGTCCACAATCGAGTCGATCGCGCCGACTTCGTGGAAATGAATCTTGTCGAGCGTCGTGCCATGCACGCGGGCCTCGGCCTCGGCGATGTGCTGAAAGATTTTGAGCGTGAGCTTCTTTTGCGACTTGGTCAGTTCTTCGGCACCCTCGATCAGCTTGGTGATGTCGGCAAGGTGCCGGTGAGCATGCTGTTCTGGGTGTTCGACTTCGATCTGCAACGCTCGGAAGCCACCTTTGACGACCGTCTCGACGTGCAGTTTCACGTCCGGCAGGCCGAGCGAATCAATGCCGCGCACGATCGTTTCGAGGTCTGCGCCGGCGTCGATCAGCGCCGCCAAAGTCATGTCGCCGCTGATACCGCAAACGCAGTCGAGATACGCAATCCGCACGATGAAATCCTTGTCGTCAAAGGCCAATCTGAGAGGCGGCGGATTCTAGTGGTGGTCCAAAGCCCAACCAATGCCAGTTGGCAGAATGAAAGGTTTGGGAGAACCGCCGACGGCGATCAGCCATCGGCTTTCGGTCGAACAAGGGCGGACCTACAATCCTCGCCGACTTTACTCGCCGTCGGAACGGAAGCCCGATCCGACGGCGTTCTTTTTCTGTGGAACCAACATCGTGAGTGACGCTTCAGAACAAATTTCCCCTGTTGACCTGCCGCGGATCGAGCGTGCTGTTCGAGAAATTCTGGCGGCGGTCGGCGAAGATCCGAACCGTGAAGGATTGCTCGATACGCCTAGCCGAGTCGCCCGAATGTACGCTGAGTTGTTCTCCGGCCTGCATTCCGAGCCGGCTCGGCACCTGCAAAAAGTCTTCACGGAAGATTACGACGAGTTGGTACTCGTGCGTGACATCACTTTCAACAGCATGTGTGAGCACCACCTGCTGCCGTTCATCGGCAAGGCCCACGTCGGCTATCTGCCCAATGGCAAGATCGCGGGGCTGAGCAAACTGGCTCGCGTCGTCGAAGAGGTCTCGCGCCGGCCGCAAGTTCAAGAGCGGATGACGCACACGATTGCCGATTTGCTGCACAAGGAACTCGATGCGAAAGGAGTCGTCGTCGTGCTGGAGGCCGAGCATTCCTGCATGTCGATTCGCGGCGTCAAGAAGCCTGGCAGCATTACGATCACCAGCGCGGTTCGCGGCTTGTTCCTGACGAATCAATCCAGCCGCGCCGAAGTCATGTCGCTGATCAATCAGAGGTAGTTGGCGGAATGATTGCTCAGTTTGCATTGCGTCTGATCTGCGGCATGAGCCTGATGTGGGCGCTGATGCCGCGCCGCCAAGTGACCTCCGGATTTTTCCGGATTCAGATGCTGGTGGTCATGGGTTTGGGAGTGCTCGCGGCACTGACGGTTGGCATGGAGCTCCGATCCGTTGCCGAGCCACCTCATTCGACGTTCATTGCGTCGGTCCTGTTTCTGGCGAGCGCTCCGGCGGTCTTGATCGCCGTCTTAGGATTTTTCGGCTCGGTGTTGTGGACTTTGGAACGCCGTACCGGTGCGGAACGAATCGGTTTTGGTGTGCTGTTTGTCTCCACCGCGTTGATCTTTGCCCCAGTTCTGATTCCTCGCTTCGCCATCGACCTTCATGACGCGAGTGTGGGCGTCGTGAATTCAGCCGCATCGTCAGCAAGTCATCCGCTGATCGAGGTCGCGTCGGAGTTCGCTGGGGCAGCGGTCTTGGGGAGCACCGTTGTGGGCATGTTGCTGGGTCACTGGTATCTGACCACGCCAACGATGTCGATTGAACCGCTGAAGCGGCTCAATCTATTTTTGGGAATCGCAGGTGTGCTGCGTCTGATTGTTTCCGCTGCGGTCGTGCTGATGCTGTGGGGTGGAGTGTTCGACTCCGCCGAGACCAACTCACGATTGGCGGCTGTGCCGAAAGCGTGGCTCGGCCTGCGTTGGCTGGCGGGAGTCATCGGGCCGATCGTGGTCAGCCTGATGGTTTGGCGAATCTTGAAGTACCGCAACACGCAGGCGGCGACCGGCGTGTTGTTCGTCGGCGTGATCTTGGCATTCATCGGAGACATGACCGCGGCGTTGCTGCTCAGTCAGACGAAGTTGCCGTTTTGAAATCCGAGATTTGAAATTTGAGACTGCTTCATGTGGATCGTCTTTGAATGTCCGTCGTGTCACGTCACCGGTGTCAGCGAGGTGGTCGCTCAGACGGAGCAACTTCGTTGTTCGCAGTGCTCCTGGCAGCGGCCGGTGGCGGAGGCGAATCGTGCGGCGTCCGAGCCAGTCAATTGTGTCGTGTGCGGTTGCGAGGACTTGTGGCGGCAGAAGGATTTTCCGCAGCGATTGGGACCGGTGATCGTCGGGATCGAGGTTTTGGTCAGCACCTATTTTTGGTGGATGATGATGCCGAAGTCGTGGCTCGGCGTGTTGCTGCTGTTCGCGTTGGTGGATGGGGTGCTCTACACTTTGCTTCGTGACGTCTTGGTCTGTTATCGGTGCGGCTCTCGGCACCGTCACACACCGCTCGAGGGACGGCATCGCTACTTCAATCTCGAAACGCACGAACGTTACCGGCAAGAGGCGATTCGGCTGGAAGAGATGGGACAGAAACCCGAAAACCGAAACTCGAAACTCGAAGCTTGACCAAGTCCCTCTTCGGATTTCGAGTTTTGGAATTCCTGGAGAGATGACTTTTGGACGACCAGCGGCAGCGCATCGTCGAGGACTTGTCGGGCGTATTCGCGGGCGAGATCGTCTGTGATGCGCTCACGGTCGCGATGTTTGCCAGTGATGCCAGTTGGTATCAGATCGAACCGCTGGGAGTCGCGTTCCCGTCCTGCCGTGACGATGTCATCACGCTCGCCAAGTACGCGGCTGAGAAAAAGATTCCGCTGATCCCACGCGGAGCGGGTTCCAGCGTGACGGGCGGGGCTCTGGGGCGCGGACTGATCGTTGATTGCTCGCGGCATCTCACGAAGATCGAGCAGATCGGTCCCGACACCGTGCGTGTCGAAGCGGGTGTCGTACTCGACGATCTGAATCGCGTGTTGCGTGAACAGGGCCGCTACTTTCCGCCGGACCCGTCGAACCCTGCGGTCACGACGATTGGCAGCATGTTGGCGACCGATGCGGCGGGATCGCGCTCGATGCGTGTCGGTTCGACGCGCGACCACGTTCGCTCGATTGAAGTTGTTCTGCCCGGAGGCCAGTGCGTTGAATTCGGCAACGAACCGCTCGAAGCGGAGGTGTCGTCGCGGGACGTCGGCAAGCCAGTGGTCGAGACTTTGCTCAGCGATCCGCTCGGTGCCGTGACGGACAGCGTCACCGCTCTGGCGGCCTCGTTGTTGGGAAGCAGCGACGCGGGCCTGAAGCTGACCGAGGCGGAGATTCGACAGGGACTCGTCAGTCGCCTGGCTCGGATTTTGTCGGAGGGCGAGAACCTCATTCGCGAGAAGCAACCACCAATCCCGCGAAACTGCTCCGGATACTTTCTGCGCGGCGTGTTGTCTCGCACGCATCTGCATGCCGCGCGGTTGCTGGTTGGTTCCGAAGGGACGCTGGGCCTATTCACGGCGGCGACGTTGCACACGGCTCCGCTGCCCACTGGTCGCGGAGTCGCTTTACTGCTGTTCACCAGCTTGGAGGCAGCCGTCGATGCGGTTCACGCCTTGAGCGATCAGCTTCCCAGCGCGTGCGACTTGCTCGACCGACGGTTGCTGACGCTGGCTCGCGAGGCCGATGCCTTCTTCACGCACATCATTCCACCGACCGCCGAGGCGGCGTTGATCGTCGAGCAAACCGGTTTCAGCGAAACTCAAGCTCGGGACCGCATTCGCTTCGCGGTCGAGACGGCGAAACGCTTCGGTGGGCACTTGGCCGCGGACGCGTACGATTATGACTCTGCGGAACTGCTCTGGTCGCTGCCGCGCAAAGTCGTGCCGCATCTCAATCGGGTGAAGGGGGCGATCCGTCCGCAGCCGTTCGTCGAAGCGTTCGCGGTCCCGCCGGAAAAGCTCCGCGAGTTTCTCGGCCGCATGCAACGAGTCCTGCAAAAGCACGAGGTCATCGCCTCGCTGTATTCGCACGCGGCGGCGGGACAGATTCACTTGCGGCCATTCCTTCCGAATCCGACTCCGGCCGACGGCCCTCGCATCGAAGCACTCGCACGCGACCTGTACCAATCGGTGTTCGAAGTTGGCGGCACGATCAGTGGTGAGCACGGCGACGGACTTTCTCGCACAAGCTTTCTCCGTTCGCAGTACGGTTCGCTGTATCGAGTCTTTCAGCAGGTTAAGGATGTCTTCGATCCTCTTCGTTTGATGAACCCGAACAAGATCGTCAGCGACGATCCACACCTGACGGTCAAGAACCTCCGGCCGTCAGCGGCGGTATCGGGAGACCCGCCGCTGATCGAGTTGCACTTGAAGTGGAAGCCAGACGAACTGCTGACTCAAGCGGCGAACTGCAATGGCTGCGGCATGTGCCGCACCCAATCCCTCGATCTGCGGATGTGCCCGTTCTTTCATGTCGATCCGACCGAGGAGGCTTCTCCGCGAGCGAAAGCGAACATCGTCCGCAATTTTCTGACCGGGCATGTTTCGCCGCAAGAATTCGCCTCTACGGAGATGAAGCGGATTGCCGACCTGTGTTTCAACTGCAAGCAATGCGAGTTGGAATGCCCCGCAAACGTCAACGTCTCGCAGATGATGATCGAGGCGAAAGCGGCCAACGTCGTGGAACATGGCCTCGATCGTTCTCACTGGATTCTGTCCCGAGCGTACTCATTCGGCGCGATCGGCTGCCTGCTGAGTTGGTTCGTGAATTGGGGCTTGAACAACCCGGCCTTGCGGTGGCTGCTGGAACGGGTTGTCGGCATTCATCGGCAACGCAAGCTGCCGACGTTCGCTCGCAAGCCGCTACTGGACTCGGTCCCGCGCAAGCTGACCGAAACTCCGCACGACTTCGGCAAGGATCGGCCCGTCGTGTACTTCGTCGATCACTTCGCGAACTACCACGACCCGGAACTCGGCCAAGCGTTCCTGGCGATTCTCGAACACAACGGCGTGCGCGTGCATCTCCCGGAAGATCAAACCGTCTCCGGCATGGCAATGATCTCGGCCGGTGACCTCGGTGCCGCTCGCAAGGTGGCCGAGAAAAACATCCGTGAGCTGTCGGAACTCGCCCGCGAGGGCGTGCCGATCATCTGCACCGAACCGGCCGCCGCCCTCTGTCTGAAGCACGAGTACCCACGACTGCTCGACCACCCCGACGTGCAGGTCGTCGCCGATCAAGTCGTCGAGGCGACCGACTTCCTCGCAGGGTTGCTCGCCAAGGGCCAACTCAAAACAGACTTCGGCCCACTGAAGTTGACAGCAACCTACCACACCCCGTGCCATCAGAAAGCCTTGCACCACGGCAGCCCAGTGCTCAAGCTGCTGGAGCAAATTCCCGAATTGGAAGTCTTCGCCATCGAGAAAGGTTGCTCCGGCATGGCCGGCGCGTTCGGCCTGACGCGAGAGAACTTCGACACGTCGCTGCGCATCGGCCACGATCTCATCGAGCACATGCGCACCACCGACGTCAACATCGGCCTCACCGAGTGCAGCAGTTGCAAGATGCAGATGGAACAAGGCTCAACCATTCCGACTCTGCACCCGTTGAAATTGCTCGCGCTGTCCTACGGGCTGATGCCGGAGATTCGCCAACGCCTCCAGCGAGCCACCAAGAAACTTGTCATCACATGAAAACGGTTGTCAAACTGTTTGCCCGCGCCCGCGATTTGGCGGGGGCACCGACTCTCGAACTCGACCTCGCGGAATCCGCAACCGCCGCCGATCTGCGAGTCGTTCTCGGCGAGCAAGTCCCTGCACTGCAACCGATCTTGCCGAGCCTGCTCATCGCAGTCGGCAACGATTACGCTGCCCCCACCACGCGAGTCGCCGGCCGCACGGACCTCGCTGCTTTTCCACCCGTCAGCGGCGGCTGATAAAATTCCCACCGATGATTCAACTCACCCACGCCCCCATCGACTTCGCCGCGCTGACCGAGTCGGTTCGATCGACTCAGGCCGGTGCCGTCGTGCTGTTTCTCGGCACGGTTCGCGAGATGACTCACGGTCGTCAAACCCTCGCGCTCGATTACGATGGCTACCCGGAAATGGCCGAAGCACAACTCCGGGAACTCGAAGCCGACGCCCGCTCTCGCTGGCCTGTCATTGAGGCGGGAATCGTGCATCGGCTGGGACATTTGGAACTCGGCGATGTCAGCGTCGCCGTGGCCGTGAGTTGTCCCCATCGACATCAGGCGTTCGACGCGGGAAGATTCCTGATCGACCGTCTGAAAGAAGTCGTGCCGATCTGGAAGAAAGAAAACTGGAGCGACGGCAGCACCGAATGGGTGCATCCGGGGACGGATGAGGCAGTAGGCAGAAAGCAGTAGGCAGAAAGCAATCGAGTCATGGCAGCACAACTGGTCGATTCGTTCGGCCGCGAACATACCAATCTCCGCATCAGCGTCACCGACCGCTGCAACATCCGGTGTTTCTACTGCATGCCCGCGGAGAACGTGCAGTTCATGGATCGCAAAGATCTGCTGACGTTCGAAGAAATGGAACGCTTCACCCGCATCTGCGTCGGCCTGGGCGTCAACAAGGTGCGGCTGACCGGCGGCGAACCGCTCGTGCGTCGCGACCTGCACAAACTGGTGGCGATGATCGCGGCGATCGACGGCGTGCATGACATCGGCATCACGACCAACGGCATCCTGCTGGCCGAGCAAGCTCAAGCGTTGTGGGACGCCGGCCTGCGGCGGATCAATGTTTCACTCGACGCGCTCGATCCGGTGAAGTTCAAAGAGATCACGCGTCGCGAGGGCTACGAACAGGTCATCGAAGGGATTCAAGCCGCTCAGCGAGTTGGCTTCGATCCGGTCAAAATCAACGCGGTCTCAGTGCGCGGCATGACCGAGGACGAGATCGTCCCGTTCGGGAAGTTTGCTCGTGAGACGGGCGTTGAACTGCGGTTCATCGAGTTCATGCCGCTCGACGCTGACAACGCCTGGGAGCGCGACAAAGTCCTGTTCGCTCACGAAATCATCGAGCGGCTCTCGGCGGAGATCATGCCGCTGATCCCGATCCCCGATCAAAACCCGCACGCGCCGGCCACCGAGTTCGTCTTCGAGGACGGCATCGGCCGCGTCGGTTTCATCGCCAGCGTCAGCCAGCCGTTCTGCATGAACTGCGACCGCTTCCGCATCACCGCCGACGGAAAAATTCGCAACTGCCTGTTCAGCCTCGAAGAGACGGATGTCCGCGACCTGCTGCGCGGTAGCGGAACCGACGCAGACATCGCCGCCGCCATCAAAGCCTGCGTCACGGCCAAGTGGGAAGGACACCAAATCAACACCGCCCGGTTCATCCAACCGAAGCGCGCGATGTATTCCATCGGCGGTTGACCTCAGCACGACTTCTCTTGAATCCCGGAGTCCAAGATGTCTCAACGACTGCTCACGCGTTGCGTCTCGTTCTTGCTGGCCACTTGCGGGATGCTCGCTGCTCAATGGTTACTGGCGGATGACGATGGCCGCCCGAAGGTCACAACCCCGCGAGCCACCTCCGGCGACTCGGTCGTCGAACCAAAATGGGACGAGCGTGTGACGATCACCATCGGCAACAAAGAGGGCGACTTGATCGGCTCCACCGAGAAGGTTCTCCAAGCAGCCGTCGATTCCGTTGCGCGGCTGGGCGGTGGGACGGTCAAGGTGTTGCCAGGGACGTACCGCCTGCGGAACTCGGTTTATCTCGCGTCGAAAGTGCGAATCGTCGGCAGCGGGGCCGAGTCGGTGCTCATCAAAGAGCCGAGCACGAAAACGAAACTGGTCGTCGATTCGGATTGGTACGACCAGGAAGTCACGCTCGACGACGCGAGCGGCTTCCGCGTCGGCGACGGTGTGGTGATCCGTACCAAAAATCCGCACAACGGTGGACCGACCGTGCTCAAGCGGACGCTGGTGGCGCGGACTGGCAATCGCTTCAAGCTCGACAAGGCTCTGCGTGAAAACGTTTGGCAAGGGGGCGATCCGACGATCGCTACGTCGTTCCCGCTGATCAGCGGCGAGTTCATCAGCGATTGCGTCATCGAGAACATCACGCTCGACGGCAACCGCGAGAAGAACGATCACTTCGACGGCAATTACTCCGGCTGCATTTTCCTGCAAGACTGCAACCGCATGACGATGCGCGGCGTCGAGGCTCGCAACAACAACGGTGACGGAATCAGTTGGCAGATTTGCCACGACGTCGTCGTCGAGAACTGCCACAGCCACGACAACGCCGACCTCGGCCTGCATCCCGGCAGCGGCTCGCAACGGCCGTTGATCCGCAACAACCGCATCGAACGCTGCAACATCGGCATTTTCTTCTGCTGGGGCGTGAAGTACGGCCTCGCCGAAAAAAACACGATCGAAGGAATCCGTACGGCCAGCGTCTCGATCGGCCATCGCGACACCGACAACATCGTCCGCGACAACGTCATCAAGAACAGCGGCGTGACCGGAGTCCTCTTCCGCCCCGAACGTGGCCCGTCGTTCGCCGGCCATCGCAATCGCATCGAGCGGAACGAAATCACCAACAGCGGCGGCGACGAGGGAGTCGGCATCGACATCCAAGGCGGCACCGAATCGATTGAACTGATCGAGAACCGCATCGTCGAACAACGTGGCTCCGCCAAACGGATCGGCATTCGGCTGGGAGCCGAAACGAAAAACATCAAGCTGACCGACAACCGAGTTGAAGGCGTCACTCAAGCCATCGCCGACCTGCGGCAACCGCAAGCGGCGAAGTAGCTCCGAGCGATCCTCTCGCCACGATTCCAGCCGAGAAGTTTCTGTCGCTCACATCGCTTTGACGTGGTCGGTGAAATCTCCTCGCAACGGATGCTCGAAGATCTCGTAGTCGTGATAAGTCATCCGGATCGATTCGTCGTGCGTCTCGGCTTGAAAGACGATCTCTTCATCCTCGGCCAATGACTCATCCACCAGCGTATGCACGTGATAGACGCTTCCAAACGGCGGGATCGCCCCACGTTCACAGAATCCAGTTTCCAAAACAATCGCCAAACATCGTTCATGGTTTTTTACGGCAATCAATTTCATCCTGGTTCATTCTCGCCGAGATCGTTCATGTCTCGGCTTGCTGCTTGGTTTGGTGGTGGTCTGTTGGTGCTGCTGGTTTTGAGTGCTTCGCCCGCGTTCGCCCAGCGAGAACTCAAGGACATCCCCGATCCTGATCCGGAGATTGAACGGAAGTCGTTCATCGTGGCCGATGGCTTTGAAGTGAATCTCTTCGCGGCCGATCCGTTGTTGCACAAGCCGATTCAGATGAACTTTGATCCGCAGGGGCGGTTATGGATCGCGGCGTCGGAGATTTATCCGCAGATTGCTCCGGGGCAGAAGGCGAACGACAAGATTCTCGTGTTGGAAGACACCGACGGGGACGGCCGCTCGGACAAGACGACCATCTTTGCGGATGGGCTGCTGATTCCGACTGGCGTTGAGCCGGGTGACGGCGGGGCGTACGTCGCGGCTAGCACCGAGCTGCTGCACCTCAAGGACACCGACGGCGACGGCCAGGCGGATGAATCGCGAGTCGTGTTGTCGGGGTTCGGCACCGAAGACACGCACCACATTTTGCACACGTTGCGGTGGGGGCCGGACGGGATGCTCTACATGAATCAGTCGGCTTTATTGCCCGCGACAGAGTTTGTTTTCCTTCAACGCGAAACCCGCGAGGCTGAAAATCATTCGCCCTATCGAAACGAAAAGATTCACAGCCACATCGAGACTCCGCACGGCGTGCGGCGGCTGAACGCTGGGCGGCAATTCGGAAGTGCCTCGTGCGCTCCACCGTTCCTCTCGGCGGCGGTCGCTCACCTCTGCCGTTGGGCGACAGATCACGGCCTACTCTGCGGGTTGCCCGGCTTGCTTCAAGCTGGGTGCGTAGCACAAAAAACTCAGGACCGACGTTAAATTAGAGAACGGCCGGTTTCCTGTTTGAACTTCAACTCAAA
>QWQF01000014.1 GCA_003669125.1 Planctomycetota bacterium
CGTTTATCCGTTCGGGTCCGGAGAGGCAAACGGGTAAGTGGTTGTTTATCCGTTCGGGTCCGGGAAGGCAAACCGACGTCGGTTTGCTCGTACTTACGACGATTGGAAGCCGCCGACTCGGCCGTTGGCTCGTCCCGAACCGACCGGCATGGCCAACCCTTCGGTCGGCACCTTTCCAGGCCCCAGCCGGATGGCAAACCGCTCGGTCGGCACCTCTCCGAACCCCAGCCGGATGGCAAACCGACCAGTCGGCACCTCTCCGAACCCCACTCGGTTGGCAATTCCGAAGGGAAACTCAGCGGAGCTCTCCTGGCACATTTCAAGGCGCGACTTTGTGGCGGCGGGGTGTCGTTGTTGCGAATGCACGTCGATCAGGTGCAGGTGAATGATCTCGACCAGCGTGGCATACGGCAGCAAAGGCCGCTCGTCCGGGTTGTAAACGGCTCGGCGTTCCCAAGATCGGAAGGTCCGACCGGGAAGCGAAGACAGCAGTTGGTCGTTGAGCGAGTTGAAGAACGACTCGACGGTGCCTTTGAAGTTCGGCGTGCGCGGCGGCGTGAAATCGAGTTCGATGCCGAGCTGAAACGCCGCGTTCTCCAAGTCCTTGCTGGTCAGGTCGGAGCCTCGGTCGCAGACCAACTTCGACGGAATGCCGAAGCAGGGCCAATCGTTGGTGGTGCTCGGAACTGGTCGAGCGGTTGGTTGCCACCGGTTTATCAGGGGACGGCGATTGGGTCCGAGGGGATGCCGGTGCTGCATCTTCAACCAAAGGCGGCGCGAACCGCGCCGATTGACGCGGGGCGCATGGAACTACTGCGAACGCTCAACGAGCGGCATCGGCAGGCGCGACCCGGGCGACTCGTGCAGTTTCAGAATTGGATTGCAGTCTCGTGAGCCGTTGGCGGCAGCCTCAGGTGCGTGAAACCCGAGGCTATCGCCAACGGCTCACTGAAGATCAATTCTGAAACTGCACTAGAGTTGCGTGCGAAACTCGGAGGGTGTCGTGCTGGTGGCGGACCGGAAGGCACGCGTGAAGGCGCTGTGGTCGTAGAAGCCGCAGGCGTGGGCGATCTCGGCCACGGATTGATCGGCATCGCGAAGCATCCGCGACGCGGCCGCGATCCGCGACTTGGTGATGAACTGGCTCGGCGTCAGACCGAAGAGCCGTTTGGTCAGACGAGCCAGTCGCTGAGACGACAGTTTCGACCGGCGCGCGAGCCAGGCGGGAGTCACCTCCGACGAAAGACTTTGCTCGAATTCTTCGAGGGCGCGTGCGAAGTTTTTGGGAATCTCGTGAGGCTCGACCGTCACGCGGACATCGCGCGAAAAGCCGATCAAGCCAACGACGGCACCGTTTGCATCCAGCATCGGCAGCTTCGTCGTCAGGCACCAGACCGGGTCGTGCGGTCGATGCCATTGCATTTCGAGATGGTCCACCAGCGGACGTCCGGTCCGCAGAACTCGCTCGTCCTGCTCGGTGGGAATCCGACCAAAGTCGCCGGGGCAAATGTCACGCGGGCATTTGCCGATAACTTGCGACTTGCTCTTCAATCCATGCCGCTCAACCAGCGACTCGTTCACGGCCACATATCGACCCGCAGCGTCTTTGACGAAAAAGGCCACGTCCGGCGAACGGTCGAAGAGCCGTTCCAACAACGCGACCTCCACCTGCGGAACGTGCAGCGGCATGGCAGATTCGGGATGTGTTGTGCGCGGATTCACGGTTCGATGCGATTCTGAGCCAAGAGAGTGGTGGTCACTGAAACTAGAATTGAACCCTTCAAATCCATCATACGCAAAGCAGGAACGTCTCCCATGAAGATCGCACGCATCTTTGCTCACCGAGTTGAGCTGCCGTTGGTCGAAGGCTCGTACAAGTGGTCTGGCGGGAAGTCGGTGTCGGTGTTCGACAGCACGATCGTCGGGGTCGAGACCGACTGCGGACTCATCGGCTATGGCGAGGTCTGTCCGCTGGGGCCATTCTACCTGCCGGCGTATGCCGAAGGAGTGCGAGCCGGGCTCCGCGAACTCGGGCCGCATCTGATCGGCTTTGATCCGCGCGAACTGATGAAGTTGAACCATCGGATGGATGCCGCGCTCAAGGGGCATCCGTATGTGAAATCGGGAATCGACATCGCGTGCTGGGATATCCTTGGCAAAGCGACTGGCTTGCCGATTTGCGTGCTGATGGGCGGTCGCTTCGGCGAGAGCGTGCGGCTGTATCGAGCCATCTCGCAAGAGTCGCCCGACGAGATGGCGCGGAAGGTCGCCGGTTATCGAGCCGCGGGTTACACCCGGTTTCAGCTCAAGGTCGGCGGCGATCCGGACACGGACATCGAACGCATCCGAGCCGTCCGGGCGATGCTGCTGCCCACCGATCGGCTCGTCGCCGACGCCAACACCGGCTGGACTCAGCACGAGGCGATGCGGGTTGTCCGCGCGGTTCGCGACGTCGATGTCTACATCGAGCAACCGTGCCTCAGTTACGAAGAGTGCCTCACCGTGCGACGTCACACCGATCATCCCTTCGTGCTGGATGAGAATATCGACAGCCTCGACATGCTGCTGCGGGCCAAAGCCGATCTGGCGATGGACGTCGTCAACTTAAAGATCAGCAAACTCGGCGGCCTGACGAAGACGAAGCAGGCCCGCGACCTCTGTGTGAGCATGGGGATCGCTATGACTCTGGAAGACAGTTGGGGAGGCGACATCACGACGGCCGCGATTGCTCATCTGGCTCACAGCACTCCCGAAGAGTTCCGTTTCACGAGCACCGACTTCAACAGCTACGTCACCGTCAGCACGGCGGACGGAGCACCGCAACGCGAGCACGGCTTCATGTCCGCCAGCAATGATCCGGGACTGGGTATCACGCCTCGAATGGACGTCCTCGGCAAACGAGTCGTCGAAGTCGCGTAATCACGAACCGAAACAACCAGCGAAAGAAACAACAATGAGTCGAGTCTCTACGTTTATTACCTGCTGGCTTGTCATAGCCAGTGCAGTCGTTGCCGCCGACGAGCGGGCTAGTAATACACAAATCTTGGCCGAGGCCGAGACTCGATTGAAATCAATCTATGACAGGCGGGAATTTGCACCCGCTGTGTTTTCAGGAAAGTGGCTGCGAGACTGTTCCGGCTATTTGATCCTCGAAAAACCCAAAGGGATCGCCGAACCAGAACTTGTGCAGTACGACGTGCTGAGTGGCAAGCGTTCCACAGTCATCAGCGGCGACCAGCTCGTTGTCCCTGGTACGTCCGACCGACTGGTCATCCAGGAATTCGTTGAGTCGCCAGTCGCCAGCCAGTTCCTTCTGCACGCGCGAGTCAGCACCAATGCCAAAACTGGTTACTGGCTCTTTGACGCGAAATCGAGTGGCCTCAAAGCGATCGCGGCCGACATCGCTCGGCTGTCTTGGGAGAACACGTTTTCTCCCAAAGGGGATCGACTTCTCTTCGGGCGCGGTCCAAATCTTTATGTGTTTGATCTGACCAACGACCGCACGACCCCGCTGACCACGATTGAGGGCCGCGGCGCATTGGAGAACGATGTCAGTGCGAGCTGGAGTCCCGATGGTCAACAGATTGCCTACGTTCAATCCGATTCTTCGAAGGTTCGACTGCGCCCCATCGTCCATCCGACTGACCCGACCTATCCGGAGGTTTCGCACCAACGATTTGCTCGCGTCGGGACACCGATTCCGACGCTGCGAATTGGAGTCGTCGCTGCGAACGGTGGAGCCACACGCTGGGTGAATCTGCCTTCCGAACCGGGCAGCTTCTATATCACCGACGTCAGTTGGGCGGGAAACTCAGAGGAACTGCTCATCGAAGTGCTGAGCCGTTTTCGTGATACTCGTCAGGTTTTGCTCATCAACACGGGAACCGGAGCAATTATCAAGACGTGCGAGGAATCTGATCCTGCGTGGGTCGATGCGAGTTATTCGGCCAACGCTGGCCTTGACTGGATTCAAGCTGGCAAAGCGTTGGTGCTGCTCAGCGAGCGAGATGGTTGGCGACATGCGTATGTAATTTCGCGCGATGGCAAGACGCAGACGCTGCTCACAAAGCACGCCAGCGACATCATTGCTGGTGGGCCGGTCGATGAGCGGAGAGGCTGGTTTTACTTTTTCGCGTCGCCGAATAACGCCACGCAACGCTACCTCTATCGCATTCGACTGGATGGAAAGGGCGATGCCGAGCGAGTGACTCCCGCAGACCAACCGGGGACTCACCGATACGACTTCTCGCCCGATCGCAAGTGGGCGTTCCATACGCATTCGACGTTCGACTCGCCGCCGGTGATCGATCTCGTGGAACTTCCTGAGCATCGCTCGGTGCGTGTCTTGGAAGACAATGCCGAGTGTCGCCGTCGAGTCAGCCCACTGATTTCTCAACCCACCGAGTTCTTGAAGCTCGACATTGGAGACGGGGTCGTGATGGATGCGTGGATGATCAAGCCGCGCGATTTCGACTCGACGAAGAAGTACCCGGTCTTCGTGTTTGTGTACGGCGAGCCGCACGGCCAGACGGTCCTCGACGATTGGACTGGCGGCCAAAATCACTCGATGTTTCATCGCATGATTGCGGACTTTGGATATCTGGTGGTGTCGATCGACGGCCGTGGGACACCCGCCCCGAAAGGAGCCGCGTGGCGACGAGCGGTCTTCGGAAGTCTCGGCCCGCTATCGACGGAAGAACAAGCGGCTGGTGTGAAGGAGCTGGCTCGGACTCGTTCCTTCGTTGATCCGTCTCGCGTCGGTATCTGGGGTTGGAGCGGCGGCGGCTCGAACACCTTGAACGCGATGTTCCGCAAGCCCGATGTGTATCACGTCGGCATCGCGGTGGCCCCAAAGCCGCAGCCGGATCTCTACAACGCTTGGTTTCAAGAAATCTTCATGCGCACTCGAGACGAGAACCCAGAAGGCTATCGCAAAGCTGCGGCAATCAATTTCGCAGAAGGTCTGCGGGGAGATCTGTTGATCGTGCATGGCACCGGAGAAACCAACACGCACCTTCAAATCACCGAAGGTCTCGTCGATCGACTCATCGAGCTAGGCAAACGCTTCGATTACATGGCCTACCCCAATCGCGACCACGGCTTGAGGGAAGGCAAAGGGACCGCGGTCCATCTGCGAATGCTCATGACTCGTTACTTGATCGAGCACCTTCCGCCTGGCACTCGGTAATCAAGCAAGCCCTTCGCCCGCGACGAACGCGAACTCACGGAACTGATACCACTCACTGAAAACCCTTTGGCGAGGAAACGCGATGAACTCAAACATTTTTCAAGGCTGTGTCCCAGCGCTGATGACACCGTGCCTCGCTGATCGCACACCGAATTATTCGGCCCTAGTAAAGAAGGGGCAGGCCATGTTGGCGGCGGGTATGAATGGAGTCGTGTACTGCGGCTCGATGGGAGACTGGCCGCTGCTGACGGATGAGCAACGCCAGGAAGGTGTTCGCCGGCTGACCGAAGTCGGAGTCCCCGTCATCGTCGGCACGGGTGCTCAGAATCCCGCGCGGGCTGCCGCACACGCCGCTCACGCGCAGCGAGTTGGAGCGAAGGGTTTAATGGTCATTCCCCGCCTGATGTCACGCGGAACTTCTCCGGCGGCTCAGCGAGCTCACTTCGCTGGCATCCTGGCAGCGGCTCCCGAACTGCCCGCCGTGATCTACAACAGTCCCTACTACGGCTTCGAGACCAAAGCAGACTTGTTCTTCGATCTGCGGCGCGAGTTTCCGAATCTCGTCGGCTTCAAAGAATTCGGCGGCGCGGATTCTTTGAGCTACGCCGCCGAGCACATCACTCATGCCGACAACAACGTCCTGCTGATGGTGGGCGTGGATACGCAAGTGTGTCATGGCTTCATTCGCTGCGGTGCGGTCGGTGCGATCACCGGAATCGGGAATTGCCTGCCCCGCGAAGTGCTGCACCTGATCGCGCTTTGCAAACAGGCTGCGGCCGGTGACGTCGAAGCCCGGCGATTGGCGCGAGAACTGGAAGAGGCCCTCACCGAGTTGTCCCGTTTCGACGAAGGGCCCGACCTGGTGCTGTACTACAAGTATCTGCTCGTGCTGCTCGGCGACACGGATTATGAATTGAACTTCAATGAATCCGATCGGCTCTCACCCAGTCAAAAACACTTTGCCGAAGCGCAATTGAAACTTTTCCAGCAGTGGTGGAACAACTGGTCGGGAAAGTCGTATTGCGCGTGATAGCAGTTCCAAGTTTTGCGGGATGAGCCCTGTCATTACTCCGAAGGAGTTGCGTCTCACAGCCCAGGGTTGCTCGCGAAGCGAGCTACTCTGGGTTACGGACTTCACCATCCGCGTCATTCAACAGCGATCGAAATCACAATGAGACGAATTTCCGGGTTCATGACTTCCTGGCTCGTGATCGCCAACTCGTTTGTCGCTGCTGGCGACCCGGCTCTGCCCGGAAACCATCCGCTCACTCAGGCTCAGGCGGGGGATGTGCTGATCTCGGAACTGCGCTGCGCCGCGTGTCACAGTGGCGTTCAACGAGGTTCCCTGCCGGAAAAGTTGGCTCCTGATTTGTCCGAAGCCGGTGCGCGGATCTCACCCGCATACCTCCGGCGATATCTCGCATCTCCGTCGTCCGCCCATCCTGGGACAACAATGCCGGACGTGTTGGTGTCGCAACGGGAAGCGGAACGAGACCGGATCGCTGAAGCTCTGACTCACTTTTTGATCGCCCAGTCGAAGGCCGTCTTTCAGACTGAGGCAACCGAGCCGATTGATCGCCAGCAAGGCAAAGCGCTGTTTCACTCGGTCGGCTGCGTTGTATGTCATGGTCCGAAGGAAGCACTCGCCGACGCGCCGCAGAAACCAAAACGCAACGACGAGGATGACGACGACGATCCTGCTCCTAAGAAGAAGACCGTCAAGCCAACGGCCGTCCCACTGGGGCATGTCGCCGCCAAGTACAGCGCGAAGTCGCTCAGCGAGTTCCTGTTTCAGCCGCTGCGTGTCAGAAGCTCCGGGCGAATGCCGGACATGAAGCTGACTCCCGCAGAGTCGCTGGCGATCGCCGGTTATCTGATTGGAGAACAGCCACAACCGGGAAAGGCTTTGGTTCCAGAAACATCGTTGGTGGCGAAAGGGAAAAAATACTTTCAGGATCTGAACTGCGCGGCGTGCCATTCACTCCCCGGCATTGCGGCAGCTCCTCTGATTGGTTCGCTGAGAAACGCGGATCTGTCTCGCGGCTGTTTGTCCAAGACGAGTGTGCGGAGTCCCCGGTTCCAACTCGAAGAGGCTCAGGTCAAAGCGATCGTCGCGTCGCTTCGGGAAGAACCGACTGCCGACTCGGACAAAGTTTTGGCGGCGAAAACGCTGACCGCATTTCACTGCATTGCCTGTCACACTCGCGATGAATTCGGTGGCGTCCACGACACACACAACCCGTTCTTTGCCGGCAGCGAATTGAAACTGGGGGACGACGGTCGCATCCCGCCGCCGCTCACGCTGGTCGGGGCCAAGCTACAACCCGCCTGGATGAAGAAGGTGCTCTTCGATGGTGAAAGCGTCCGCCACTACATGGCGACTCGGATGCCGCAATATGGCACGGCCAATCTCCAGCACTTGCCGGCCGTCTTCAGTCGCCTTGACGTTTTGAAGGGGGCGGAGATGAAGATTCCGAGTCCGGAGAGTCGCACAGAAAGTGAACGCGAACGCGAGAAACTGCTTCGCGCGGGGGGACGAGAATTGCTGGGCGACAAGGGGCTGAATTGCGTCGCCTGTCACAACTTCAATGGGAAGGCCGCGCTGGTCAATCAAGGGATCGACCTGCCGACCTCGTATCAGCGACTTCAACCCGGCTGGTTCAACAGCTACTTGCGAAACCCAGGCGCGTTTCGTCCACGGACCATCATGCCGACCGCTTGGCCCAATGGTGTGGCCGCTCACAAAACGATTCTCGATGGCAACACCGACACGCAGATCGAAGCCATCTGGTACTACCTCTCGCTCGGCACTTCGGCCGCCGATCCGTCCGGCATCCGCGGAGTGAGCACGAAACTGACCGTCGATGATCAAGCGAAAACGTATCGCGGACGGAGTCGAGTGGCTGGCTTTCGAGGGATCGCCGTCGGCTTACCAGAGAAGCTGAGTTACGCCTTCAACGCCGAAACCGGAACACTCTCAGCCATCTGGCAGGGCGACTTCATTGGCGTGAATTGGAGCGGTCAAGGTTCCGGGGACTTCAATCCGAGTAGCGAGCCAATCACTCTGGCTCAGGATGTTTCGTTCGTGCAGCTTGCCGATGACAAAACTCCGTGGCCGCTGATGCCGGTGATGACCAAAGAGGCTCGCACCAATCCCAATCCGCTTTATCCGAAGAATGTCGGCTATCAGTTTCGCGGCTACTTCCTCGGCGAGTCGTTGATCCCCACGTTCCAGTACCGCAGCGGAACGATCGCGATCGAGGATCGGTCGGTCGCTGTGGGAAGTGATGAGCAACGGCAACTGAAGCGCGTTCTGCAATTTGACTCGCCAACACCACAAACCGTTTGGTTCCGCGCACTCACCGGAGACATCCTCCAGGAGTCCGAGCGTGTCTTCCGAAGCGGCCGACTGCGTCTGACGATTCCCCCGACCGAAACGAAACTGAGATCGCTGTCCGACGAACCGAAGCGATCCGAGCTGCTGCTGCGACTGCAAATTCCCCAAGGCAAATCATCTCTGGAGTTCGTTTATGAACCGCTCAAGAAATAGCCGCCAGAAAACGATCAGCCGGAACGCGCTAGCGTCCGGTTCTTTCGGCGAACCGTGGGCCAGCGCCCAGCGGCTGATGGGTTTTCTGACGTTGCTTTATCACAGGCCGCTTCTTGGCCTGCTGCTTCCGTTCGCCATGTCTGCGCTGGGAACGCTGCGCGCCGAGGAGGTTGGCGAACGCTGGGGAACCGAAGAACGCGAACGTGAGTATTATCCGATCGTCAACATTCCCCTGCCCAAAGATACGGTCATCGAGGCCGGAGCCTTCGCGGTGCTGCCGGATCGGCGAGTCGCCGTGGGAACGCGGCATGGCGAGATCTATCTGATTGACGGAGTCGATGCGGCCAAGCCAATCCCTTCGTTTCACCGGTTCGCGACAGGACTCGACGAGATCTTCGGGCTGACTTGGAAAGACAACGCGTTCCGCGTCACTCAGAGTTGCGAATTGACTCGCGTCAGTGACGCCAACGGTGACGGCGTGGCCGATCGCTTTGAGACCATCTCGGATGCCTGGGGATATGCGAATTACCACGAATATGCGTTCGGCTCAAAGCTCGATGCGGACGGAAACCAGTTCATCTCGCTCGGCCTGTCAGAGTCTTACCACTCACACGCTTTGAACCGTGGCTTCATCATTAAGGTCACGCCCGACGGAAAGACAACCGCATTCGCCAGCGGCCTGCGCAGCCCCGGCGGGATCGGACACGATGAGCACGGATCGATGTTCTACGTCGAAAGTCAGGGACCGTGGAATTGTTCTTGCAGTTTGAAGGCGGTGTCGCAGAACAGCTTTCACGGTCACCCGGCCAGCTTCGAGTGGTACAAGCAGTCGCCAGAATTGGGGCCTGTTCCGGAGATGCCGAAGTCAGGAACTCGCATCGCGACCGAGAAGAATCGCGTCCAACAACTGGTGCCCTACGCCGTCATTTTTCCGTACATCCGCATGGGCCGGTCCATCACGGCTTTCAGCGTCGATCAGACGCAGGGCAAGTTCGGCCCCTTTGAAAACCAGATGTTCCTCGGCGATTACACGCAATCAATCCTGATGCGTGCCACGACAGAACAGGTCAACGGTGTCTGGCAGGGAGCGTGCTATCCATTCCGCGAGGGCCTTTCCACGGGAATTCTCAACGTCGAATTCACTCCTGGCGGCAAACTGCTTTGTGGCGGGACCAATCGCGGCTGGCCCGTTCGTGGCATCAAGCCGTTCGCCCTCGAACGACTCGAATGGAGCGGCAAGATGCCGTTCGAGATCAACCGCGTCACGATCGAACCAGAGGGATTCAAGGTGACATTCACCAAGCCTGTTGATCGAGACACGGGCAGCGCCACGGCTTCCTATGCGATCTCGGGGTTTACTCACCCGTATCACGGCGGCTACGGCGGGCCGGAGATCGAACAGCAGCAGCCGGGCGTGAAAGCGGTCTCTCTGGCCGCAGACGGTCTCTCGGCCAGGATCACTCTCGAAAAGCTCGACCAAGGATTCGTGTATGAACTCGATCTGGCCCGTCTGCGTTCTCGCGACAGGGAAGAACTGCTGCATCGCAACGCGTTCTACACCGTCAATGAAATTCCCGCTCACAACCAGACCCGTTGATCGCTGGGTTGAAGTGAGCCGCGAGGCGCTAGCCGCGGGTTCAACAACGATTCGGAACCGGCGGCTAGCGCCTTGCCGCTCACCTGATTGCTCGGAAACAGGAAATATCGCCCATGAAACCAAACACCGTTCCCTTCGTCCTGTTCGCCTTCGTCCTGTTCGCGTCGCTCGCGATTCAAGGAAATCACCAACGATTGAATGCCGCCGAGCACCCGGTCCCGGAGAGTCCGCTGTGGCTGACGTATTCCGGCGACAAGGGGCCGGGCGAAGGAAAACACATCGTCCTGATCGCGGCGGATCAGGAATACCGCAGCGAGTATTCGATGCCGATGCTGGCGCGGCTCCTGGCCAAGCATCATGGGTTTCACTGCACCGTGCTCTTCAGTCTGAATCATGACAACGACGTCGATCCCACACAAAAAATTCGCTGGGAGGACAAGACGGTCACTCACAACATCCCTGGCCTCGAGCATCTGAAGAAGTGCGACCTCGTCATCTTGTTCAGCCGACTCATTTCGCTGTTGACGTCAGTTGAAAACGGCGGCGCGGGTAAAGGTTGCAGCGGTTGAAAATGGCGGCGCGCATTGGCGTCTTTTTGTGAGTTGAGAAGATCAGAGCGTCAGCTCTGATCTTCTCGATGTTCACAGGGAGACCCAGGAGTGCGAA
>QWQF01000074.1 GCA_003669125.1 Planctomycetota bacterium
CGAAGGAGTCCGCATGAAAACCCTGAGCCGCATCCATCCTTCTCAACTCCGTAACGCGATCGTTTCGGCGGGACTGCTGACGCTGGTGATCTTTCCCGCGATGGTGCAAGCGGATGATTGGCCGCAGTTTCGCGGGCCGAATTGCGCGGGTATTTCAACGGGGACCAAACCGCTGCCGGTCAAGTTTTCGGCGACCGAGAATGTTCGCTGGTCCGCGAAGGTGGGGGATGGTGTCGGCGGCTCGGTCATCGCGGCCGGGCGAGTCTTCGTGAGCGGCATGACGGCGGACGAAACAGTCAGCTTGTTCGCGTTCGATGCCGTCACGGGCAAGAAGCTGTGGCAACGCGATTGGCAGACCGGACCGCTCGCGGAAGTTCATGCGACGAACAGTCAGGCCAGCGCGACGCCGGCCGCGGATGCCGAGCGAGTCTACTTCTACTTCAGCACGCTGGGCCTGCTGACCGTCGATGCACAGACCGGCAAGGACGTCTGGCAGCAGAAACTCCCGACGCCGTTCTTTGTTTTCAAATGGGGACCGGGAATGTCGCCGGTGCTGTATCGCGACTTGGTGTTGTTCTGCCAGGACGACGATCTCAATCCCACGTTCTGGGCCTTTGACAAAGCCACGGGCAAGTTGCGCTGGCGAGACGAGCGGCTCGACATGGCGGTGAATTACTCGCATCCGGTCATCTGCACGGTGGACGGTCGCGATGAGATCGTGGTGGCGGGGACCGGCCAGTTAATCGGCTACGACCCCGATTCCGGCAAGCGTCGCTGGTTTGCGAAGGTCATGCTGCGAAACATCAAGACGACACCCGTTTGTCTCGACGGTGTGATTTACATCTCGGTGCAAAGCGGCGCGATCGCCAATCAATGGCTGGCCTCCGTCGATCGCGACGAGAAAGCCGGCAACAACGACAACAAGCTCGACAAAGCGGAGATTCAACGCTTCGTCGGCAAGCAACCGATCCCCGAAGCGTTCTTCAAAAAGACGTTCGATCGCGGCGACCTCAACAAGGATGGTTTCCTGGAAGGACGCGAGTTGGATGTCGCGTTCCTGCATCCCGACAACTTCGCGGGAGCCGATTTCAACGCAACCGGCGACGCGGCCGCCGAGCAGTTCATTCTGGCGGTGCGTGGCGGCGGCCAGGGAGACGTTACGAAAACGCACCTGTTGTGGAAGCACAAGACGAAGAACACCGATCACATCGTCTCGCCCTTCGTTTCCGACGGCCGCATGTTTCTGGTCAAAGAGGGAGGCATCAGCACCGTCTTCAACACGAAGCAGGGAGACTCCGTGCGTGGCCCCAAACGGATCGGCAGCGGCGGCAGCTACTTCGCGTCTCCCGTATTCGGCGATGGGAAAATTTATCTCGCCAGCGACAACGGCAACGTCACCGTCCTGAAGAACGCAGTGGACTACGAAGAACTCGCAGTGAACGACATCGGCGAGAGCATCGTCGCGACTCCCGCGATCGCCGACAGCGGCCTCTTCGTCCGCACGCGAACACAGTTGATGTGCTTCGCCGCTGATGGCCGCGCGAAGTAAATCGACCCCGTTGAAAAGTCGTGGGATAGGCTTCCAGCCTGTCGTATTTCTCTTGAGGCGGCAGCGCCGCGGACTTCATTCGCCTGTCCCCATTCGTCTGTCAACTTTATGTATTTGGGATGACAGACGAATGGGGACAAGCGAATGCGGACAGGATGCAATCTTCGGACTTTTTCACAGGCTGGAAGCCTATGCCACGGAAGAAACCCCCGCGAGGAATCACTCGATGACATCGAATCGTCGCCAGTTCATTCAGGCTGCCGGAACCGCGGGAGCGGCGCTGTTGACGTTGCAGACCGCTTCGGCGGACGAGACCGCGGCGCCGGCGGCCGATCGAAGCCGACCCGTTGACCGGCCCCCCTTCACGACGGAATTGTTCCTCGACAACCAGTTGCTGGAAGCGACTCCTGGCGTGTCGCGCAAGTTGCACCCGGCCAAGAAACACTTGCTGAATCCCGTGATCTGGCCGGAACGCTGGTGCGAGGGAACGTACATCGAGCCATACACGACGATGTACGACGCCGAAGAAAAGCTGTTCAAAATGTGGGCTCGGGCCGGCAGCGATGCGAAGGCCGGGTATGTCGGCGGTAATGCCGCGTGGATCCTCTATTACACGTCACGAGACGGCGTCCATTGGGAGAAGCCCGATCTGGGAGTTTTCGACCTGGGAGGTCGCCGCGACCACAACGTCGTCTTTGCCAGCGACCTGATCCCGAAGGCTCCGACCCGACTCGCGTACGGTCCGGAGAAATTCGTCATTCCGACGACGCCGATGGTGCCGCAGGGCAAGAAGGCTTTCTTCTGGGGCGTCAACAAGCATCCGCAGCCGCGCGATCCGTCGGAGAATTACGTCGCACTGGCGATCGTGCAGGATCACCGCCGAGGAGCGCACATCGTCACCTCGCCGGATGGCGTTCACTGGTCCTGCGCGGCATCGCCGTTCTGGCAAACGCCGCACGATGTTGCGGGCACCGGGGACGACTGTCTGATGCACTTGATGTTTGACGAGGCGAAGCGGAAGTGGGTGATCTACCGCCGGATCATCCCCGAGTTCAGCGAACGGATGATCGCCAACGACAGCGATCGGAATCGGTCGCCCATCGATCGCTACAACCGCTCGTATGCCTATGCCGAGAGCGACGACCTGCGCGAATGGAAGAACCATCGATTCATTCTCGCGATGGACGCCGATGACCCGGCCGACACGGAACTCTACCAGTTCGGCTGCCACAAGTTCGGCGCGACGTACGTCGGATATGTGAGCATCTTCTATCTGCGTCACCCTCAGCCGATCGACATTCATCTGGCGACCAGCCGCGACGGCACTCACTTCACACGAGTCTGTCGCGGGACGCCGTTCATTCCGCATGGGCCGTTGGGGTATTACGACTTCATGGCGATGGCTTGCTCGCAGCCCCGGCCGATCGTGGTCAACGACACGATCTACATTTATTACGCGGCCCTGAACTTTCCCCATGACGTCGATGAAAGCGCGTCGGCGGATTATTCCGGGGGCGTTGCGCTGGCGACCCTGAAACGCGACCGATTCGCCTCGCTGGAAACCGGAACGCCCGATGCGCAGCCCTGCCGTGTGCTCACGAAACCGCTGGTCGTCTCACATCCCCGCCTGTACCTGAACGCCGCGACGTGGGGGAAAGGCTCCATCCGCGTGGAAGTGCTGACCCGCGATTGGCAGCCGATCCCGGGCTTCACAGTCGCCGAGTCTCGCGAGATCCAGGGAGACGCTCTCGACCACCCGGTCCGCTGGTCGAACAACGCCGACCTGGGCAAGCTCGTGGGCCAGGAGATTCGGCTCAAGTTCCACATGACGCGCGCCCGGCTGCATGCGCTGACCATGAGCGATCAAGAGCGGCCCCTGGGACTCGTCGAAGCCGCGTATCGCTCCGATGCGGCCGGAGATTCCGCGCCCAAGCAGAACTGACCCGTGGCATAGGCTTCCAGCCTGTGATTCCCGGATGAAAACGACAGGCTGGAAGCCTATCCCACGTCACCTTCCAACCAAGGACCGTTCATGCAAACAATTTTTCGGTTTTCCATCGCGCTGGTGTTGGCGATTCTGTCGCTCCATTCGCCGGTACTGGCTCAAAGCCGCCAAGCGCCCCCTGGCATGTTCAAAGACCTGGACGACGAGATCGTCGGCAAGGCGATCGTGCTACATGGCAAGCAACTCTTCATCGACAACTACGTTATCGAATCGCTGGCCAACGCAAAGAAAGTGCTCAACCAGCCGGTCAAGCATCCGCGGAATCCGCTGGTCCGCCGCGACAAGCCATGGGAAGAAAAACTCTCGTCGCCGTTCGGGTACGGGGCCGTGGTCCGCGATGAGCGCGATGGGTTGTACAAGATCTGGTATCAGATCTGGCATGACGACAAGGACGCTGTGGGCTCGCTTGGTTACATCACATCGCCGGATGGGATCACTTGGGAGAAACCGATCACCGATCCGCAGGCCGGCAACAACTGGGCGATTTTCGAGCCGAAAGAACCGTGGGTCGGCGGCGCGGGAGTGATGATCGACTTGGCGGAAAAGAACCCCGCTCGTCGCTTCAAAATGATGTATCTCGCCAAGCCAACCGGCAAGTCGAGTTCCTTGCAGAGTTGCGTCGCTTACTCGGCCGACGGCGTGCATTGGAAGCCCGAGCCAAAGAACCCGCTGATCCCGTACAGCGACACGCAGATCGCGCCGTACTGGGATGCGCGACGGAATCGGTTCGTCGCGTACCTCCGCTTCGGCCCGCCCAACGTGCGGATCATCAGCCGCATCGAGAGCGAGGATTTCTTGCACTGGTCGCCGAAGGTCACGGTCGTCAAGAAAAGCAAACTGGATGCGCCGTTCGCGACCGAACTCTACACGATGGGGGCGATGCCGTATGCCGGAGTGTACATCGGCGTGCTCAACACCTATCACGGCGAAACGATCAAGCCGATTCCCGATGACCAGCCTTGGATGGATCGCACCGATAATCAACTGACCTTCAGCCGCGACGGAGTCACCTGGCAGCGAGTCCTGAAGGATGGTGCGATCTCCGCGAGCGAGCTGCGCGGCGAGCGGGACTGGAAACAGGCCGCCCAGCAGGCGACGTTTCTCCCTTACGGCGAGTTTCGCAAAGACTGGGATTGGGGCCAAATCTACCCGCATCATCCGCCGTTGGTCGTTGGCGATGAAATCCGCTTCTATTACACCGGCATCACGGGACGTCACTGGCATACCTATCACAAAGACACGCGGGATAGCGGCATCGGCCTCGCGACCTTGCGACTGGACGGCTTTGTTTCGGTGGACGCCGGAGCTGAAGCCGGCACGCTGACGACCAAGCCGCTGGTGTTCTTCGGCGACACTCTGGAGATCAATGCCAACGCCTTGGGCGGTTCGCTTACCGTCGAGGCTCTCGACGCCGAGGGCAAGGTCATCGAAGGCTTCAGTGTCTCCGACTGCACGCCGATCACCACCGACAGCGTCAGGCACGTGGTGAAGTGGAAGGACAACCCGGACTGTCACCTGCTCCAGGCGCAGCCGCTCAAGCTGCGGTTTCATCTGAAGAACGCGAAGCTGTACGCGTTCGAGCCGCGGATTCGCAGGAATTACTACATCCAATCCTACGATTGAGATTTTCTATTTGGAAAGAAGGTCGAAATGCTCGGCTCGCGCAACTTGTGGCTGTCGATTCTGGCTCTTCTGCTTTGGAACGCTCCGCTCGCGGCCCAATCCCGCCAGGCGCCGCCCGGTATGTTCAAGGACCTGGATGACGAAATCCTCGGCGATGCGCTGGTCATTCACGGCAAGCAGCTTTTCATCGATGACTACCTCATCGGTGATCTGCAAGGCGTCCAGAAGAAATTGAATCAGCCGACCAAACATCCGCGGAATCCGGTGCTGATTCAAGATCAGCCTTGGGAGGAAACCGGACCGGGATTCGGCACCGTCATTTTTGACAAAGACGGTGGACTGTTCAAACTCTGGTATGAGGTGCAGAGCCAGACCAAAGGCCCCGCCAAAACGGGTATCCCCCGACTGTGTTATGCCACGTCGAAGGATGGAATCGCCTGGCAGAAGCCGCTCATCGACGTCAAGCGCGGTACGAATTTCGTGTCACCGCCGAGAATCAGGCACTTCATGATTGTGGGCCTGTTCAAAGACGACCACGAGCGCGACTCGGAACGACGCTACAAAATGCACTACGTCTGTTCGCCCGACGGCTCGGAGGAAGGGAGCATCAATTTACCGCAATACATGAGATCTCTGCGGACGAGTGTTGGCTGGTCGCCGGATGGAATTCACTGGACCGCCGCGTCTGAAACTCCACAGATTCCCTTCAGCGACAGCCCCAGTTGTCCATTTTGGGACACGAAGATCAATCGCTATGTGTCGTACCTGCGTTACGGACCGCCAAATACTCGGAAAGTCACCCGCATCGAGAGCGAGGACTTCATTCATTGGTCGCCGAAGGTCACGGTGATCCGCCCCGGCAATCTCGATGGGCCATTGGCGACGCAATTCTATCAAACGTCGATGTTCCCTTATGAAGGCCATTACATCGGCTTGATTACCAGGGTGTGCCCAGAGATATTGGCGGTGTTAAGTTTTTGTGGTGTCGCAAGTTGACCAATAGGGTTGCCATTGATTGCTGTCGCGGAGGTTGGTCAGGGCGGAGACGGATTCGGCGTTGCGGAGATTCCAACGAGCACCAGAGCGTTTCAAGCGTGTGGTGCTGGTCTTGCAGCGGGCCTCGGTGGGGCCGCTGCCGATTTGCCAGCCGTTGGTCAGGAACTCGGGGTAGTTGATCATCTCACGACGGGCGACGACGTAGCCGAGCAGGTGTTTTGCGGCCTCACGTTTGCGGCCACGCAGCGGGGTCAGCCACGCCAGGAGTTGTTCGTGAGCCGCCTCGTAGCCGTCGTGCTTGAGCGTGTGCAGCAACGTCGTCGCCCAGGTTTGTCCGGCAGGATCATCGTCGCCGAACACGCGGCGGCGAGTGGCGTGGACGTTCTCCGCCAAGTGGTAGAAGTCCAAGCCGCAGCCATGCAGTTGCAGTTGAGCGTCTTCCAATTGCGGAGGAATCCAACTCGCTCCATCGACGTTGGCGAGGCGTTCGTCGGCTTCGTGAAACTTCAGCCGAGCGGCCTCGCGACGCAGCAGCGGGCCGACCTGCGTGCGACGCACGCGGCTCAGCAGGACGTGGTGATGCTCGTTGGATTCGTCGTAGAACGTGATCGTCTTGAACTCTTTGTAGGGCAGATCGGCTCCGTGTGGTCGCGGTGGCAGCGGGGGGTGCCTCCGGCCTTGGCGAGCCGCGATGCGACGCTTCGCCACGATCTTCTGGCGACGCTTGTGCTTCTCGGCATCGGTGACGACGGGCACCATCACGCCATCCACACCCGCGTACATCCGAGTCTTCGCCAGCCCCTTCGCAACGCGGCAATCGCGAGCCGTGAACGCCACCGGGACCGCATCCGCCTGCTGAGCCGCCAACACACGTTGACCTTCTTCCAACACGACCAGCCGCAACTGCTCGCCACTCATCTCGACCTGTGCTGTCATTGGGCGCGTTATCCCGGCCACTGATGGGCGGGTCAAAACCGGCCAGATGAGAAGGAATTCGTCATTCAGACTTGAGCAACCTTTTGCTCAAGGAGTCTGTGATGGCGAATCAGCTCAGCATGGCCGAAGTTCATTCGATCGAGACACTCCGCAAAACCGGTACATCCCGTCGCGAAATCGCTCGGTTACTGGGTCTGCATCGGGAGACGGTGGGGAAGTACGTCGCGGCGTTGGAGCGGCGGGCGGTGGAGTTGGCCGGTCAAAACCCGCCGAACGCGCCCACCGGGTCGGAGGCGGTGGCGGGGTTGGCGGGTGTGAATTGTCCGCGGCCGGTTGCGGTCCTCTCGGCGAGTCGTCCACCGGGGCCGGCATCGGTGTGTGAACCGTTTCGCGAGGCGATTGTCGCGATGCTGCGGCAAGGTTTATCGGCGACTCGGGTCTATCAGGACTTGGTGCGTGAGCAGGGCTTCACGTCGAAGTATTCGAGCGTGCGGCGGTTCGTCGGGAAGTTGTGTGAGACCACGGAACTGCCGGTGCGTCGTCTGGAGGTGGATCCTGGGGCGGAGGCTCAGGTGGACTTCGGCGTCGGTGCGCCGCTGAAAGATGCCGACGGAAAAGTTCGCAAGCCGTGGGTGTTCCGCATCGTGCTGAGTTCCTCTCGGAAGGGCTACAGCGAGGCGGTGCTACGGCAGACGACGGAAGCGTTCGTGGGAGCGTTGGAGAATGCGTTCCGCTACTTCGGGGGCGTTCCCAAGACGATCATCATCGACAACCTGAAAGCGGCGGTGGCGCAGGCGGACTGGTACGACCCGGAGCTGCATCCGAAGTTGCAATCGTTCGCGGTGCATTACGGCACGGTGATCTTGCCTGCGAAGCCGTATCGTCCGGACCACAAGGGGAAGGTGGAGGCGGGCGTCAAATATGTGAAGAACAATGGGCTGAAGGGGAAGAGCTTCGTCAGTCTGGAACAAGAGAATGCGTACTTGCTGGATTGGGAGCAGACGGTCGCGGACACGCGGATTCACGGGACGACGAAGCAGCAAGTCCGCAAAGTCTTCGAGGAACTTGAACGTCCGGCATTGTTGCCGCTGCCGGTGGAGCGTTTCCCGTGCTTCCACGAGTCGCACCGCGCGGTGCATCGTGATGGTCATGTGGAAGTGGACAAGGCGTACTACTCGGTGCCGCCGGAGTATGTCGGCCGGCGGTTGTGGGTGCGTTGGGATAGCCGGCTGGTGCGGGTCTTCAACGACCGCTGGGAACAAGTGGCGGTGCATGCGAAGGCCGAGCCTGGCCGGTTCCGCACGGACACGCAGCACATCCCGAAAGAAAAGGTCTCGGCCGTCGAGCGTGGGACTGCGGCGTTGTTGCGTCAGACGCTGACGATCGGCCCGCACGCCCAGCAATGGGCCTCGGCGATGGTGCAAGCGCGCGGGATCGAGGGAGTACGTGTGCTGGTCGGACTCAAGGGACTGACCGGGAACTACGACTCGGCGGCGATTGATCGGGCTTGTGAAAAAGCTCTGACCTACGGCGCGTACCGGCTACGTGTGATCCGTGAACTGCTGAAACGGGACGCCGCGTCTTCACCGACGCAGCGGCAGTTCGAGTTCTTGGAAGCTCATCCCGTGATCCGACCGTTGAGCGACTACTCGCTCGCCTCTTTAACCCAGTTCCGAAAGGACCGAAATCATGAACGCGAACTTGAGTGATGCCTTGAAGAAACTGTCTCTGAGCGGCTTGGCCAAATGCCTCGACGTGCGTCTGCAAGAAGCGACCGCCAACCGGCTGACGCACGCCGAGTTCCTGGAGTTGGTGTTGCAAGACGAACTGGCCGTGCGTCACGACCGGCAGATCGAACGCCGCACGCGTGCCGCTGGCTTCCGCGATCAGAAGACACTGCAAGACTTCGATTGGGACTTCAATCACCAGATCCGCCGCAAGCTGTTCTTCGACCTGGCGGCCGGAGAGTTCGTGCGTCACCGCCGCGATGCGATCTTGGTCGGCCCGCCGGGCGTCGGCAAAAGCCATCTCTGCCAAGCGATCGGCCTGGCCCTGATCAACGCTGGTTACGACGTCTACTACCGCAGCATCTTCGACGCCGTCCGTGACCTGTTGCACGACGAAGCCTTCGAGGGCCACGACAAGGTCATGGCCAAGTACCTCAAGCCGGACCTCTTGATCCTGGACGACATGGGCATGAAGAGTCTGCCCAAGCGATCGGGCGAGTTCCTGTTCGAGATCATCCTGCGCCGCCACGAACTGAAGAGCACGCTGATGACCAGCAACCGCCCGCTGGAAGATTGGGGCAAGTTGATCGGCGACGTGCCCACGGCGACCGCGATCCTCGACCGCTTCCTGCAAGCCGCGGAGATCCTGGAGATCACCGGCAAGAGCTATCGACTCCGCGGCACACCCTCTTGCACGAAGAACACGCCTCGCCCAGAGCCGCCCACCGAGTCGTAGTCGGCTGGTTCACTCGCTCCGCAGAATCGGTTTTGAAAGGCATGGCAGGACAAAAGCAGCCGCGAGGTTGTCCCACATCATCCGCTGTCGATCCACAAAGATGCCCGGTCAGTCCTGCGACTGCCGGGCCTGACGGAACTCTGCTTCCGTCCTGACTTGGTTATCCCTCAGCCGGTTGCTCCGCAGCAGAGCCGACCTCCGTTTCACCAAGCACCAGGACTTTACCCTCGGAATGTCTGGCGGTTGTTCGATTCCTTCAAAACCGGCCAAACGCGCCCACCGGGTCACGCAGCCCTTGCGGCCTCAACACGGCCAATGAAAAATGACCGCTGCTCGTCCCGAAATCGCAAGGATTACATCACCTGTTCACTGTCGGTTTTGACGCGCCCATCGGTGGCCGGACTTAACGCGCCCAATGACAGGCTCTACTGGCGTGAGCGCAGTTCGGCAATCAAGTCGGCCAAGAATTCTTGGGGCAGCTCCTGGTCGGGGTCGAGGGTTTGCCGAATTTGATCATCCGTTTGGCCCCGTTTGATCAAGTCTTGCACATCGAGTTGCAAATCGATCAGGCCAGTGTCGGACGGCGTGATCCCAGCGCTCTCCAGAAATCGTGGGTCATCTCCATCACGTCGTCCTGGGAGTAACACGCTCTCACTAACGGGGCGTCGATTTCTCGTTCGCCACGGTCGATAGCGTGCGAGCCGCGAGTTGCCGACAGGATCGTTCACACGGGAAAGTTTGATCGGCCCGAAGAGCCGAATCCAAAGCTCCGGTTGGTATTCGTGTCCAGTGAGGATCTTGAATGCGGCTTCATAGCGACTTTGGATGGTCGGCAATGGCACGCGCAACTGCTTCGCGATCTCAAGGAACCGCTTTTCTCGCGTGCCATCATAAGCGCCGTCAGCCCAACCTTCGCGCAAGTCCCAGACGGCAAGATACTCGTCCAACTTATCATCGCGCCGACGGGTTTCGGAAATTCCACGCTCTTGCTTCCAACGACGTACCAGGGTTTCGATGGCTTCTGCGATCGCTCGTTGCGGAGCTTGGAGGTTGATGCTGACGATTGGGGCATCTGGAAAACTCTTCCAGACATCTCCTGGTAGCGAGGCAAGTCGCTGGTGGAAAAAGCCCATTTGCGCTCGATCGCTCGATTCGCACGCGGCCGATTCGGTGAGCAGCCGTCCCAACTGGGCTCGTTCCTCTTTGGGGAGCACGAGCAACAACATGTGGGCGAGTGTTCGAATCATTGCAGGAGCGACGGCACTGCCTTCCCAAGCGCTACCGATGACATCTGCTCCCAGCATCGCGAAATCATGTCGAGGGTCTGGTGGCGATTCGTTTTAGGCGACATTGACCGCTGTGCGGATCAGCGACGCTGCCTCCTGCAAAGCGCGGATCGCCTCG
>QWQF01000136.1 GCA_003669125.1 Planctomycetota bacterium
CGAGATAAAGGTCAGCAGAAATACACCGGCGCCAGCGGCCTGGCGATGTGGAAGAAAGATCGCTTCGGCTCGGCGGACGGCCCAGCGGAGGGCGCCACGCTGACGACCATTCCCCTGCGCTTCACCGGCACGAGGCTGGAAATTAACGCGTCGACCAAGCCCCAGGGCGAAGTTCGCGTCGAACTGCTCGATGCGGCTGGCCAGCCGCTATCCGGGTTCGGCATCTCCGAGCCGATCGCCGGCGACAACCTGCGTCACCCGGTTGTAATCCCAGGCCAGAAAGACCTGGCCCTGCTGGCCGGCCGTTCGATCACTTTGCGGTTTCATCTTCGCGATGCGTCGTTGTTCGCCTTCGCATTTCGTAGTGGAGCGAAGCCGTGAGGCGTCCGTGGGATAGGCTGCCAGCCTGTCGTTTTCATCGAACAATCACAGGCTGGAAGCCTATGGAGATGCAGTGCAGATGGACGCTCAGTTGCTACCACGAAAGGGACAAGTCATGCGAGTGCGAGTTGTTGGGCAAAAGATTCTGGGCGGAGACTCGGCACGGATGCGATTCAAGGCCGCGTCCCGCGCATGGGCCTTCATGGCCAGCGTCGGGTGGCAGGTTCTGGTGCTGCTGGCGGTCGAATGGGGTTCGGTCGACCTTTCTGCGGACGAGCCCGCATCTCCTCGCCCGTGCTGTTGCCCGACGGCTCGATCTTGACTACGTTCGACACCGGCCATCGCAACCCGATGGGTGCGAAGGTTTGGTTAATCGACGTGATAAGTTGTCGGAAGTGTCCAAGTCACAGGAACCATTCGATGTTGAATCTGACCGCTCCGTCACTAACGCCGCTTTGCGATGGAGTGAGTCGCCGTGATGTGCTGCGAATTGGGGCGTTGGGACTAGGCGGGTTGACGTTGCCACAACTGTTGGCGTCGGAGGCACAGACAGGCTCAATGGCTCGCCACAAAGCCGTGATCATGATTTACTTGGCTGGCGCGCCGCCCCATCAGGACATGTTCGATTTGAAGACGGACGCCCCGAAAGAGATTCGGGGAGAATTTCAGCCGATCGCCACCCGTGTCCCCGGCATCCAGATTTGCGAGCATCTGCCGCGACTGGCCGGGATCATGGACAAGCTGATCCCCATCCGTTCGATGTACGGCTCGCCGAACGACAGCCACGACTCCTTCATTTGTTACACCGGTCGTTCGTTTGTGAATCAACCTTCCGGTGGTTGGCCCTCTTTTGGATCTGTTGTCTCGAAGGTTCAAGGGGGAACTTCTCCCGCCATGCCACCCTTCGTCGGCCTGGCGCCCAAGTCGGGACATCCACCGTATGGATCTCCTGGACATCCCGGCATGTTGGGTATCGGCCACTCCGCGTTTCGCCCAGCCGGGCCCGGTTTTGAAAATACGCTCAAAGCGGGCGCTGGCAACGACCTGGTACTCGGAGATATTCCACTGTCACGGCTGAATGATCGCCGGTTGCTGTTACAGCACCTTGATGGTTACAAGCGACAGGCAGATCAAACGGGCATGATGTCGGGCTTGGATCTCTTTAACCAGCAGGCGTTTGGATTGTTGACATCGAGCCAGTTGGCCGACGCTCTCGACCTGAGCAAAGAGGATCCACAGGTCCGCGAGCGCTATGGCAAGGGATTCCCCGAAACTTACGGCGACGGGGCTCCGCGGAATCTGGAGCACTTCCTGATGGCACGGCGATTGGTGCAAGCCGGCGTCCGCGTGGTGACCTTGAATTTCGGTCGCTGGGATTTTCACGAACAGAATTTCAGTGAAGCGAAAAATACGCACCTGCCGTACTTCGACCAGGGTTTCGCTGCCTTGGTGGAAGACTTGCACGCTCTGGGCATGGCGGATGATGTCGCAGTCGTGGCCTGGGGAGAATTCGGCCGCACACCCCGCATCAATCTGAATGCCGGTCGCGACCATTGGGCGGGCGTCGGTTGCGGATTGCTGGCGGGCGGCGGGTTCCGCACAGGCCAACTCATTGGTGAAACCGATCGTCTGGGTGCATCGATCACCCGGCGACCAGTCCACTTTGCTGAAGTCTTCGCCAGCCTCTACAAACACCTGGGCCTCGAACCCCACGCATCGCTCGTAACAGACCTCAACGGCCGGCCGCACATGCTGGTCGAAGGCCAATACTTTCCGCTGCCGGAATTAATGTAATGGCGTGGGTCTAATATGCGGATCGTGGTGTCCCCAACTGAGAGCGAAGTCATGACGCAGCCATCGGCCAACCATCTCTGTTGTCATCGTCGATCGTTCCTGGTGGCGAGTGGCTTGGGTTTTTGCGGGTTGGATCTGAGATCACTGATTGCGGCGCCGCTGACTGGACCGGCTTCAGGACGCAAGGCGGCCAGGTCCACAATTTTGATTTTTCTGCAAGGAGGCGCTTCGCATATCGACACCTGGGACATGAAGCCCGAAGCGCCGGCCGAGTATCGTGGCGAGTTTCAACCGATCGAGACCTCCGCGCCGGGAGTCAGGTTGTGTGAGCATCTGCCATTCACGGCTCGGCAAGCACACCACATCGCGATCGTGAATTCGGTGGGTGACAACGGGAAGTCCGCGGTCGATCATCACGGCGGGCACTATCATCACCTGACGGGGCACGCCCCGGATGCGACGTTCCGGAGTCAGGCGCTGAACCGTACTCCCGAGCACGGCGACTGGCCGTATATCGGGTCTGTCGTCGCTGCCAAACGATCGCCGCATCCGTATCTGCCTTCCAATATCTGGATGCCGCAAAAGGCCGTCGAATCCGGCTATGTTCGACCAGGCCAGTTTGCGGGACGATTGGGCGGAAAATTCGACCCGGTGTATGTCGATGGAAAGCTGGATCAGCCCCTCGAATTCCGTGTTCCGTCACTGGCGCTGGATGCGGATGTCAGCCTGGGGCGGCTGGAGAATCGTCGGGAACTCCTGCGGAGTCTCGATGAATCTCAAAGACACCTCGAGCAAGTTGCCGGAGTGAGCCAACTCACCGAACAGCAGCAGATGGCGTTTCGGTTATTGGGTTCGCAGCAAACCAAAACGGCCTTCCGGATTCAGGACGAACCGTTGGCGATCCGTGAGCAGTACGGTCCCACCATCAACAGCATGAGTCTCCTGATGGCGCGGCGGCTGGTGGAAGCTCATGTGCCGTTTGTCACCGTCTGGTGGTCGGATGACCGGAAGACCCATGACACTCTGAAATGTGCGAGCGCGGGAAACTGGGACACGCATGGCAACAACTTTTTCTGCCTGAAGAATCGGTTGCTGCCCGACTTTGACCGCGCCTACGCGGCGTTGCTCGATGACCTGCATCAACGTGGTTTGTTAAACGATACGCTCGTAGTGGTGACCAGCGAAATGGGCCGACAACCAAAGATCGGTGATCCTCGTTCGGGTGGTGTGAGTGGAGCCGGTCGCGATCACTGGATGCCATGTCTGTCGGTGCTTCTGGCGGGCGGCGGCATCCGTGGCGGTCAGACTTACGGATCGAGTGATAAGCGGGCGGAGTATCCCGCGGAGAAACCGGTGGGCCCGGAACATATAGCGCACACAATTTACCATGCGATGGGTATCGACGACCTCTCTGCGGTCACCGCCGATGGCCAACGGTTCCATTTGATGGAAGAGGGCTTTCCGCTCGTGGAACTCTTTTAGTGGGCACCATCAAAGGAAAGCCAGACGATGCAACATCCGCGGCAACACAGCCGGCGTAGGTTTCTCAAGCACTCCGCTGCGGTGACTTTGAGTGCGTCCTGGACGCTTGGGGCCGACGGTCCCCAACCGTCGTGGGCAGATGTTCCTGTTGAAAGTGAATCTGCCGAACTGGTTGCCGCTCGCAAGAAGGCTCAACAGCGGCGGCGCCGATTGATCTACAACGATGACGGCTGCGGACCGCTGGGAAGTCCCGCCGGCAATACGGCCGAGGGTTTTTTGTACGGACCGCAGAGCCGGATGGGAGCGCTGATTGGATCTCAGGTCGACAGCGTTTTCATTTGCTCGGGTGCCACGCATGTGCTCACGCATCCAACAGCCGTAGCCGAATCGTATGCCGATGTCGCGCAGCGTTACGGCATCGGCGGAGAGTGGGATGCGTACCGCGTCAACATGCGGGCGCTGGAAGGTCTGAAGACCGACGCGATCCAGCTCACGATCGACCACTGCCGGAAGCACAAGCTGGAGGTCTGTTACTCGCATCGCATCAACGACATTCACAATACGTTTCTGGAGGTCGAGCGATCGACGTGGTTTCGCGAGCATCCGCACTGCTGGATGGGGAAGCCCGACGAAGCGGCCAAGGCTGGCGGCGCCAACTCGCCGAAGCACTGGTGGTCGGCATTGGACTTTGAACAACCGGAAGTCCCCGAGCATCTCGCTCGCATTCAACAGGAGGTGAGTGGCAAGTACGACGTGGATGGCATGGAGATCGACTACTTTCGTTCGCCAATGTTCTTTCGCCCCAACCTGGAATACCAGCCGGCGACCGCGGCGCAAGTCGAGATTCTGACTGGCTTCCAACGACGACTGCGACAGATTCATTTGCGGGCGGGCAACCAGCGCGGCCGGCCGATCCTGACGGCGGTGCGTGTCCCGGCGACGCTTGCGGCGTGCCGACACGTCGGGATCGATATTGAAACGTGGCTCAAGCAGGGACTCGTCGATGTGCTGAATGTCGGCGGCGGCTACGTTCCCTTTACGGAACCGTTGGACGAGATCGTCAAGTTGGCTCACGGAGTCGGCGTCCCCGTCTATTCCACGATCAGCGCCTCGGGCATGCGGGGGCCAGACAATCGGTACAGTTCGGTCGAAGCCTGGCGGGGGGCGTCGGCGAACATGTGGCAGGCTGGGGTCGATGGCATCGTGACGTTCAATATCTTTCCATCCGTCGGCCCCGAACCCCGTTTCGCGGACATCGGCTCGAAGGAGACGCTGGCCGGTCGTGACAAGCTGTTCGTGATCGACCCGATCCGTGTGCTCGAAGGCGATCTTGTCCAGGGGATCACGCAGTCTCAGGCTTTGCCGATTTCGATCCCCGGCGACGGCAAGTCGGTCAGGGCCTCACTGCCGATCGGCGACGATCTCCCGGCAGCAGGCAAGGACGGACGGCTTGCCAGTGCCGACCTGCGCGTTCAGCTCAGCGATCCGAAGGCCATCGAAGTTGTCGAGGTTTCCTTGAACGGTGCCGTCCTGGCCGTTGCGGAACAGGATGCCAAGACAGGCTGGTTCATCTGCCGTCCCAAGCCGGAGCAATACTGTCAGGGACGAAACGAACTCACGTTCCGCGCAACTCGTGTTGCTGCGAACGGAGAATCGATTGCTGCGGTGACTCACGTCGAAGTCCCGGTGAAATACCAATAACAATCAGTTTTCAGGTGAATCCCAATGCGAAACTCTCTCTTGTTTAGTGTGCTGGTGATGACGTCACTTTGGCGAGCGGCCTTCAGTGGCGCCGCCGACATTCCGGGAGCCCGGGAGCCGTTAACGTTCCGCAACTCGGCTTTGTATTGCGGATGGAACGAGTACCTGGTGCGGCCGGATACGCCGTTTGACTTTCTTCTGGTGCAAGGCGAGGGCCCCTACGAGGGGCGGGACAATTCCAAGTGGAATGAATGGTTGAAGAAGGCGCGCAAGAATGGCAAACGTGTGATTGCGCTGCTCAATCCGCAGGTGAAGAAAGCCAACGGCGAGTACTACAACATTTCGACCTGTCCGCCAGACGAAGCGTCGCTGGATGCGCTGGTTCGCGTGATGGGCGAGTTTCTGACTCAGGTCGATGTCAAAGAGCTCTACGCCGTGAGTCTTTCGGAGGAACACATTTTCTGGAACGGCGAGGCAGAACGGTTGAACGCGCTCTATGACAAACTCAAGGCCAAGTACGACGTGCCCGTGTACCAGTGGTACTCTCCCAGCGGCGAGGGGTCTGTCCCGGGCTTGAACTGGCCCAACTTAAAAGCGGATGGCTGGTTGGCCGATGAGTATTTCCTGGACCAGCCCTTCATGGAGCGGGCGATGCGCGGCTACACGGTGCTGCAAAAGCCCATCATTCAGACCATCTGGGCCGGCGGAGACAAAGCGTCTGTGCCCTTCGTTCCCACTCGCTTTTGGGGGCAAGTCGATGTGTGCCAGAAGTACAACATTCCGACGTCGTACTTCACATGGTATGGAGCCAGTTACCCCTGGGGCTTCTCGGAAAACGCACCGGCCAGCCTCAAGCGGACATTCGAGACGACGCTACAGGCGGCGGCTCGAACCAAGTCGACAATCGCGCCGGATTACCGCGCGTGGGACTTCGTTCCCTGGACGATCCCAGCGATCAAGCTGGCCTTCGCCTCAAAGGAGAATCCGATCGCCTCATTCCACGAGGAATATGTCAGCCCGCGTGGCGTACGCTTCGCCAATGATGCAGATGTCAAAGGATTTTCCAATTTGCGGTGGGATTCTTCGCCGGTAGAACTCCGGCCGCGACAGGCCGGCAAAGCGAATGCGACTGTCTCCTATTCGCTGGAGAGTCCGTTCGACATCGCCACCTTGAGAGTCAAAGCGGATGGTTTCGCGAAGAAGGATTACGGCGCTGTGCTCTCACTCTCCGTTCGGGACTCCAGCGGCAGCCTCTTGGTGACGGCCGAACTGAGTCAACCGGAAACTCTGACACTTGAAGTTCCAGGCGGCAAATTCAAAGGGCGCCGGTTTACCGTCGCCTACGAGATGAGTGGCACAGCCAGGTCGGCAGGTGATGTCCTGGCCGGAGTCCGCTCGCTCGACGTGACCGCTGACATGAAGCTGCCTCGAGACAAGACCATCGAACTTGAAGTGGATGCGGTCGGCCACGTTGCCTACGAAGAAGATCTCAGCGCGATGCGCATCTACCAGACCGCCGAATTCAAAAACCTTCAGCACTCGATCCATTCGACGTCTGGATTGCACGCCAATGTCCCCGCCGGGATGGCGCTAGAAGCCATCCAAAAGTTCCACACGCCCCAAAAAGTCGGACTGACCACGTTGCGGATCCGTGGTACAGCGGATGGAACGGGGCGAGCAGCAAAACTGGGAATCGGAGTGTCGCTCAACGGCTCCGACCTATTGGCCAGAAAAATGTCAGACGGGTCGTTCAATGGCGAGCTGAAAGTGAACCTGGCGGATGTGGCCGGACAAATCCGAGGAACCGAATTCTTTGTGCATCTGTTTCTGGAAGGCGGTCATGGCGTGATTACATCGTACGCAGTCGATGGAGCGGTGATCAAGTGACCGTGGGATAGGCTTCCAGCCTGTCGTTTTTGTCGAACAATCACAGGCTGGAAGCCTATGCCACTCTCGTTGCCTCAAAGGATTCACCATGTCAAATTCACGCCGTGAGTTTCTGATCGCCTCAGCCGCTGTATCAGCCAGCGCGCTGTGGAATCGCCACGGCAGCGCACGCGAATCAGCCGATGAAAATCAGAAGTTCGCGTTGCACGCCTGGGAGCGCGATGCACGCAATCCGATCTTTGTGCCCAAGTCGCCCTTCGATGCGCGCGGGTCTCAGGGACCGTGCGTGATTCCGCATGACGGCCGCTGGTGGATGTTCTATGGCGGACATGGGACCGACGATAAGTTGCGGATCTGCCTGGCCACGGCGCATCCCGAACAGCCGACGGAATGGGAACGATTGGGGCCTGTCATTGATCTCGGCGGGCCTGGATCATTCGACGAAGTGCATTGCATTTACCCGTGCGTGCATCGTTTCGGAAACAAGTGGCACTTGTATTACTCCGCCCGCAGCACGCGTGTGGGACCTCAGAATTTCTCTCAGTATTGGGGGATCGGTCTGGCGACAAGCGACAACCTGCGAGACTGGAAGAAACATCCCGATAGCCCCGTCCTGCTGGGGGACGGAGTGCCGCAGTATCCTGAAAACCGCGCGCTCGTGGGACTCGGGAATATTCTGGAATTGCCGCAACTCGACGGCCGGACGTTGTACCGTCTGCATTACACAATTCTGCCCGGCACTACGGAACGCGACCCGAATCACAAAGTCTGTGCCGCCGCCGAGTCGTTCGATGGGATCGAGTGGAAGAATCGGCGAGTCGTGCTCGACCGCCGCCAGGACGCGGCCCATGAAAACACCGGCGTCGTCGGACTGCATGTCTGGAAAACGAAGACTCGCTATCGGGCGATTTACACGGGGATGGATGCCGGGCTGACCTACTCCTTGTGCGAAGCCGTGAGCAATGACGGACTGACCTGGGAACGAGGCGCCCCGGGCGAAAACGTCTCGCTCACCATCCGGCCCAACACCTGGGAAAGCGGCACGATCGGCTACCCGCTCCTGCTGCACGAAGCCGGCTCCTTACGCGTCTTCTACAACGGCGCGCGCGGCTACGGTTCGACGGGGATCGGCATGGTCACTGCACCGATGCTGGATTAGCGAGACTTCTCCAACATGAAAGGTCCTTCTGGATGACGATTTCCCGCCGTGAGTTCCTGGCCGCCTCAGCAGCACTGTCGTCCACGGCGTTGTCGCTACGCCAATGCGCCGCCGAAGACACTGCGACAAACGAGAGCCAGATGTCGCTGCACGCCTGGGAGCGCGATGCGCGTAATCCGATCTTTGTGCCTCGATCCGATTTCGATGTCGGCGGCGCGCAGGGTCCGTTTGTCGTGCTGCATGATGGCCAATGGTGGATGTTTTATGCCGGAATCGGAAAGGACGGAGTTCAGCGGATCTGCCTGGCAACGGCGCATCCCGAAAAGCCGACGGAGTGGGAGCGGCATGGACCGATCCTTGATCTCGGACCGAAAGACGCCTTTGACGAACGTGGTGCAACATACCCCTGCGTCCATCGCATTGGGGAAAAGTGGCATCTCTATTATTCCGGTCGCAGCAGCCGCGAGAACAAGTTTCATTTTTCCAACTACTGGGGCATCGGACTGGCGCAGAGCGACGACCTGCGACACTGGAAAAAACACTCGCCCGAACCGGTCCTTCAGGGAGACGGTGTCCAGGAGTATCCCGATTCTCGGGCACTCGTCGGCCTGGGGAACATCATCGCTCTGCCGCAGCCCGATGGCCGAATGTTGTACCGCATGTACTACACACTGTTGCCGGGACTGAAGGATCCCAACTATCTGGCCAACGGGACCTGGCACGTCATCGAGCACAAGGTCTGTGTCGCCGCGCATTCGCTGGATGGCATCGAATGGAGAGATCGAAGGGTCGTCCTCGAACGTCGCCGCAATGTGCCGACGGAAGACATCGGCGTAGTGGGACTCAACGTCTGGAAGACAAAGAAGGGATATCGCGGCATCTACACCGGTCTGGGTACGAAGTTCAAGACCTATGCCCTGGCGGAGGCAGCCAGCGTCGACGGCCTCACGTGGAATCGTGGCGGCGACCAGGAAAACGTCTCATTGACGTTGCAACCGGGAAAGTGGGACGGCGGCATGATCGGTTATCCCTGCGTGTTGCCGGAAAACGGTTCCGTCCGGTTGTTCTATAACGGGGCCGGCGGAGGAGGAACCGGTGTGGGCATGGCCGTGGCGGCGATGCTCGACAACGATTAAATCCACCGAGAACTGATTGCGGTTGGGAAGAGTTGCCGTTCCAAGAGTCAGAGGAAGTGAGATGTCAAATACCCAGCGTCTGTTAACGATGCTCGTGTTATCGCTGTGGGTCACATCTGCTATGGCGCAGTCGGAAGTGCGGCCCTATCCTGATCCGGGACATCGTTGGTTGGGGGTTTATGCCGGCGGTCCGGAACAGCACTTCGACTACTTTCTCCGCAAGCTCAGTCTGGGCGATTCCTTCCCCGACAAGGCCGCGTGGTGGGCCGGAGTGAAAGCGAGCCGCGCGAATCGAGATGACGCACATCGCCACGACGTGTGGACGGTTTACTGCGGTGAACGGGATGCGGACCTGGAAACGGGCAAGCGGCGACTCGATGCATGGCTGGCGGCAGAGAAGGACTGCCCGACCTATCCGGAATTGATTCCGGCAATTTGCCTGGGCGAAGAAAACATCCACACCCGTGTCGAGGTGCTGGGTGGCCTGGCTCGGCATGTTCGCGAGAAGTATCGCATCCCCGTATTCCAATGGTTCAGCGACCCGCTGACTCCCGATCCGAATCTGACTGCCGATGGCTGGATTTGGGATTCGTACGGCAGGGACAGCGTCAGCTTCCGCAAGCATTTGATGAAGTTCACGGCCCTGCGCAAACCGGCGATCTGCGTTCCCTGGGCGGCTGATCCCCATTGGCCTCAGTGGACTCAGTATCCCACGGCTGCGGCACTGATCGACCGCGAATGGCGCCAGTTCGACATTTGTCGTGAGTTCAACCTCGGCTGCGCCGTATTCGCTGTGGCGGGGCCGCACGGTTCCGTGAACACCTGGGCCGGCAGCTCGGCGCCGGAGTTGATCAAACTGCGCAATGCGCTTTCTGCGCAGCGAGAGGCGATGCACGCGGTTCGCCCGCGGGAACTGCCGCTGTCGTCCGCCAATATCGCCGCGCGCGACCGATCCATTTCCGTCGGCGGCGACCCGGGGGCGCCGAGCGAGTATGCCGAGACATTTTCGGGGTTCGATTGGCTGCATGCCGCCGATGTGCGCGGGTTCCTCAGTCTCAGGCTCACGAGCCGGCCCGATACGCCCGGGTATCTGGAATTGATGCCGCGAGAGAACGGTCCCGCGACGGCGTCGTTGGTTTATCGCTTCGAGTCATCGTTTCCGTTGGATCATGTGGAGTTTCTGCTCGACGCCGAAGTAACGGCCTCCGCCGGCGCCCGCAATGTGCTATCCCTGACAACGGACGAAACTGAGAAGAGTTGGCCTCTCGAAGCAATCCAGCAGAATTCCAACGGCATCGCGACCTTGCGTCTGGATGACAAAAAAGTCGTTCAAGGCAGACACGTTTTCTTCGTGCGCATCCTGATGGAGAGCCCAAACGGGCAGGCGGGCATCGCGACCAA
>QWQF01000243.1 GCA_003669125.1 Planctomycetota bacterium
ACATTGACGCCGACGACGACAGCGACGACGAAGCGCGGAGCGGATGTTCTCGCTCCACGACCGTTGGTTGACGTTCGCCAAATCTTGATCGAGTCGAATCCGTTCGGGCCGGAACAAGTCAAACAACTCCGCTCCGCTGTGGCCGGTACTCAAGTCGGTGATGTGCGACAAGTGCTCGCCGAACTGCTCAACCAAGTTTTGGATGGTGACGCCTCGAAGCGTAACCACTTGGCGCTTGGCGTTGCGGGTTACTTGATGGCTCGCCACGTTCAGGCGGTCGAGTATCTCTCGAAAGTGAGTGGCGACGCGACCGGTGCGTTCTATTTGGCTCAGTCGTTGGTCTCGCTGGGCCGATTTGACGAAGCCGCTGGAAATTTCCAGCAGGCTGCGGACCTTGGCTGGGACGCTGTCGATTGCACGCTGCTGCGATCTGGTGCCATCCGGCAAGCCGGCCGACTGGAAGAGGCCGAACAAATCATCCGTAGCACGGCACGACAAGGAGCCACGCGTGCCGAGTACTCTTTCCAAATGGGTTGCATCCTGGCAGAACGCAGCGACACATTCGGAGCGATTGAGTACTTCGAGCGGGCTGTGGACATGGACCCGCATCACACCGGAGCGTTGTTCCGCCTCGCGAATTTGAACAATCAGCTCGGCAATGACGACGATGCGATCAAGCTGTTTGAGCGGTCGCTATCTCGCCCACCGTTCTTTTTGGGGGCACTCATCAACCTGGGCCTCATGTATGAGGACCAGGAAATGTATCCAGCCGCTGCGTTCTGTTTTCGCCGCGCGCTGGAATTTGATCCGACCAACGAACGTGCCCGATTGTATCTCAAGGACACAGAAGCCGCCGGCGACATGTTCTTCGATGAAGACACCGCTCGCCGCAATCGTGAGATGGAAGCAGTTCTGACGGTGCCGATCTCCGACTTTGAACTGTCGGCTCGCAGTCGCAACTGCCTGGACCGTGCTGGCATTCATTCGTTGGGCGATCTGACCCGCGTGACCGAGGCGGAATTGCTCTCGAACAAGAACTTCGGAGAGACTTCGCTGAAAGAGGTTCGCGACGTGATGGCTGCCAAGGGACTGACGGTTGGTCAGTCGCTGGGTGCCGCGAAACCGGCCGCTGTGACCTTCGTGCGAGAAGATTTGGCCCCGGAAGTCCGAGCGAAGATGGAGTTGACGGTTGCCGATCTCAATCTCACGGTGCGTTCGCGAAAGTGCCTCTCGCGATTGGGGATCGCAACGCTGGGCGAGTTGGTCTCGAAATCCGCCGACGACTTGCTGACGGTTCGCAACTTCGGTGTGACGTCACTGAACGAAATTCGGCAAAAGCTGACCGAAATGAGCATGTCGCTCCGCAACGAATAGTTCGGCTGTGTCGCCAAGCTCGCCAGTACTTGGGGTCTCGGGATGAGACGCACCCAATCTCCGGCGAGATTAGCTACGCCAGGATGCCCGTGACCACTTCGCCGGCAACATCGGTCAGTCGGAAGTCGCGGCCGTTGTAGCGGTAGGTCAGCTTCTTGTGGTCCAAGCCCAGCAGATGCAGGACCGTCGCGTGCAAGTCGTTGACATGCACCTTGTCGATGGCGGCTTTGAAACCGACGTCGTCGGTCTCGCCGTAGCTGGTGCCCCCTTTCACGCCGCCGCCCGCGAACCAGTAGGTGAAGGCGTGGGGATTGTGGTCGCGACCGGTGCCGCCCTTTTGCACGATCGGCAGGCGTCCGAACTCACCGCCCCACACGACTAGCGTGTCATTCAGCAATCCGCGCTGAGCGAGATCATCCAGCAGCGCGGCGATCGGCTGATCGGTTTCCTGCGCAAAGCCGGTGTGATTCTGAGCGATGTTGGCGTGACCGTCCCAACTCCGTTCGTTCTCCATGCCGCCGGAGTAAATCTGCACGAACCGGACGCCACGCTCGACCATTCGCCGAGCGATCAGGCATTGCTTGGCGAAGTGCTCGCACTTTTTGTTGTCGAGTCCGTACTGCTTCTGGATGTGTTCCGGTTCAGTTTCGATGGCGAGAGCTTCCGGTGCGGCGGACTGCATCCGATACGCCAGTTCGAAACTCTCGATGCGCGCGGCGAGTTCCAGTTCTTCCGGCTTGGCCTTCAACTGCTGCCGGTTGAGCCGTGCGAGCAAGTCGAGTTGTGCTCGCTGCTGCGGATCGGTCATCTCGGCCGGGCGTTTGAGATTGTCGATCGGTTCGCCCTGCGGCTTCAGCCAAGTTCCCTGGAAAACACTCGGCAGAAAGCCGGCTCCCCAGTTTTGCGAGTAGCCCTTGGGCAGCCCGCGACCGAGCGGATCGGACATCACGACGAACGCCGGCAGGTTTTGGCTTTCCGAACCGAGGCCGTAAGTCACCCACGAACCGACGCACGGAAAGCCCATGCGCGGCATCCCCGAATTGATCATGAACAGGGCAGGGCTGTGATTGTTGGACTCGGTCCAGCACGAGTGGACGAACGCCATCTTGTCGACGTGCTTCGACAGATTCGGAAAAATTTCGCTGACCCAGGCGCCGCTCTCGCCATGCTGAGCCCATTGAAACGGAGACTTCATCAGCGGCCCGACCTGAGCGGTGAAAAAGCCGGTGTTCTTGTCGAAGCCCTCCAGTTCTTTGCCGTCGAGCTTGGCAAGTGTGGGGCGGTAGTTCCAAGTGTCGACTTGGCTTGGTCCGCCGTTCATGAATAGCCAGATCACGGACTTGGCTCGCGCCGTGAAATGCGGTTGTGCGGGAGCCAGCGGGTTCAGTTTCCGGTCCGCCGCCGCCGCGCCGAATGCCGACGGAGCCAGGAGGCCTTCGTCAGACAGCAACGAAGCGAGTCCCAGCAGGCCGGCACCGCCGCCGCAGCGAGCGAGGAGTTGGCGACGATTGCTCGGACCAGCCAGAACCGAGTCGAGTTCACGCATCACAGTCTCCCTCGAAAAGAGTCACAGGCGACGCATCATTCGTGATCGGCGGACATCGTATTTGCCGGCGGGGTCTCGGTGCAAAGACCACGTTTCGAGAATTCTCGGACAGCCTACAGAACGTCAAATTCCATCGGACTGTTGTTGTCGGGATCGCCGTTGTAGTTGATGGTGATTTCCTCGCCGAGCTGGATGTCTTGGATGGCGCTGAAAACCTTTGTGCGCTGGGTAATGTCGTCGTAACGAGCGTTCGGCGAGTACGAATGGTTGTAGATGGAGCCGTAGCCCAGCGCGATCGCGACGGTCTTCTGGCCCCATTCGAAGCAATAGTGGTAGAGCGTCGTCGGTTGCCCGTCGATGTGGATCTCTTTGCCTGGGAAGACCAGCATTGGCGCACGCTCAATGATGGTTCCCGCAGCGATAAATTGTCGAGCAAATACGCCGCGTCCGCGGCCTTGAGAGCGGCGGACTTCGATCAAGTCAGTGGGTTGGAGTGGCATTCGATTCCGAAAGGGATGGTTCACTGCACTGCCGAGCGACAGTGCGGAAGATTGTTTAATGAGATCACACGGTAAACAAAGCAGCCCGGCTGCGGAGAGCAGTCGGGCTGCGGAGAAGACTTCCTCGCAAACGCTAATCCGACTCTGCCGAGACGGGCATCGGTTTCTCAACTTTGCTCTTCGTGCCGGGCTTGATGCAGAAGAGTTGGTTGCGGTTGGCGATGAACAGCGTGTTATTGGCGACCACCGGCGTCGTGTAGACCGCCGTGGACATGTTGATCGGTCCCGCATCGCCATTGGGCTCTTTGCTGAGGATTTTCATTTCTTTGGACAGTTCGAAGATCATGATGTCGCCATCTTCGTCGCCGATGTAGACGCGGTTCTCGACGATCAGCGGTGAGGCCCACGAGGCGGCCAGCATGTCGTAGGTCCAATGCGCCTTACCAGTCTTTAAGTCCAGGCAATGGAACAGGCCGCTGAAGTCGGCGACGAACAGCAGATCGTCCTTAATGGCGACGGTTCCGCAGGTGCGGTGCATCGTGGCTTCGAACTTCTTCGGCGGGTCGTTGCCCATGTAGTGCCACACCACGGCCGAGTGTTCATTCGACTTTTCGACGTCCCCCTTGTCGGCCTCGAGAGCCTTGATTCGCTTGTGCGGGACCGGGGTCTTGCCGCCATCGTGTTCCGGATTGAAGACCTGGGTTGGGCTCACGTCACCACGTTTGGTCGGATCGATGCACCACAGGTGACCGATTCCCTCGCCGTGTTCCGGGTCTTCGCCGACCGCGATGTAAACCAAGCCGTCATAGACGACGGGTGTGGCGATCAGGTGGTTTCGGGTCGAACGCCCCGTCAAGAAGTAGTGCGACTCCTTGGGATTGCAGTCGAATTTCCAGAGCAGCTTGGACTTGCCGTTCTCCCCCTTGGGATCGAACGAATACAGCCAGCCGTCACCACCGGCGAAGAGCACCTGCGGTTGGCCGCCGAGCACTCCGTAGCCGGGGGAGCTCCACTGGCCGTGCAGCACGTTTTCGCCAGGTGAGCCATCGGTCCACAGGACTTCGCCGGTGTTCATGTTGAGTGCGACGAAGCTGGGAGCGTTTGGTTGCGGCAGACTGATGTGACCTTCATCGACGCCGTTGGCGGTGTTCACGAAGAGCGTGTCACCGGCGAACGTCACGCTGCACGAACACATGTTGTGCTGCGAGACGCCGAGCTTGGCCATCATGTCCAGTTTCCAGATGACATCCGCTTCGTGCTGCTCATCCCAGACGACGTCCGGCTTGTCTGGCTTCTCAGCGGTGAACGGGCCGTCGTTCTCGCCATCGCGGAAACCATCGGCATCGAGGCAGATGACCTCGCCACGGCTGGAGACGAACCAGACTCGGTCACCGACGATCATCGGGGCGGAGCAGATGCCTTGGTTCGGCCAGTCATGCACGCGACCGGTCGGCAGCTTCTCGCTGGAGTGTTGCCAGAGGAACTCGCCGGTCTCTTCGTCGAAGCAAATCAGACAGCCGAGATCGACTTTGTTCGGATATCGCTTCATGTAGCCGGAGCCGTTGTTGGTCCCGACGTAGACCTTGCCATTGGCGACGATCGGATTGCCGTAGGTCTCGGAGCCAAGCTTGGAGGACCACTTGATGTTGGTGCCATCTTCGACATCCCACTCGGTAGCGATTCCCTTGCCGTCGGAGACGTTGTTGCGGAAGTGGCTGCCGCCCCACTGCGGCCAATCGCCCGGCTTGACCTTCATCGACTTGATGACCTTCAGCGTCTCGGCCGATGGATCAAACTTGCCGCCAGCCTTGGGAGCCGCGGCCAATGCGACTTCGTTGTCGCCGGCCTTCGGTTGTTCGGCCTGGTCCTTCTTGGTTTCTGGTTCGGTGTTGCCAGCGGGGGCTTCGGCCGAGTCAGTGCTTTCGCCGAGACTGATGGTCGGCGGCGGCGCTGGCGGAGTCGCTTCGGTGCAACCGATGAGCAACGCGCCGAGGAAGGCGGACGCTGTGAGATTCCAAATCAGTTTCATGGTCAATCCTTTTTCGTGCGGCAGGTTTTCAGCCTGCCCGATCACTGGTCGGGGAAGGTTCAAAACCTGCCCCACGAGAGTTACTTGTTCGGAGCCACTGCGATGTTGTCAATCAGGATTTCCGCGTCGCTCGCGTTGCCGAACAGGCCGGGGCTGCCGATTCGGTTCGGAGTCAGGTCAGCGGCTTCAATGGTCCAATCCTGCGGCTCATCGGTCCCCTTCGGCCAGACTTTGCCACGCAGGACGACGCGGTCGTCTTTGTTCTCGGATTGGAACTTGAGCGTGTACCACTTGTTCGCTTCCCACGCGAATTTGAGGGTCTTCGCGAATCGCAGTTCGAGGCGCGGTACCCACGAGCGAACTTGTAACTGCTGATGCGCTCCCATCAACGCCAGCGTGTAACGCTGATTGATGAGTCCGACATCCGGAATCTTGCCGTCCTTGATCGAGGTCTTGAAGTCCGCCTGAATCGTGTAGTCATGCAGGCTCGGCTGGCCCATCCAGAGTTGGCTGCGAGTCCCCTTCGGGATGGTCGAAATTTTCACGAGAGCCGGGTTGCCGTCCGACTCGCGAACTTGGTGGCGATATCGAGCACCGATCCAGGTCACGGGGACTTGCTTGTCGGAAATGTCGAACGACCACGGCAGAGCCGGGATGACGCGCACGCGAGAGATCGGTGACTTCACGCCATCGACTTCGGCCGTGATCTTGGCGAAGACGTGTGCCGCGGCGGTGGGGGCGGTGTACTCGCCAGCATCGTTGACCGAGCCAGCACCTTCCACGGAGAACTTGGCCTTCGCATCAGTCGAGACTCGCTGGCCCTTCGCATTGAAGTGGTTGAGGTTGAGTTTCACTTTTTCCCCCGGCTTGACGAGCAACTCAACCGGAGAAATCTGAGCCTGCGTCATCTTCTGATCGGCCTTCGCGTCCTCTTCTTTCGGAGCCGGCGGGATCGGATCGGCCGAAGGCTTCGAGTCTTTGAGTCCGATGCAGTACATCTTTGCCAGGGTCGGGATGAAAATCTTGCCGTGCGAAATGATCGGCGAACCCCAAAGCTCGTCTCCAGCGAGGTCCACCTTGCTGACGACTTTCAGGCCCTTCCACTTGCTGGATCTCGGTTCGGGCTTCACTGTCAGGTCCGGTTCGAGAATGAAAAACGCGCCGTATTCGCTGACATAAATCTTTCCGTCACCGGCGACCGCGCTACTGGTGATGACGCGGCCCAGCTTCGCCTTGCCGAGTTCCGTCCCTTTCGCAGCGTCGATGACGAACATCGTTCCGCCGTCCTCCAGGTAGTACACGCGGCCGTCCAACAGCAGCGGAGCACTCTTGCCGACCGCCTTCGCCGGAAGTTGCCAGCGGAGACTCTTCTTCGAGATGTCCCCTTCGCCTGTGGCCTTGAACGAGAAGACCGCACCGAGCGTTGTCGTGTCATCAAAGATTTGCTCGGCGTGACCGCAGTAGACGATGCCGTTGACGACGATCGGCGGCGTGTTGATGCCACGAGTCGAGGCATCGAACCGGAAGATGATTTTTCCCGTGCGTGGCTGAATCGCGTAGATCGAGCCGTCGCCGGCTCCTGTGATGATGGCGGCCTGACCGTCCACGACAGTCACGAACGGCGTGCTGTAGGTCGTGTCTTCTGGCCGAGGCTTCGTGCTCTGAAACCAGATCGCCTCGCCGCTGGCCTTGTTGAACGCGATGTACCGATGAGCCGGAACGGCGTACTCGTCCCAGCCGGTCATCACGCCGCTGAGGATCACGAGATCCTCGAAGATGATCGGATAATTCGTTCGGCCGCCGTAGGTGCTGAGGATTCCGTACTCCTCCATCAGCGAGCGTTCCCAGATCGTCTTGCCGGTCTCGCCGTCGATGCACTTGCAGACGCCGGCCAGGCCTTGCAGAAAGATGTGTCCGGTGGCGGGGTCGCCGACAACGCTCGACCAGCCGATGCGCTCGGCCGGAGCATCCGTCAAGAAAATGTTGTGGATGTTTTCCCACAGAATTTTGCCGGTGTTGATGTCGGCACAGACGACCTTCTCGCCCTCTTTGGTGGTCTCCGGTTCGTGCCGGCAAACGGTGTAGAGCTTGCCGTTGAGGACAATCGGGGTCGCCCGCGTCCCCAACTTCTCGCTTGACCAGACGAGGTTTTCGCCTTCCGTCGACCAACTGGCCGGCAGATTTTTCTCGCGTGAGATGCCCGTTCCTTCAGGGCCGCGCCACATCGGCCAGTCCAACGGATCGACCTTCTTGCCGTCGGCGGCAACCGACAAAGCGACCGAGGTGATCGACAGAAACAACGCGAAGCAGACACGGAACGCGGCTCGCAACATCATGGGAATTCCTTCAACAGCGGCGGCGAGGCGGGACAGTTGGTAGGCGGCGAAACGATACCGACCGGCCGAATGCCGAACAAGTTCGCCAACGGCTGCTTGCAAGAGAGGTCGCGTCCCGGTTTACTGGTCGCGTCCGCACCGATCTCCCGCCTTCCTTGCAGCCTCGCCGATGTCTGACCTCACCTTTTTGATGGGTAAGTTCGAAGCCCGCATCCCGACTGATCGGGTCTACTCGGACAATCACCTTTGGCTGCAAGCGGATGGCGAACCCAATTGCTACCGAGTCGGCTTCACCGCGTACTCGGTGCGGTTGCTGCAAGATGTTTACTTTTTGGAGTGGTCCATCGACGCGCACTCGGCCGTCCACAAGAAGCAGGAGATCGGCGAGATCGAAAGCTCGAAGGCAGTCTCGACGCTGTACGCTCCGACCGACGGCACAATCCTAGACTTCAACGAGCGTTTGCTGGACGATCCGTCCGCAATCAACACCGATGGTTACGGCAAAGGATTTCTGTTTCAGATGCAAACTGAAGTGACCTTTCTGACCCCCGAAGAATACGTCGCCCACCTCGCCGCCGGCTGGGACAAGACTGAGAAGCTGATCAAGGGACAATACAACTGAAGGATTAGAGGTTGGGGGTTAGCGAATGCGATCTCCCTTCTAATTCCCAACCACTAATCCCCAACCCCTAACTAAATGCCAACCACCGTCGTCATCTCGCAAGCGCAGGGCAAGAACCCGGCAAAACAGCAGCTCGAAGCCGAGCTGGTGGCGGCGTTGTCGTCGGATGGGAACGTCGAAGTTTCGCTCGTGCCGAACTTGTACGATTTGGCCGCCGATCACTCGGCGATGCAGTTTCTGCGGTCGATCCCCGGTGACGTCATCGTGCTTTCGTGGCTGTTTCCCCGAGCAGCCCGCTGGATTTTGGATCGCCAGAACGTCCGCGGCCACGAAGGGGTGTCGTTGCTGGAGTCCAAGTCCGACGACGAAGAGAGCACTGACGAATCGCCCGCTCGCAAGAACGGCAACGGGCGGCATGGGCCTGACGACACCAAGAAGAATGGAAACGGAAACGGCAATGGACATGGCACGGAGCCTGACTTACGGCCAGTCCCCAATCGCAAAGTCTACTGCCTCGACCTGCGAGACCACTCGGACGCGAAAGTGTACATCGACGAGATTCGCCGCATCGCCAACGAAAGTTCGATGCCGCTGTTCGATTTATTCAGCTTTCTGAAAACGCAGCCGCAACCGGAGCGGCTCGAAAAATATCTGCGGCCGCTGGACCTGCTCGCCGAACAGAAATCGGCCACGAGTCTCGACGACGATGACGACGTTCCCGCGAACGGCGAGGTCGTGCGGCGGCGGTGGTACCCGGTGATCGACTACAGCCGCTGCACGAATTGCATGGAGTGCATCGACTTCTGCTTGTTCGGCGTTTACGGCCTCGATCCGCTCGGTTCGATTTTGGTCGAGCAGCAAGACAGTTGCAAAAAAGGCTGCCCCGCGTGCAGCCGAGTCTGCCCCGCCAACGCGATTGTCTTCCCAGGCCACAAGACCCCCGCGATCGCCGGAGCCGACGGCGAAGTCGGCGACGTGAAGATCGACTTGTCGAGACTGTTCGGTGCTCCGTCGGCGGTTGAACTCGCCGCGCGCGAGCGTGACGTCGAACTCGTCCGCGATGGCCGCGACACCGTCGGCCTAAGCATCGGCATTCCCAAACGCCTCAAAGACAAACCGAAGAAGCCGCGCGATGAGTTGGACGATCTGATTGATTCGCTCGACGCGATGGAGTTGTAGTTCGGCATCACAAACCCCACCGACGTAAGGTCGGTGGGGTGTGCGGACAATCGAATGCCCGACATCACTCCCAACCGCATTCGCCAAGCCTACGAAACCGCGAAAGCGGCGCTGCTGGCTGAGATGGTGAGTGCGCCAGTCGCAGCGGATGATCCCGTTCAGAAGTTGCTCGATGCGCCGGTCACCGAGATGCGGCATTGGGTTGGTGAGCTTTCGACCTCGGCACTCTCAACCGCGACAGCGGTCATGGCGTTGGAGCAAATGCGGCGGCAATACGTCTCGGCGGGACGAGACGTGCCGGAGACGTGGACTCGACTGATTCGCGGTGGCATCGAGTGGTTGGTCACGCACCAAAACGCAGACGGCGGCTGGGGCGATACGATCAAGAGCATCAGCAACATCTCGACGTCGATGCTGTGCCACGCGGTGCTGCACGCGACAGCGCCGGCGAATGGGGGGTGTCAGTCCCCTGGTCCGACGGAACTGCTTGATCCGCCAATCAGGGGGCTAACGTCCCCCGTTCGGCTGGATGCGATGGGCTCCGCTTCCGCCTACATCGACCGTGCCGGTGGCGTGAAAGCGGTCATCGCACGCTACGGCAAAGATCGGACGTTCTCGGTGCCGATCCTCACGCACTGTGCGCTCGCCGGCCTCGTGAATTGGGACGAGGTCATTTCGCTGCCGTTTGAGTTGGCCTGCATTCCGGCGAAGTTTTACGCGGCGGTGAGGTTGCCGGTCGTGAGCTACGCTCTGCCGGCGCTCATTGCGATTGGACAGGTGCGGTTTCACTTTCGTCCCTCGTGGAATCCGTTGAGGCGCTGGCTGCAACGCTGGGCGAAGCCTGCCAGCTTGCAGGTGCTGGAACGGATTCAGCCACCCAACGGCGGTTTCCTGGAAGCCACTCCGCTGACGAGTTTCGTCACCATGAGCCTTGCCGCCATGGGCTTGATCGATCACCCGGTGACTCGGCGCGGCATCGAGTTCATCGTGTCGTCAGCGCGGTGGGGCGAAGGCAATCGCGCGTGTTCCTGGCCGATCGACACGAACCTCGCGACGTGGGTGACGACGCTGTCGATCAACGCCTTGGGTGACGACGTGCCGCTCGACGCCTGCCCCGGCCTGCGAGCCTGGCTGCTCCGCCAGCAATACCGAGTCGTCCACCCCTACACCAACGCCGCCTCCGGCGGCTGGGCCTGGACCGACCTCCCCGGCGGAGTCCCCGATGGCGACGACACACCGGGTGCGATGCTGGCGCTGATGAAGATGAGCGGGGTAAAAATCAAACACG
>QWQF01000264.1 GCA_003669125.1 Planctomycetota bacterium
TCGAACCCAGAACCAAAGGATTATGAGTCCTCTGCTCTAACCGTTGAGCTACGGTCCCGCCGGAGATTCATGGCTGACGCATCTGCGATCAGTATTCGTTCTCTTCTTCGCTCGATTCCTCGAACGAGCGGAAGCTGGATTTCACGACTTGGCGGACTCGGCGAGCGGTCAATTCCTCTTGCAGCTTCGCGATTGCGGCGGCGACGGTGAGCTTCTCACGCTGTGCGTCGCCGAGCAGACGATCGCGAACATCGACGGCATCCTCGGCCGCTTCTTTTTCGCCGACAACCAGCATGTACGGGATGAGTTGCAACTGCGCGTCGCGGACCTTGGCGTTGACTCGATTGCTGGAGTAATCGGTCGTGGTGCGGAAGCCGGCTTCGCGGAAGCGGCGTTCGACCGAGGCGGCGTAGTCGTAAGCCTTCTCGCTGATCGGCAGCACGCGGACTTGCTCGGGAGCAAGCCACAACGGGAAGGCTCCGGCGAAGTGTTCGATCAACATGCCGGTGAAGCGTTCCATCGAGCCGAACGGGGCGCGGTGAATCATCACGGGGCGATGCGGCTTGTTGTCCGCGCCGATGTATTCCAGCTTGAAGCGTTCCGGCAGGTTGAAGTCGAGCTGCACGGTGCCGAGCTGCCATTCGCGGCCGATGCAGTCGCGGACCATGAAGTCGGTCTTCGGGCCGTAAAACGCGGCTTCCCCTTCGCACGCGGTGAATGACCACCCCATCTCAGTGAGCACCTTCCGGAGCGTCGTTTCGGCGCGGTCCCAGTTTTCGTCGCTGCCAACGTACTTCGTCTTGTTCTTGGAATCGCGCAGCGACAACTGCACGCGGTAGTCGTCGAGGCCGACGCTGCTGAGCACGAACTTGACCAACTCCAACGTCGATTTGAATTCCTCTTCGACTTGGTCCGGCGTGCAGAACAGGTGCGCGTCGTCTTGTGTGAGGCCGCGGACTCGCAACATGCCGTTGAGCTCGCCGGTCTTCTCGTGGCGATAGACCGTACCGAACTCGGCGAGCCGCACCGGCAGGTCGCGATAGCTGCGCTGCTGGCTGGCGTACATCTGGACGTGATGCGGACAGTTCATCGGCTTGAGCAAATACCGTTCTTGGTTTTTCTCCCAGACGCGGAGCGTGTCGATCTTGGCATCGACGCTGCCGCTGAGCGGGTATTCGGTCAACGCCGCGCCCATGACCTTGGCCGATTCAAGCAGCTTCTTTTCATCGTCGAGCGAGAAGACGGACGTTCCCTCTTTGTGCTCGCGGAGTTTGCGAATCCAAAAGTCGACGAGTGCGCCGGCATCGTGACCGAAGATCGGCGAGAACTGAGCGTCTCGGTAATACGGGAAGTGACCACTGGTCTCGTACATTTCGACGCGTCCGATGTGCGGCGAGTAGACCGGCGTGTAGCCGCGCTTCAGCAATTCCTTCTTGATGAAGTCTTCCAACGTGGCTCGGATGGCCGAGCCTTTCGGCAGCCACAGACACAGCCCCGGCCCGACCTCTTGCGAGATGCTGAACAATCCGAGTTGCTTGCCGAGCACGCGATGGTCGCGCTTCTTGGCTTCGTCGATTTGCTTGAGGTACTCGTCGAGATCTTTCTGGCTGAACCACGCGGTGCCGTACAGCCGCTGAAGCTGCTTGTTGTTCGCGTCACCTTTCCAGTACGAGCCGGCAATCGAGATCAGTTTGATCGCCGTGATTCGCCCCGCGTCCGGCACATGCGGGCCGCGGCAGAGATCGACAAATTCGCCTTGCCGGTAAAAGCTGAGGCTGTCGTGATCGGCAAGGCCAGTCTGAATGTGCTCGACCTTCAGCTTCTGGTTGAGGTCGCCACAGAATTTGACCGCCTCGTCGCGCGTCGCACTGAATCGCTCGAATGGCTCGGCATCGGCGATGATCTTTTTCATCTCCTCTTCGATGCGAGGGAAGTCGTCTTCGCTGATCTTCGTGTCGAGATCGAAGTCGTAATAAAAGCCGTGGCCGGTCGTCGGGCCGAACGCGAGACCGACTCCCGGATACAACCGCATGACGGCTCGTGCCATGACGTGTGCGGCCGAGTGCCGCATCACGGCTAACGCCTTGGGGTCTCGGCTGGTGATGAGCTTGAGCGGGATCGGAGTTCCGGGTGGCAGGTTGAAAACCTGTCCCACAGGCCGCGTCGCATCGACGACCGTTCCGTTGATTTCTGCCGCGAGCGTCGCCGCCGCCAGCCGTTCGCCAATCGTTTTGGCGACATCAATCGCGGTGTAGTTTTCGGGGTACTCCTTCACACTGCCGTCGGGAAGCTGAATTTGAAGCATGGGTCTCGTCGGTCCTTCGTCGCAAATGCGTCAGGCGAGACGCCTGAGCTACGTTTGCCTCGGCCGCCGGTACGAAGGGCGAACCGCCTCGGCAATTCGGCGGGAGTGTAGTCAGCCGTGCGAAACGGTGTCAGGCTGAGTCGCGAGCGATTGTCCTACACATCGCAGACCTTGGCGGCGTGGCGCAGGGCTTCGATTTTGTCGGGCCAGGTGGGGATGAATTCTTGGACGACGAAGCCGCGGTAGCCGGTGGCGAGGATGGCCTGCATCACGGCGGGGTAGTTGATCTCTTGCGTGGCGTCGAGTTCGGCTCGGCCGGGGTTGCCGGCGGTGTGGTAGTGAGCGATCACATCTTTGTACTGGCCGATGCGGCGAATCACGTCGCCGTTCATGATCTGCACATGGTAAATGTCGAACAGCAGCTTCATGCGCGGCGAGTCCACTCGGCGAATCAGCTCGACGCAGAAGTCCACGTCGTCGCCGAAGTAGCCGGGATGACCTTTCATCGGATGGCTGCTATCGCGCGAGTTGAGATGCTCCAGGCAGAGGTTGATTTTCTTTTCCTCGGCGTAGGCGATGGCCTGCTTCCAGCACTCGACGCAGTTCTTCGCTCCCTGCTCGTCGGAGATCCCTTTCTCACGCATGCCGGTGAACGTGATGACGTTCGCGCACTGATGCTCGACGGCCAGGTCGATGCTGGCTCGCAGTTTCGTCAGGCAGAATTCGTGGTTGTCGCGATTGAACGGGCCGCGAGCGAACCCGTGACTGCTGACCAGCGAAATCTTCAAACCCAACTTTCGCACGGCTGGATAGTGCTCCGCGCCGATCCCTTCGATGGCCTCCAATCCGATCTCGCGGCAATGCCGAGCCAGTTCCTCGGCGGGCATCGGATTGAAGCACCAGCCCATCACCGATTGCCGAATGCGGCCGTTGCGAATCTTGAAATCCGGTTCCACCGGCCGATCCGCAGCGATGCTCGTCGCCGTCCCAACGGCCACTGTCCCGGCGGCCAACGTGCCAACCGCGGTCTTGATGAGGTCTCGTCGATTGAGTCGTGAAGTCATGAGACAGCTCCTGGAGTCGGCTTTTTGATCGGGTCGAATTGATTGCCACTCTGACCGCAGGTTATGGAGGTTCGCTCGATTGTTCGAGACCGAGAGCCGTTCGCCGTACCGTTGACGATTTCGACAGGACTGGTTCGGAAGAACGATCGCACGATTGGTGTCAGTGAAGCGTTCGGCTTTTTTGTCGCGGAGCGACAGGGCTACATTTCGGACCGACCACTCGAAAGGTGAATCATGCCCAAAACGATTCTCGGTATCGGAGCACACTACGACGACTGCGTGTTCGGCATCAGCGGCACGCTGCTGAAGGCGGTGCGGAAAAATCATCGCGTCGTGATTCTCAGTCTGATCGGCGACTACTCGAATTGGAAACCGGCGGCTGGGCGGCACAAGGAAATCGTCGATGGGACGGTCAAGCTTGGAAAAGACTACGGCGTCGAGATGCGATTTCTCGACTTCACGGGGATGCGGTTCGACGTCAACCAGGCGACGAAGATCGCTGTCGCCGAAGCGATCACCGAGATCCAGCCGGATGTCGCGTTCATGCTCTGGCCGCACGACAGCCATCCCGATCACGAAGTTGCGTCGGCCTTGAGCAAGACAGCTTTGGGGCACGGCGACCGGTTGCTCGACGGCGGTCAAGCTCAGCGGTTTCGAGGGACCAGCCGCATTTTCCAGTTCGACAACGGTCCGCGGCACACGATCGGCTTTGAGCCAAACACGTTCGTGGACGTCACCGACGAGTGGCCGCAGGCGATGGCGTGGCTCGGCAAGCTGATGGCTTTGGTGCGCAACGAACCGTTTGATCCAGCCAAACCCGACGGAGCGATGCGGACGAAGGAGAGCATCTCTGCTTATCGCGGTGCCACCTGCGGAGTCCGTTACGCCGAGGCATTTCGCTCGGCAAATGCGTATCCGCAGGAGATTTTGTGAGCGTCAGCCGCACGCTCGGACCGATGATTTCACGGATGGGGAAGACGCTCCGCCCACCAAATTGACTTTGTTGATGGGTCGGGGTCTAATCCGATCCATCATTTCCCGGCGGAAGATCGTCTGAGAGGGCGCGAAACCGTGAAACGCGACGCTGGAGCGTCCCACTGCTCAGTGGGCTTCCGATCCAGTTTGCTCGCATCGTCGGGAACAACTCAAACTTAGCGGAGGTTTGTCAATGAAGGGCTTGATGCGAGGTATCATTGTGGCTGGCTGCGTCGCCGGTCTGGTCGTCGGTTTCGGCGCGCGAGTTGAAGCTCGTCCGAACTACAAGGGCGCGTTTGAGAAGCAGTACACGGAAGTCGTGAAGAAGGAAGGCAAGGACGGCAAGCTGACTTGCGCCGTCTGCCACGAAGGCGACGACAAGAAGAAGCGCAACGCCTACGGCGAGGCGCTGTCCAAGAACATCACCAAGATGGAGAAGGACGAAGCCAAGATTAAGGAAGCGTTCGAGAAGACCGAGAAAGAGAAGAGCGCGATCAAGGACAAGACCTTCGGCGACCTGCTGAAGGATGGCAAGCTGCCCGCCAGCAAGTAACTTCTTGCTGAACAGCAACGGCAAAATAGGAAGGCCACCCGCTTGCGGGTGGCCTTCTTTTTTGTCTGGTGTGCGGCACCCCGTGAATTATTCGGTGATGATGTCCCGCACTGTTCCGCCGCCGGGGATCATCGGCAGGACGTGCTCTTGGTACGGGCAAATAACATCGAGCACATACGGGCCGGGATGAGCGAGCATCTCGGCGATCGCGGCCGGCAGCTTGGCTTTGTCGCGAACCTGGCTGGCTTTCACGCCGAAGCCTTGCACGAGCTGCGTGAAGTTAGGATACGTCTCGCCGATCGTGCCGTCCCCGTGGCCGAGAGCCTCCGGGCGATCGATCGGGCCGAGATAAGTGTGTGCTCGGCTGCCGTCCATGAAGCGGTCTTCCCACTGCACGACCATGCCGAGGTGTTGGTTGTTGAGCAGCAGGACCTTCACGGGCAAGTTCTCGCAGTGCAGCGTCGCCAGTTCTTGGACATTCATCAGGAACGAGCCGTCGCCGTCGATGTCGATGACGAGACCTTCCGGATGAGCGACTTGCACACCCATCGCGGCCGGCAAGCCGAAGCCCATCGTGCCGAGGCCACTGCTGCTGAGCCACCGCTTCGGGCGATTGAACTTGTAGTACTGAGCCGCCCACATTTGGTGCTGGCCGACGCCGACGGTGATGTAAGTGTCGCGATCCTTGGTTTGCCGCCAGAGTTCTTCGATCGCGTACTGCTGGTTGATGAGTGCCGACGATTGCTCCTTGTAGGTCAGCGGGAACTTCGCTTTCCAATCGGCACACTGCTTGACCCATTCGTCGATCTGCGGCAGTTCGGCATCGGTGATCGCTGCGTTCAGCGAGACCAGCACGTCCTTGACGTTGGCCACGATCGGAATGTGGGCTTCTTTATTCTTGTGGATTTCCGAGCCGTCGATGTCCACATGCACGATCTTGCCGTGCTTGGCGAACTCTTCCAGTTTGCCGGTGACGCGATCGTCGAATCGCACTCCGAACGCCAGCAGCAAATCGGCTTCGTCGACCGCGTAGTTGGCGTAAACCGTGCCGTGCATCCCAAGCATGTGCAGCGACTGCGGATCTTCGCCCGGAAACGCACCCAAGCCCATCACGGTCATCGCGACCGGGATGCGAGTCTTCTTCGCGAACTTTGTCAGTTCTTCGGCCGCATCGGAATTGATGACTCCGCCGCCGACGTACAATACCGGCCGCCGCGAATGCTTGATTGCCGCGAGCACTTGTTTGATTTGTTCCGGCGCGGCCTTCTTGCGTTCGGGGTGATAGCTGGGAAGGTTCATCGGTGGGTCCCAGTCGATGTCCCCTTCGAGCGCGGCAGTTTGGATGTTCTTGGGGAAGTCGATCAGGATTGGTCCCGGCCGGCCAGTCTTGGCGATGTAGAACGCCTCCTTCACGATACGTGGGATGTCGCGCAACGCCTGCTGGACATCGTCGGCCTCACGCCAATCGCGAGCCGTGATCATGTAGTAGTGCTTGGTGATCGCACGACAGATTTCGACGATCGGCGTTTCCTGGAAAGCGTCCGTGCCGATCACTTTCTGCTGCACTTGTCCGGTGATGGCGATCAGCGGAACCGAATCCATTTTGGCATCGGCGATCGAGGTCACGAGGTTCGTCGCGCCGGGGCCGCTGGTCGCCATGCACAGGCCGACTTTGTTCGTCGTGCGAGAGACTCCTTGAGCCGCGAAGCCGCCCCCTTGTTCGTGCCGAGGCAGGATCGTCCGAATGTCGTCCCTGCGACGCAGCAACGCTTGGTGCAGCGGCATGGAGGCTCCACCTGGATAAGCGAAAATCGTGTCGCCACCGTTGCGGATCAGCGCCTCAACCAGAATGTCGGCTCCGGTCATCGGCTTGGTCGTGGATTTGGATTTGGCGGCGGATTTGGGTTCAGCAGCGGGCACGATCGGATTCCTCTGACGACGAAAACAAAACGATTCTGACGGTTGTCTGGCGGTGTTCGCCAAGTCGGCTCAGCATCAGCCGAAACGAGTCGCGACAGTGTATCGGCACTTCAGAAGGCTGACGAGAGGCCGTGCAGTGAGGACGGCATTTTCCGCAACAGCACGCTCAAGGAGCAATCTAGCTCGAGATTTACGGCTGCGGCCGGCAGCTAAACACCGCCGACCGGCAGTTCTTTCGTCACGGAGGTCAAGTCGATCACTGCGCCCAGCATGCGTGTCGGGGTGCCCTGACTGCTGCGGACGATGGAGGCCTTGATGAGGAACAACGGAGTCGTGCCGTCGCGGTGCTTGGCTCGATGGACCGTTTGGAATTTGCGAGCACCGCTACGAACCGCATGATCGAGTGCCGAGGTAACTCGGTCGTAGTCGTCCGCGTGAATGTGGCTGAGCCATGCTTGCAATGAGTCCGGCAACTCATGGTCGCTGTAGCCGAGCATCCGTTTGAAGATCGGTGAGAGATACAGTTCGTGCGACCGCAGCGGCCAATCGAAGACGCCGATCTCCGTCTCGGCCATGACCTGTGAGTTCCAATCGTCGAGCGCTTCCAACTCGGCGATCATCTGTTCCAACTCAGCCTGCGGATGATAAATGCTGGGAGCAATCATGGTGTGATCCTGTGATGCGATTCGAGAGCAAGATTCGCGATGACAATGGCGTAGCAATTCACGCTCGATGAACTTGTCGGAATCAGAGGCTCGGCAAGGCGGAGTCATTAAAACGTTGCACGAGCCTGCCTCCGAGTCTGCAACGGCGGCGAACCACAGAATCTGGTGAGGCTTCGTTGATTTGTGCGGTTGGCGCGGATGTGCGAGTCCATCCGGTTGTTGCGAATTGCGCGCTTGCGATTCGTTGGTTCGTCACAACCAACCGGCTGCGGCGGCGCGTCAATTCGGCTGGTCCACCGCTGAGTCCAACGGCGAGCGCAACGGATCGTTGACTGGCCATTGTTCGAATGAAATTGATGGTTGGCCAAGCGACGTCGAAAGACGCTCATCGTCGTGCGACGAGTTCTGCGGTAGTTGTTTTGCGTACCGCGCGTTCATAGACATTCACAACTGGAGGGTCCGGCGCGATCGACGATCCACTCGCGACGGAAACATGTTCATTTCACGAAGAGCTAGGACTTGAGCTTGGCGGCAACGTCTATTTTTTAGCGGTTTTGGCGGGACGTTTCGGATCCTTCACCAGCGGCAACTTCACGGTCTTCCCGGTCCAGGCCGCTTGGTAGATCGCCAGGATGATCTCGACCGACTTCCGGCCTTCGATGCCGTCCACCAGTGGTTGGCCGCCAGTCTCGATGGCTTTCAGAAAATCCTTGAGTTGCAGCATGTGACCGGTGTAGCTGATTGCCTTGGGATCGGACGCTCCGCCGGTCCCGGCATTGCCGCTCAGCTTTTCAAGCAGCTTGGTGTCCTTCGCGAGTTTGTTCTCGAACTCCCACATTTTGATGTTGTCTTGCTCGACGATTGCTGAGCCCGCCGAGCCGTGAATTTCCGTCCGTTTGAGCAATCCCGGAAACGCTGCGGTTGTCGCTTCCAACACTCCGATCGCCCCACTTTTGAACTTCACGCACGCCGCGGCCACATCTTCGACTTCAATCCGTTCGTGAGCCAGCAGGCCAGTGACACCAGCGACCTCGGCGACCTCTCCCATGAACCAGTACAGCAAATCGACGTTGTGAATCGCCTGATTCATGAAGGCTCCGCCGCCGTCGAGTGCCCATGTCCCGCGCCAGCCACCTTGGTCGTAGTACTGCTGCGTCCGCCACCACTTCACATAAGTGTCGCCGAGCGTCAACTTGCCGAAGCGGCCGGAGTCAATCGCCTCCTTGAGTGCGATGTTTGCCGGGCTGAACCGGGACGGCATGATCGAGCAAATTCGGACCTTGTTTTTCGCCGCCGCGTTGATGATCGCGTCGCATTTGGCAAGCGTGATCTCCAGCGGCTTCTCGACGACGACATGCTTGCCAGCGTTGCACGCCTTCACGGCCGGATCGCCGTGAGCGCCGCTGGGCGTGCAGATCGTCACGACATCGACCGCCGGATCTTTGAGCATGTCTTCCAGCTTGTCGTACTTCTTGCACTTGTTTGCCGCCGCGAACTTCTCCGCTGACGGAGCGAATGCGTCGTAGCACGCGACGATCTTCGCCCCTTTGATGTGCTCAATCGCCATCGCGTGAAAGTTGGCGATCATCCCGCAACCGACAATGCCGAATCCAAATTTCTGAGCCATTGGTTTTGTCCTTTGAGTTTTCCGAAAGTAACCCGAAGCGTCAGCGAGGGCGAACACGTCAAGAAACTTCGAATGGATCGCGTCCTGAAGCGTCCGCCCTCGCTGACGCTGCGGATTATTCGGTGACTTCCACGCGGCAGAATTTCTTCTTGCCGACGAACAGCAGCAAACCGGTTTCGACCGAGATCAATTGGTCGTGAGCTTCGATGCGTGTCTTGCTCTCGCCGAAATACGCTCCCCCTTGGGCGATCGCTCGCCGAGCATCACTGGTTGAGGGTGTCAGTCCCGTCTCGACCAGCAGTCGCACGGCTTGAGCTTTGCCGTCCGTCAGCTGGGATCGCGAAAAACTCGCCGTCGAAATGTCGGTCGGCAGCGACCCCTCGCCGACTTCCTGCTGCCAACGATTCGCGGCGGCATCGGCTTCGGCGGCTGAGTGATATTGTCCGATGACGGCACGAGCCAGCGTCGTCTTCGCGACCTTCGGGTGTCCCGCCATGAGCGTGTCGATTTCGGTCAGCGAGATGTCGGTCAGCAGCTCGAAGTACATCCGCATGACAGCGTCCGGCACTTGCATGAACTTCTTCATCATGTCGAACGGCGACTCGCTGATGCCGATGTAATTGCCGAGGCTCTTGCCCATGCGTCGTACGCCGTCGAGTCCGACGAGGATCGGCGACATCACGCCGATTTGCTGCGACAGTTTTTGGTCCGCTTGCAGGTCGCGAGCCAGCATGAAGCTGTAAAGTTGTTCGGTGCCACCGAGTTCGATATCCGACTTGATGACGACCGAATCCCACGCCTGCATGATTGGGTACAGGCACTCGTGCAAGAAGATTGGAGTCTCGGCCACCATCCGTTTGGCGAAGTCGTCGCGAGTCAACAACTGCGCGATCGTGACTTTGCCGCACAGTTGCAAGATGTCTGCGAACGACATTGCACTGAACCAATCGCCGTTGCGATGGACCTCGGCTTTCGAGAGGTCGATCACCTTGCCGACCTGAGCCAAATAATCGACTGCGTTGGCTTCGACCTCATCCGCCGTCAGCCGCTTGGCCCGTGCGTGGTCACGTCCACTCGGATCACCGACCAGCGCGGTGTAGTTGCCGATGATGATGACTGCTTGATGGCCCAGCTCTTGGAGCTGCCGGATCTTCCGCAGCGGGACCGTGTGGCCCAGATGCACGTCGATGCCGGTCGGATCAATGCCGTACTTGACGCGCAGCGGCGTGTTCGTGTCGCGGCTCTTGGTCAGCTTCGCGGCGAGTTCGTTCTCAGGGACGATCTTCTCGACACCGCGGCGAATGATCGCGAGTTGTTCGTCAACAGGAGGAAATGGCATCGTTCAATCCGCACCACGACGGTCGGGGGACGGCCCGCGCGGGCTGTCGAATTTGGAAGGCGGGGTATAGCAGCGACCGCGCACGCTCGCCAGCATTGATCAGCGCGGCTTCACGAGGTTTTCGTCCCCCGGCTCGAAGCCCTTCTCTTCCGGCGTCTCACGAGTCAGCACATTCCAACTGGCTCCGGTCTCACGGAACGCAGAAAACTCCGTCGGCGAGTACGACCACTCCAAGTTCGGCGTGTTGATCCGGCAGCCTTTGAGTTCATGCGACCACATCGCCGCGTCGAGCACTCCGCTGACGAGCAACGTCCGTTCGACGGGATACGGTGCGCGGCCCGTTCGGAAAAAATGTTGCACCGAGTGCGACAGTGCCTTGAACAGATTCCGA
>QWQF01000280.1 GCA_003669125.1 Planctomycetota bacterium
TTCCGCTCCGGTTCGCTGGCGCTCACCTACGCGGAACGGGCCAGCCCCCCGGAACAGCAATGTGACATTTCTAAGTGGGCGAACCCTGTGACATTTCTATCTTGGTCCGACACAGCCGACAGATCGCTCGCCCTCGCTGACGCTTCGGGTTAGTCTGTTGGCGGTCCACACTCCGATTCTGTCCGCGAGGGGCACTCGATGAACCGTCTCAGTTTGATTGTCGTCATTGCTTTTGGAGTCGCCGGCTTGCTGACGACGACCGCGAGTGCTCAGCTTGTTCCAGAGATCGGGTACGTCTACCCCGCCGGTGGCCGAGCCGGCATGACGGTCGACGTGGTGCTCGGCGGATACGACTGGACGCCGGACATGCAGCTCTTCGTGCATGACCCGCGCATCAAGTTGGAGATCGTCGGCCCGCCGTCGCCGGTGCTGATTTCGGAGCCGCCGTATTGGTTCGGCTACAAAGCGCGCGGCTTTGCGTGGCCGCTGGCACGCGAGTTCAAAGCCAAGCTGACGATTCCCGCCGATGTCCCGCCGGGACTGGTGAAGTGGCAGGTCGCGAACGCCAACGGGGCGTCGCCGGTCGGAACGTTTCATGTCGGCAACGTGCCCGAAATCGTCGAGGACGCGAAAAGAAAAAACGCTCAGCCACTCCCCGCGTTGCCGGTGACGGTGTTAGGGCAGATTCGTCGCATCGAAGAGATCGACCGCTATCAATTCAGCGTGCCGAAGGCGGGGCCGGTGACGATCGAACTGCTCGCGAGACCATTCGGCTCGATGCTGCACGGCATGCTGCAAGTGCGTGATGCGAACGGCGCGATGCTGCTGGACGTCTCCGATTCGGAAGGCCGCGACATCGTGACGACGTTCGTCGCTCAAGCGGATGCGAAGTACGAACTGAGCCTGCACGATCTCGACTTCGCGGGGGATCGGTCTTACGTCTATCGGTTGACGCTGACCGCCGGGCCGCATGTCGTCGCGGCATATCCGGCCGCCGGCAAGCGCGGCGAAACACGCAAGGTGGAATTCGTCGGCATCGGCCTCGCGACGGGCGGGCCGCAACTGGAATCGGTGACGCGCGACATCGCGTTTCCGGCAACGGCGGGCGTCGCCTCGTTCGCGTATTCGCTGGAGACGCCGTTCGGTAACGCGAAGCCGCACACGTTGCTCGTTTCGGATGTGGCCGAGCAAGTCAAAGTCGCCGGCGCTGCGACGCCGCTGACCGCGCCGGTCGCGATCACGGGGTTCTTCGAAACGAGATTCGGCTCCGACTCGTTCACGCTCGAACTCAAAAAGGGAGAGAAGTGGGAACTCAACGCTCTCGCCCGCGCGATTGGTTCGCCGCTGGATCTCGAACTGCAAGTGCTCGGCCCGGATGGCAAACAAGTCGCGACCAACGACGATGAAAAGGGGACGACCGATGCCTCGCTGTCGCTCGCGGTGCCGGCCGATGGAGCGTACCGAGTGATCGTCTCCGATCGCTCTGGCAAGAGCGGCTCGCGCACGGCGAGCTATCGGCTGAGCATCGAACCGCCGCGCGAAGAGATCACGATCACGTTCCCGACACAGCTTCCAGTGGTCGTCGGTACGACTGCGAAATTGGCGATCAAAGTTGTCCGTGACGGAGGTTTCGCCGGGCCGATTCCGCTGAAGCTCGAAGGACTCCCCGCCGGCGTGACTGTTCCAGCGGACTTAGCCATCCCGGAAAAGCTGAACGATCTTGCGATCGACCTGACCTGCGCCGCCGACGCCGCGACGACCGCCAGCCTTTGCACGATCACCGCCACGCCGACATTCAACGGCCAGCCGGCGGCGCGCAAAGCGGGGGCGGTGCTACTCGCGATCACAATGAAGCCGCGGCTCAAGCTCACGCCGGAAGGACTCGACGATGTCAGCAAGGTCCATCGCGGCAGCACGCACCTGTTCCCGTTCAACATCGAACGGCTCGAAGGTTTCGCCGGCCCGATCACGTTGGAGATGACGGCGAAGCAGCAGCGTCATCGGCAGGGACTCACCAGCGAAGAGTTCGTCGTCCCCGCCGAGGCGAAGCGGGTCGAGTACCCGATCTTCGTCCCCGAATGGATGGAGACCACCAAGACCAGCCGCATGATCGTCAACGGAGCCGTGAAGGTCGCCGACCCCAAGGGCAACATCCGCACGCTGCTGCAAAAGCAAGAACTGCGAGTCGGCATCCTCCCCGAAGGAGCGTTGATGAAACTCAGCCACTCCGCCGGCGAGCCGACTGCGACGCTCGGCACCGAAGTTCGCATCCCGCTCGCCCTGTCGCTCGCTTCGGAACTGCGCGAGCCGATCAAAATCACTGTGATGCCAGACGACTCACAAACCAGCCTGCTGACGGCCGACCTAATCCAATTGTCTCCCGGTCAAAAGGAAACGACGTTGATCGTTCGCATCGCCAACGACGCCAAGCTCGTCGGCGAACAATCGCTCGTCGTGCGAGCCGCCACGCTGAGAAACGGCTACCCGGTCATTTCCGAAACGACCGTGCTGCTGACTGTGAAGCCGCAATAACCGCAAAGAACACAAAAACCGGCTTCAAGCCGCTGATTCTTTGCGACTCTTTTGTGTTCTTTGTGGCCATTCCTCTTTCATCCAATGGATGTGGCTGGAAGTCACTCGCGGCGATCGCAAAACTCTCTCCCGATTTTCAACTCTCGACTTCAAGGATCGTCATGACTCAGCTCAACAAGTACAGCTCACGCATCACTCAACCGCGCTCGCAGGGAGCCTCGCAGGCGATGCTCTACGGCACCGGCCTGACTCCCGAAGACATGAACAAGGCTCAGGTCGGGATCTCGTCGGTGTGGTACGAGGGGAACACCTGCAACATGCACCTCAACGACCTCGCCTTGAAGGTGAAAGAAGGGGTGCAGGCGGCTGGAATGGTCGGAATGCGGTTCAACACGGTCGGCGTGAGTGACGGCATCTCGATGGGGACCGAGGGGATGTGCTTCTCGTTGCAGTCGCGCGATCTGATCGCCGACAGCATCGAGACCGTCATGGGAGCGCAATGGTACGACGCGAACATTTCGCTCCCCGGCTGCGACAAGAACATGCCGGGGTGCATCATGGCGATGGCTCGGCTTAACCGGCCGTCGCTAATGGTCTACGGTGGCACGATCAAGCCGGGCTGCTGGCAGGGCCAGAAGCTGGACATCGTGAGTGCGTTCCAAGCTTACGGCGAATACATCGCCGGCCGCATGAAGGACGAGGAACGCCAAGCGATCGTCCGTTGCAGCATCCCCGGAGCCGGTGCGTGCGGCGGCATGTACACGGCCAACACGATGGCCTCGGCGATTGAAGCGATGGGGATGTCGCTGCCGTATAGCTCGTCGATCCCAGCCGAAGACCCGCTGAAGTACGACGAGTGCTTGCGAGCCGGCGCGGCGATTCGGCTGCTGCTCGAACAGGATATCAAGCCTCGCGACATCATCACGCGCAAGTCGATCGAGAACGCGATGGTCGTCATCATGGCGACGGGCGGCTCGACGAACGCCGTGCTGCACTTCATCGCGATCGCGCGAGCGGCCGGTCTCGAACTGACGATCGAGGATTTCCAGAAGACCTCCGACCGCATCCCGTTCATCGCGGACCTCAAACCGAGCGGCAAGTGGGTCATGGCCGACCTGCAAGCGATCGGCGGCACGCCCGCGCTGATGAAATACTTGCTGGAAAAGGGACTGCTCGACGGAAGCTGCCTGACCTGCACGGGCAAGACGGTCGCCGAGAACCTCGAACCGCTGCCGGGCCTGCTGCCGGGGCAGCCGATCATTCTGCCGCTCGAAAGCCCGATCAAAGCGAGCGGCCACATCCAAATCCTGCGCGGCAACCTCGCTCCCGACGGGTCCGTTGCGAAGATCACCGGCAAGGAAGGTCTCGTCTTCAAAGGGACCGCCAACGTCTTCGACGGCGAAGTCGCGATGCTGCACGCTCTCGAACAGGGCCAGATCAAGAAGGGTGATGTCATCATCATCCGCTACGAAGGTCCGAAGGGCGGACCCGGAATGCCGGAGATGCTGACGCCAACTTCGGCGATCATGGGGGCCGGTCTCGGCAAAGATGTTGCTCTGATGACCGACGGCCGCTTCAGCGGCGGCAGTCACGGTTTCATCGTCGGCCACATCACGCCCGAAGCTCAAGAGGGCGGCCCGATCGCGCTCGTCCAGAACGGAGACCAGATCACGATTGACGCCGAGCAGCGCGTCATCGATTTGGATGTCTCGGCCGAAGAACTCGCTCGCCGCAAGGCCGACTGGAAAGCCCCGCCGCTCAAGCACACGCGCGGCACGCTCTACAAATACATCAAGAACGTGAAGAACGCCTCAGAAGGCTGCGTGACGGACGAGTAGTCACCGCGGGAGTCGCTCATTCGACGAACAAGAACTCGTTCGCGGCGAGCAGCGTGCGGCAGAGGCCGCGCCAGGCGGCGAGACGGCGTTCCGCTTGGGCGGCGTCAGGCTGCGCGGCCTCAAGCCGGGTGAGGAACTCCAAGCTGCGGCTCGTCTCCGACGAAAGCGGTTCGCGCTGGTAGCAAGCCAGATAGGCTTGGCGCACGCGAGCCGCGTCGTCGAGGTTCGGCTGCGCAAGAAACTGTTGAGCCAACTCGCGCGACTGGTCGGCGACCAACGAACTGTTGAGCATGAACAGCGCCTGCGTCGCGAGCGTCGTCGTGTCTCGCTTGCCGTTGAGCACGCTTGGTTCGGCGAAGTCGAAGACTTGATACAGCTCGTACAACGCGCTGCGGATGACCGGCAAATACACCGACCGGCGGTTCGCGTTGTAAATTTGCGGATAGTTGTTCGCGGTGCCGGTGACGTAGCCGCGATTCGGAGTCGGCAGCAGCGTACCACCCATCACGTTGTCGAGCCGGCCGCTCACCGCCAGTAGCGAGTCGCGGATCGCTTCGACTTCCAAGCGTCGGCGATTGCGCCGCCACCACAAGCGGTTGTCGGGATCGGCCAGGAACGCAGCCTCGTTGAACGTCGTCTGCATTTGATACGCCGAAGAAAGCATGACTTCGCGATGCAGCGACTTCATTGACCAGCCCGCCGCGATGAATCGCTGACTGAGCCAATCCAACAGCGCGGGATGCGTCGGCTTGTCGCCCAGCAAACCGAAATTGTCAGGGGTGCGAACCAGTCCCTCGCCAAAGTGTCCTTGCCAAATCCGATTGACTGCCACGCGTGCCGTCAGTGGATGAGTCGGCTCGGTCAGCCAACGCGCGAATTCGAGTCGGCCGCTGCGGTCGGCGACGATGGGAGTCTGTTGATCGCCAGCCACGATACGCGGAAAGCGGCGCGGAAGACGTTCTTTGCCCAGCGTCGTGTGGTTACCGCGCAGGTGCAGCGGCAAGTCTTCGACGGTCCCTTCGCTGACCGCCATCGCGACGGGGAGCTTCGGCACCGTCGCTTCGAGTTGTTTGACCTCGTCACGCCACGACTGCAACGCGGTCTTCGTCTCGGCGGTGAAATATTCCTCGACATTTTTCGGCACGGCGAACGGCGAACCTTCGGCCGTGTTGAACAACAACTTTCGCAGAGTTTCTTGGCGTGCGTCAGGCAGTTCGGTCGCAGCCTTGCCGGCCTCGGTCGTTTTGAGTTGTTTCCAAGCGATCACGACAGCGGCCAACTCCGTACCGGTCTTGTCGGCCAGCGGCAACAACTGCTGTGCGGCTTCGATCCGGGTGGTCGCATTCATGCCATCCAGCGACATCAACAGCACTCGCCATTCGGCGAACGGCGTGCTCGCATCGTCGACGGTTTTTTCCAACAGCCGCCGCCATTGAGAGACGAACGCCGGGCGTAAATCCGTTGCCGACTCAACAACAGGCGAGCCGCCGGTCGCCACGGATGGAACGATCACTCGCGCGATCAACAGCTTGTCGATGTGCGGCAGCGGTGGCTGACGATACAGGCGAATCACGTTGATGCCCGCTTTGAATTCGTAGGTGCCTTCGATGTGCCAGCGTTGCGTGTCTGGATTCCACGAACCAGTGACTTCCTTGAGTGCCTCTGGCTTGATGACTTGTCCGTTGAGCGAAAGCTGCGTTGGCCGCGATCCGGCGGCGGCGTATCGACTCTCGATTTGAAACAGCCCGGCGGTCGGGACGGTCACGTCGTACTCCGCGTTCCATTCGCCGTTGCCGTTGCTGAGGATCACGCCGATCCCCTCGCCGTAGCCGGTGCTGAGTTTGAGCGCATTGCCGCGTTGATAGTTTTCCGCCTCGATGATTTGCACGCCTTCGGGCGGCGGAGTGGTTTTGTCGGCCCGCTTTTCGAACTCGGCCCCGAACGAACGCGACATCTTTTCGAGATAGATCTCTCGCGCGGCGGCACGAACGTAGTCGGCGACGCGAGCGCGGGCCTCGTCCAACAACTGCTCGGTGGCCTTCACGATGAGCTGACTAATTTCGCTCTGCTTGGCGGCGATGCGTTGTTTCTGCTCGGCGTGTTGCTGCAACTCGGCGGGCGATCCGAGCGGTCGTTCATTCCAACTGGCGACGACGCTGAAATTGAGCATCGACTTCGTGCTCTTGAAGATGCCGGCCAGCGAGTAGTAATCGGCCATCGGCAGCGGGTCGAACTTGTGGTCGTGGCAGCGAGCACATCCCAGCGTCAGCCCCATGAACGCCTTGCCGATTGTGTCGACTTGCTCGTCAACAATGTCCATCTGCATTTTGAGCGGATCGTCTTCCGCCAGCATCTTCGCGCCGATGACGAGGAACCCCGTCGCGGTCAGCCGATCTGACTGCTTTGCAGCGACGACCGGACCGTTCGGATCACCGTCGGGCGGCAAGAGGTCGCCGGCGATTTGCTCACGCACGAATTCGTCAAACGGCAGATCGCGATTGAACGCCGAGACCACCCAGTCGCGATACCGAAACGCATTCGCCTGCGCGAGGTTCTCATCCAGCCCGTTCGAGTCGCCGTATCGCGCGACATCCAGCCAATGCCGCCCCCACCGCTCGCCGTATCTCGGCGACGCGAGCAGCCGATCAGTTACGCGAGCGAACGCATCCGGTTCGTTGTCCGCGAGGAGCTCGGCGACTTCTTCGGGAGTCGGCGGGATGCCAATCAGATCAAACGTCGCACGGCGAATCAGCGTCCGCTTGTCGGCGATGTCCGCTGGCTTCAACCCGCGAGCTTCGAGTTCCACCAAGATGAACCGATCAATCGGCGATTGCACCCAGCGTTCGAGCTTCACGGCCGACGGACGCGGATGGTTCATCGGCTGAAACGCCCAGAAGTTCTTTTGCTCGTCGGTGAACTGCATCGATCTCGTTTCGGACTTCACGACCGGCTTCTTCGTCGCAGTCTTCGGCTTGTCACCGTCTGGCCAGACCGCTCCCGCTTTCACCCAAGCGATCAAATCGTTGATGTCCCGCTGCGAGAGCTTTTCCTTGGGCGGCATCGCCAGAGTGTCGGCGTGATTGACCGCGCGAATCAGCAAGCTCTTGTCCGGCTCACCGGGCACAATCGCCGCTCCGCGCGAGCCCCCTTCGAGCATGTCCGCTCGCGAATCGAGCCGCAGTTCGCTTTCGGCTTGGTCTGCACCGTGACAGTCGAAACATCGCGCAACAAGCAACGGTCGAATGCGCTTCTCAAAGAACTCAATGGCCTGCGGATCGTCGGCGCGGACGGCGCTTGGCAGTCCAACGAGCACGAGTGTCAGCAGTAGAAAGAATGCCGATTGCATGGGCGGAATCCTACGAGTTGTTGTTGGTCTCTGACTTCCTCGAAACCCTCACCCGGCCTTCGGCCACCCTCTCCCAAGACACAGGGAATTAGATCAACGTCTTCAGCACTTCCAAGAGCCGGTCGATCTCGGCGTCTGTGCCGACGGTGATTCGCAAGCCGTCGAGCAGATTGTTCGATGCGAACGGCACGTCCGGAAAACGCATGTAGCGGACGAGAATCTTTTGAGCCTTGAGGCTCTCGTAGATTTCGCGATGTCCGCCGGTCGCCCGTGTGGCCCAGACGAAGTTGGCTTGGCTGGGGACGACGTCGAAGCTGAGCTGTTGCAACGACTCGGTCAGCCGCGCGCGAGTGGCTTGAATACGAGCGACGTTGGCCAGCATCCAGTCTTGGTCCTGCAACGCGGCGAGCGTGCCGGCGAGCGTCAGGCTGTCGCAGTTGTAGCTGTCTTTGACTTTTCGCATCGCGGCGATCAAGTCGGGATGTGCGATTGCAAAGCCGGAGCGAATGCCGGCGAGGCTGTATGACTTGCTGAGCGTGCGTGTCACGATGATGCGTCGGCCGACGTCGCTGTGTCGCAGCAGTTCGGCTTTCGAGCGGACGTCGGCGAAGTCGGCGTAGGCTCCGTCGAGCACCAGCACTCCGCGCGGTGGGACGAGCCGCACGACATCCTCGTCAGACCAACGATTGCCGGATGGCGAGTTCGGGTTTGGGACAAAAACGATTTTCGCCCAGTCGGTGACCGGTGTCGTCTCCGACCAATTCCACGACCAATCGGGGTTCAGCAGGATGCGTTCGTGCTTGGCTCCCTGAATGCCGGCCAGCGATTCGTAGAGGATGTAACTCGGATACGGATACGCGATGACGTCGCTGGCGTCGGCGAACGTGCGCGTGATGATCGTCAGGTTCTCGTCGCTGCCGTTGGCCGGGATGACCCAGTCGGGATCGACCTCGAACAGCTCGGCGATCTGCTGGCGGACCTGTGTGCCGAGCGGGTCGGGGTACACATTCAGCCGCCCGTTCGCCGCGCGAGTGATCGCTTCGGCGACTCGCGGCGAGGGCGGGTACGGGTTCTCGTTGGTGTTGAGCTTCGTCCAGCCGGAATCCTGCGGCTGCTCGCCGGGGACGTAGCCATCAATGCGGTCGATATCGGGGCGGATGAGTGACATGCGATGAATGTAGCCCTGTCGCTCCGCGACAGGAAAGCCGGTCGCGAGGAAATCGTCGTCGTGACGATCGGCGTCATCGACACATCCAGCCTGAAACCGCGCTCGACTGTCCTGTCGCGGAGCGACAGGGCGACTTTCGTGCTTGGTCACACCAGCCGGCTTTGATATGTTGTCGCCCCTCGCCACTAACAACTCGCCACTCTTTCGGAGACACCCACATGGAACAGCAATTTGAAGGGACGCCGCAGGCGGAGATTCGCTTGGAAGGGCGGAAGCTGCTGCGAGGCGACGTGGCGAACGATTGGGGTTCGCAATTGCTGTGGGAGATTCGCCGCAACGGCCAAGTCGTTGCGACCGCGCCGGCTCGCGCGAACAACAGCTACGAACACGCCGACACGACTCCCGGCCAGTACGAAGTCGTCCTGCAAATGTTCAAGTACGAAGGCTACGCCAAAGACCCCGCCGGAAATTTTACGAAGAGCAAGCTCGTCGAGGTCTCCAATAAGGTCAGCTACACGGTCGGGTGACGACCAGGAGGACGTTGATTCAACAGGGACGGCCGGTAGCATCGTTTTCGGAGCTTATTGGCGTGCCCTTTTACTTTTACCAGTGGGACAACGAGAACGAACAGCATGTTGCCGAACACGGCATCACATCGGAGGAATTTGAAGAAGTCGTTTCTGATCCCGTCGAAACACAACAGAGTCAGTCGTCGGGACGGCCGATGGCTTTTGGTTACACAGCGAGTGGCAAGTATTTGGCGTGCGTTTACGAATTCTTGGATGACGTGACGGTTTACCCCATCACCGCCTACGAAGTGGAGGATTGACTCATGCCGCAACGCATTCAACGGCCGCAGAATGTCGCCGAGTGGAAACAACTCGACGGCGAACTCGCGAGCGAGAAGGAGGAAGTCTTGGCGGCGGCTCGCGAGTCGAAAGCCGCTTACGACGCCATCGCCCCGGAACTCCGCGAAGTCTTGAAGCTGCTGAAAGCGGAACGGCAAACTCAAGGACTGAGCCTGGCCGAGATGGAATCGCGGAGCGGCTTGGCCAAATCGAAACTGTCCCATTTGGAAGACGATCCCGAATCCAACCCGACGCTTTCGACGTTGCGTCGATACGCCACGGCCCTCGGAAAAAAACTCTCAGTGCGTTTGACCGATCAAGTCGCGACGGCATGATCGTACAAAGGCTACGCCAAAGACCCCGCCGGAAATTTTACGAAGAGCAAGCTCGTCGAGGTCTCCAATAAGGTCAGCTACACGGTCGGGTGAAAAATGTTTGAGGTTATCGCCGGGCGTTTGTGGATTGGAAATGCCTTCGATGGCCGCGATGCCAAGCAATTGTTCGCCAATCGAATTCAAGCTGTTGTCGATCTCGCCGAAGAGGAGCCACCCGCACAACTGCCTCGCGAATTGACCTATTGCCGGTTTCCGTTGCGAGACGGACCCGGCAACCCGGTCGGCTCTCTCCAAATCGCGATCTCGACAATCACGGCATTCATTGAGAAAGAAGTTCCTGTTTTGGTGTGTTGCAGTGGTGGGATGAGTCGTTCGCCGTCGATTGCCGTGTTCGCATTGGCAAGAGCGGTCGGACGGACGCCCTCAGAATGGCTCAACGAGATGACTGGCCGGAAGGCATTGGACGTGTCTCCCGGATTGTGGAATGACCTGACGGTCGCGGTACGGATTTGAATTTCTCATTTGGAGATCGCCATGTTTCATGTTGGCCACGAAAAAGTTCCGATGTGCTCTGGTCATGGACCGACGCGGCGGAGTTTTCTGCAAGCGGGGTCGGCGGGGTTGATGGGCTTGTCGCTGCCGGCGTGGATGTCGCTGGAAGCCAGCGGGGCCGTCGATCAGTCGCAGCAGAAAATTCGCAACTGCATCACCATTTTTTTGGTCGGCTCGCCGGGTCAGCACGATACCTGGGACATGAAGCCGGAA
>QWQF01000338.1 GCA_003669125.1 Planctomycetota bacterium
AATTTGCCGACGACAGTGCTGTCGAAGATCGACGAGGCGAACGCCTTTCGCGGCTACGACGTCATCCTCGAAGGTGCCAAAGTCGCCAGCCACTTCGTGCATCACTGGCCGGACAAAGCCTTCAAGGTCGTCACAAAGGAGCCTCTGTCGGTCAACGAATGGCATCACGTCGCCGTCACCTACGACGGCTCGCGCCGCGCGATGGGCGTGAAGATTTACGTCGACGGCCAACCGCGTGAACTCGATGTGACGACCAACAACAGTCTCGACGGCACGCTGAAAACCGACAAACCGTTCCACATCGGCCAGCGGCACGCGAGTGCTCCGTTTCAGGGTCGTATCGACGACGTGCAAATTTTTTCGGTGTCGCTGAGCGCCCCGGAAGCCGCGTCGCTGGCTGCCGGCCAATCGCTCGGCGGCTTGAAGGATATCCTCGCGATCGCTGCCAAAGACCGATCCGATTCGCAAACGGCGCTGCTGCGACAGTTTTATCTCGACCGTGTCGATGCCGAGTCACGGAGTTTGAAGTCGCAGATGGCCGACCTGCCGCGTCTGCTGGCGGAACTCGACAAGGCGATCCCCGTGACAATGGTCATGCAGGAACAGATGCCGCGCCGCCAAATGTTTCTGCTGCGACGAGGACAGTACGATCAACGTGGCGATGAAGTCACTTCTGGCGTGCCGTCCGTGTTTGCGAGCTTGCCGCAAGATGCAACCGCCGATCGCGTCGCTCTGGCTCGCTGGCTGACCAGTCCGTCGCATCCGCTGACCGCTCGCGTGGCGGTGAATCGCTGGTGGGAGATGCTCTTCGGCACGGGCTTGGTCGAGACTGCCGAGGACTTCGGCGTGCAAGGCTCGTTGCCGAGTCATCCCGAACTGCTCGATTGGCTGGCGACGGAGTTAATCCGCACCGGTTGGGATCAACGGGCGATCTTGAAATTGATCGTCACGAGCGCGACGTATCGCCAGTCGTCGTCGTGGCGGATGCTGACAGCGTCCGCCACCGACACAAGCAGCGTCGGCCACGATGTGATCGAACTTGACCCGCTCAATCGACTGTTGACTCGTGGCCCGCGTTACCGGCTGGCGGCCGAGTCGGTGCGCGACAACGCGTTGGCAATCAGCGGGCTGTTGCGCGAACGGCTCGGCGGGCCGAGCGTGAAGCCGTACCAACCGGACGGGTTGTGGGAAGACGTGTCGGTCGAGCGGCGGGATAAATATGTGGCCGATGCCGGCGACGGCGTGTATCGCCGCGGCATGTACACGTTTTGGAAACGGACCTGTCCGCCTCCGGGCATGACGACGTTTGACGCACCCGACCGCGAGTTCTGCCTGATCCGCCGTGCCCGAACGAACACGCCGCTACAAGCGCTCGTGTTGCTCAACGATCCGACGTTTGTCGAGGCTGCTCGAAACCTGGCAGAGCGTGTGTTCGTGGAAGCGAAGACGGACGACGAACGGATCGCTCTCGCATTCCAAATCTGTTTGAGTCGCCTGCCAACCGTCGCGGAACACCGCATTCTTTTGGAAACGCTGCGCTCAGCGAGCGACCGCTTTCACAAAGACCGCTCCGCCGCCGACAAGTTGCTGAGCGTCGGCCGCACGACGTCAGGGTCAACGATCGCGCCGGACGAATTGGCCGCATGGACGACTGTCATGAGCTTGCTGCTCAACTTGGACGAAGTGATCTCCAAGACGTGAGCCGTGGTCGCGACGCTGTCATCGCGCGAATACTCCGATGCAACCGAGTCACAACGAGCGAGCTACTCGGCACGCTGTTCCGATTCCACCGGACGGGGCAATTTGGAAATGTCAGCACCGGCGTTGTTGCCGTCGGTCGCGGCGTTGACGCCCGGATTGGGAGACGCCGCGTTGCGATCGAGCGTCATCGCGTCGAGCGACATTGTGCCCGCGTCGTCGCGATCCGCGAGCCAGAAAAGTTTTTCGTTGGAGGCTCCGACATCGCCGATGGTCTTCCAATCTTCGAAGCCGTCGTAGAAATTCTTCTCTCCCGACCAGACGAAGAGCTTGCGGAAGTCAGCCTCGCTGGTATTGCCGCTCATCGTCACCAGCGAACTGCTGCTGGTCGTGATCAGGATGTTGTTGAGCGCTTCGACCTTCACGGGGGGTAGCTCACGCGGCAAGTCGCCGCTGTCGAGCCGGATCAAGCTCTGGCCGACGATGGCGGTCACATGCTCCAACCGCAGTTCGAGACGAGTTTGCTCGGCGGGTTTTTCGGAATGACCTTCCACTCGAAGCAGCGAACCATCCAGAGCGATCGCGGTGTCTCGCAACAACAAGCGTCCGGGTTTGGCGTTGCGAACATGGAACAAGTCACAGTGGCCACGCACGAAGCATTCCGTCAATTCAATCTCCAGCGGATCGCGGGCCACACCCGTCGTGTTCATCTTCATGTCGGCCAGCATTTGCCCCGCTTCGGTCGAAATGTCGAACAACGCCGTCGGTCGCTGTCCAGGATTGCTCAACGTGATGGCGACATCTTGCAGCCGGAGCTTTTCCGCACGGTCAATCGCGAACAGGCTGATGCGATCTGCGGTCAAGAATGGCGGAATGGAAACTTCAAAAGCCACGTTGTTGATATGCACGGGACCGCTGCTGACACCAATCAACCGCAGGTGCGCATCCGGAGTGACGCTGCCGAGAGCGAACTCAACGATCGGATGAAATCCGCGTGCCGCTCGAATCGTGACATTCTTCTTGCTCACTCGCAGCGGCTTTTCGGAACGGCGGCCATTGTATCTCAGTTCGATCACGCTGCCGTCTGCGACCGCCGCACAAGCCGCCTCCAGCGTCGGGAATCGTTTGGCGGCAGAGCCGTCCGGAGCTAGGACGAACACTCCATTGGTTTCCTCGATCGTTGTGACAGGCTTGTCCGTCGTCGGATGACTGTCGCGTGGCACGACGACGACCGATCTACTGGCAGTCGTTTTCGCAACGGCGGATGCTTCACGTTCTGCGGACTTTGAATTGGAACCGACGCCGGACGTACCGGTGTCGCCAGTCGCAAACAACACCGAGTCCGGCGGCCGAACGACCGAGGTCAGCGGAGAAAACGAGGAACCATCCGGAGGATTCTCAAAGCCGGGCAACAACGGCATCGGGAAGCGGGACGGATTACCGCTCAGGTCAGCCGGTTTGACCGGAAGTTTCGAGGCAGTTACGGCATCCTCGTCGTCCAACACCTTGCCGGAATTGTTGGCACTGACTTTGGAAACGTTCGCCGAGTTCGCGGCAACCGATGAGCGATTTGCAGACGTCGCGTCCAGATCATTGGCTGCAAGCTTTGTCGGAGACGCAGCATGAGTGCCGTTGCTCCAATCGCTGGCAAACTTGGGGAACCAACCGATGCCGACCACGATCACGATCAGCAGCGCGGCCATCGCGATGACTCCGACGTTCTGCCGCCAAAAATCAGACATGGAGCGATTCGAGTTCAGCCAGATCAGTCCTTCCGGGCTGATCCCGCGCAAGCCTAGCGAACCGGCAATCAGCATGAGATCGTGAATCAGTTGATCGGGCGTTTGATAGCGCCGCTTCGGATCACTGGCCATCATCTTTCGACAGACCAGAGACAAGTCATCCGAGACTCGTCGATTCTTCTTTGCCGGATCAGGCGGCTCGCCACTTTGATGGTCGAGCAACTTCTTGAGCACGGTCCCGTCAGGAAATGGCGGCTCGCCGGTGAGCATGTGGTACAGCGTACAACCCAACGAATAAATGTCGCTGCGAACATCGACGTTGCGGGGATCTTTGGCTTGCTCCGGCGAGATGTAATCGAACGTGCCGAGCGTCGTCCCCACCATCGTCAAATCCGGCGTGGATTCCGTGCTCTCTTTGCGAGCCAATCCAAGATCGACCAGCTTCGCCCGCCCAGACGGTGTGATGATGATGTTCGACGGTTTGATGTCGCGATGCACGACGCCATTCGTCGACGTGTGCCGCAGGGCGGACGCGATTTGCAGTACGAAGTTGACCGCCTCGTTGGGTTCGATGCGGCTCCGCTCGCGGATCAACTCGCGGAGATTGACACCAGTGATGAACTCGAAGGCGATGAAATACAGACCTTGCTCTTCGCCGATGAAATGCACCCTCGCGATGTTCTCGTGATCGAGCCGCGCCACCGCGCGGGCTTCATTCTGAAATCGCTGCACCGCCGTTTCGTCGCGCGACAGACTGGGCGAGAGAATTTTCAGCGCGACCGCTCGCTGCAAGCGCGTGTCCATCGCATGGAAGACGGCTCCCATGCCTCCCGCGCCAATGCGAGCTTCGATCTGAAAGTGCCCCAACTGCAAACCGGCCGGAGCGGGAACCAGCGCCGGGTCTTGATAATCCACCTCGGACGGGAACAGTCGCAACCAGACAGAGGAGCTTGGCAACCCCGACCCCTCAGGCAGCGGCAGAGAGGCTCCGCGACGTTCGGGATTGATCACCGTCTCTGCACCACGTCCAGCGCGCGCGGGCCGATAAGCCGTCGTGGACGGTTGCGACGCGATCGCGGAGTCAGAACGAGGTTGATCCATGATTTCTCGTGGAATACCGGTTTCGGCCGGAGGCCGTGTCACGACGAACGTCCGACACGAATGGTTCCGGTGGAATCGGGACTCTCAAAAACCAAATTGTGTTCGATTCGATGACCAGAAGTGGATTCACCGCGTGAGGCCGAATGGCCGACGGCGATTATTGAGGACCGATGATTCGCGCGACGGACTGATTGATGGAGGTGAAGTAAACCGTCATTTTGTCGCTGATTTCGTCAGCAAAGCGAGCGCTTTCGAGGACAAGCGAGGCGTGATTTCGCATCGTGATGTCTTCGACGACCGCTTCGCCCTTCAGTTCCATCTGGACGAGTTTTTTGAGGTCGTGGATTTTCGGGAACAAGTGATGTTCGAGATGATCGACCAGCTCTTTGGTGAGCTGCTCGGCGTGCGTGAATTGCTCGCGTAAAGTTTGTTGGGAAACCGGTCGCTCCGCCACCGTTTCGCTCCTGGATTCGAGGGATTCGATTCCGTAGGCTGCAAAATTAGACCCAGTCAGAGTGCGAACGGTCAAGGTGTTGGTGATGATCGTCGGTATTTTGGCGGAAATGTCGCAAAGTGATGAGGTCAGTTTCCCCTTCGGAATTCACGTCGATGCGCATTTTGGTTCTGGCGGACATCCACTCGAATTGGCCGGCGCTCGCCGCCGTGCAAGAGCCATTTGACGCCTGTTTGTTCGTCGGCGACCTCGTGGATTACGGAACCGATCCGATCCCGTGCATCAATTGGATCAGGAAACATGCGACCGCACTGGTACGAGGCAACCACGATCACGCTGTCGCGCAGCGGATTCCCGTGCGGAAAGTCTCCGGCTTGCATCGCTTGGCGGCGGCCACGCGTCCGCTGCATTGGAAAATCCTCAGCGGGCTTCACATGAAATTCCTGACTCGAATGCCCGTCACGCGGAAGGTGACGCTCGACGACAAACGCTTTTACCTCGTGCATGCCACGCCACGCGATCCGTTTGACGAATACCTGCGAGAAGATCAAGCTGCGTGGGAGGCACGACTGAACGGCATCGACGCCGATTTCGTGCTGGTCGGCCACACGCACATCCCGTTCGCGCTGCAACTCGACGGCCCAATGGTCATCAATCCTGGCAGCATCGGCCAGCCGCGCGACGGCGACCCGCGCGCCGCCTACGCCATTGTCGAGAACGGCAAAGTTGAACTCCGCCGAGTGAAGTACGACATCGACGCGACGCTCAAACACATGCTCGACAGCGGAATCGATTCCGACACGCTCGAATTGGCCGAAATGGTGCTCCGTTCGGGAGGCCAATTCGACAAAGACTTGTTCGCGCAGTTCGAGCAGTCCATTTCGAGCGATGAACCGGACGAAATTCACGACACGATCGAACTGGACGTCTTCAAATCCAACGACACACCGACCAAGAAAAAGAAGGCCTCGCCCAAGAACAAGCAGTGACGAGTCGCCGGCTACTGCCGTTGCGAACTCCCGCGGTCGGCGATGGGCTTGCGCGAAATGTCGGTCCAGCGCGTGATGTCGTACTCAAACGGTCCATGCGTCGATGAATCGAACGGGCCGTGATGCCGGAGGTAAAATTTGATCCGCTCGATTTTTTTGTCGGCGGGCAATTCTCCGGGATGCTTGGCTCCCGGAGGTCGGCCCCAAATCACTCGCGAACCGCCGCGCGTGCTGAGCTGCAAGCTGAGATCGTCCCACGCCAATTTCCGGTCTGAGTTCGTCGGCGTGAGGATCGACTGAAACCCAAACTGCTCCCAAAACGGTTTGAGCTCCACGGCCAGCCGCGCCGCACCGAGCACACCGGCATCTTTCCAAACGGTGCCTGCCGCACTGCCAGGCGGCACCGAGACATTCTCGATCACCGGATACTTGGCGATTTCTGCCGGAGCAAAATCCGCAGACGGCAGCAGCGTCCCATCCGCGTCAATCGGAAACAGCCCGGCCTTGCCACGTTGAGTGACTCGCACCATCGCGACCGGTTCACGGTATACGAGATCAACATGCATCCGCGCAGGCACAGAAGTGCTGACGCGCACTTGCCCTTTGACCCACGGATTCAGCTCGAACGCCGCTGCGACGCGGCGCGTGACCTCCGGATCGAGCAACGACAGTTCGTCAGGCAACCCGGCTCGTCGAACCGCCTGTTCGGCCAAGTCGTGTGGCACCCAATGCGGAGGAGGTGTGATTTTGATCTGCGAAGTCGCCAAGCGATACTGCCGGTCGTTGTGCAAGTCGGGCAGTCGTACTCCCAGCTTCGGCACGAACACCCAGGCTGCGACCGAACATGACAGCAAGAGCAGGACCGTCGGCTGCAACAGCCAATTCAGCAATTGCTCCACCGGAGTCGAGGGTCGTCGTGGCAACGGATCGAAGTCATCAGGCATATGAGCGGGCATGGTTGGGCTACGTGGCCGGCTGCAAGCTGTGTTGGACGGGCGAGACCGGTTCGCGATTCAAGCAGTTGTGAATCGACCGTTCGCAGATTGCTCCCAAGCTAAGTCCAATCCGCGACGCGGCCTTGGGGACCAAGCTGTGGCTGGTCATGCCGGGAATCGTGTTGACCTCCAGCACCCACGGTTCGTGAAAGCGATCGACACGCAAATCGACACGAGCGAGTCCGCGACAACCGAGTGCTTCGTACGCGCGGCGTCCGGCGTTTTCGATGGCCTTGATGACGCTCGTCGGGAATGCGAATTCGAACAGGTACTGCGTGTCATCGTCTTCGTACTTGGCGGTGTAGTCGAAGAAACCTCTGCCGGTTTCGATTTGGATCAGCGGCAGCGGCTCGCCGTCGAGCACTCCGAGTGTCCACTCGGTCCCGTCGATCGCGACCTCCAACAAGCCGAACGGATCGAAGTGAAAACAACGGGCGAGCGCCTGCGGCAACTCTTCCGGCGTGCGCACGATCGTGATGCCGAGACTCGATCCCTGCCCATCCGGTTTCACCGCCAACGGAAATCCCAACGCATTCGCTTGCTGCTGAATGCGAGCCGCCGTGTCGGATTCGTGAATCAGCACGTAGGCCGGAGTCGGCACTCCGTTCTGGACGAAGCGTTCTTTGGCGGCCGACTTGCTGAACGCCAATCGCGACGCGACGGAATCGCTGCCGGTGAACGGGATGCCGGCACCTTCTAAAATCTGCTGAACGTGCCCGTCTTCGCCGAACGTACCATGCAGCGCGAGGAACGCGATATCGAAGCTCGACCAGTCCAGCTCCGACAGTTCAATGTGAGCCGGGTCGATTCGCGAAACATTGTGGCCTCGTTCGGACAGACTTTTCGCGACGGCATCGCCGCTTTCCAAGCTGATATTCCGCTCGCGGGATGTCCCACCTGCCAAGACCGCAATTCGCAGTTGTGTGTGCACCATGAAGTCGCCTCCTTGCCTGAGTCTTTCACGCTCCGCGTGAAGAAAGGGGCGGGCTTCTAGCAAATCGGGGAAATTGGCTCCAGAGCGAGTCAAACCTTGCCGTTCGTTCGGATCACTTCCTTTGCAGAGCGAGCGATTGTGCCTGCGCCGAGCCGCTGCGGTCGATAAGCCAGATGTTCCGGAAGCGAACCGGATTGCCGTGATCTTGCAGCTTGGTTGGCAGCGAGATCGGGCTTTCCGCCGCTCCGCCACCAGTCTTGTTGGCCAACTCGACGCGGTTCTGCACAACGACACCATTGTGCCAAACCGTGATCGTGGCGGGACAGGTCTTTCGCTTCTCGCCGTCAAAGCGAGCCGCTTGAAAATCAATGTCGTACGTCTGCCAGACGAGCGGCGGGAAACACAAATTCGCATCGGGAGCTTTGAACTTGTAGAGGCCGGCCGCCTCGTTGTTCTCGCCCTTCAGGCCGAACGAGTCGAGTACCTGCACTTCGTAGCGGCTTTGAATGTAGACGCCGCTGTTGGCTCGCCCCTGATCGCGAGCGTTCGGCATGTACGGCAACTGAAACTCGATATGCATCGTGAAGTCTTGAAACGGCACCTTCGTCTCGGTACCGATCATCAGCAGGCCGTCGTCTGACTTGCGTCCGCTCTTCCAATGATCGGTGTTGCTGCCGTCGAAGAGCACGATGGCCCCGCTCGGCGCTGCCGCTCCAAGCGTCTGACTGCGACGTTCGATGCGAATCAATTCGCCGAGCGACACGATTTGCTCGCTGCCCGGAGTCGGCGGCTGATGCACGGCCTGCACGGTGGCCGTGCTCTTGGAGATTTCAATTCGCTGAGTGGCATCGTCACCGATTAACCGCAGCGTCTCGCCGTCGCGTTTGCCCTTGAGGTCGTGCTTCGTCATGCCGGTCCACCAGCCACTGCCTGGCAGACCGCCGCGATACAGCACCGCTTGGAAGTCGTTCTTGCCGAGTGCCACGACTTGCAGGCCACACGACTCGCATCGACCGCATGCTGTCCGCGTTGAGCCGAGATACTCCCCCTGGAACCAGTAGTCACGATCGACTTGCTTCACGTCGGTCGCCACGAGCGGCCCGTCAGCAGCGTTCGCGATACCGGTGCCAATGACCAACAGTGCCCCTGCCAAAACTCGAAGTCGCGTGACGTTCATGCTCTGATCCTTTGCTCGATGTTGTACGTCCCCAAAAGGCGGATCAGTGTGCCCAGCGTTTCGGAGTCTCGCAAGCCAGCCGAGTCGCTTGCGACAACGAAGCCACGGTGCCGCATTTCTCCCCATTTCCCTCTGGGAGAGGGTCGGGCTGAGGGAGCAGGATCGAAATGAAGCCACCTCTTTCAACTTTCAACGAAGTTGCTCACGAGCGACTTCTTCAGCCGACAAGGCTCGATTCCAAATCCGGACGTCGCGAAGCCGGCCGTTGAAGGTGTCGGTCGGTCCGAAGCCGATTCGCAGCGGCGCGTCCGTCGAGAGATCGAATTGCGACGACTCGAACGGAACCGACGTCGAGACCAACTTGCCGTCGACGAACAACTTGAGTTCTCGGCCGGCTCGCTGAGCCGCGACGTGCTGCCAACCGACCGGCAGCGAGCGGTCGTGTGTCACGTTCGCACCGGCGGCGATCGAGAGCACGCGACCACTCGGCAGCGTGCCAACGAACAGTCGACCTTGGTACTCGGCCATCGTCCACGCGCGGCGGTACATCACGTCGGGGGTGAGGTCCACGCGACCGACACTCGCCCAGCGATCTTTGCCGTCGAAACGAAAGACCTCGGCAAGCGGAAGCGATCCGGCGAACAAACCGCCGTTGTGGACCAGCATGCCCATGACTTCCAGTTCCTCACCGAGCCGCCCGCAGTCGGCCCACTGATTGTCGCCGTCGTAGCGAAACACTTTGCCGGTGCGCCACGTGCCGACGTACATCCGCCCGCGATGAATCGCGAACGAGTACGTCTGCGTGTTCGCTGCTTCGCCGACTTGGCCGCAGTCAGTCCAAGTCTCGCCGTCGTAGCGGTAGATGTGAGCCTCGTCGTAGCTCGACGCGAAGAGTTCGCCGTTGTGAACGCACATCGCCTCGACTCGCTTGCCGTTGGGCAGCGGCAACGTTGTCCATTTCTGATCTCCCTCGTACCGGAAGAATCCGGCCGGCTTGTACAACGAGCCGGCGTGCAGCTTGCCTCGAAAGACCGCGAAGCCGCCAATGCCCTCGGTCTCTGGGAGTTGCCCGCAATCGGCCCAACGATTGTCGCCGTCGTATCGAAAGACGCGACCGCCGAGATTCGGATTTTCCGATTCCTTCAGTGCCGATCCGCCGAGCCGATACTTCGACACGCCGACGTACAGCTTCCCATCGAGTTCTGCGAACGCCGACACCGCGTTGCACGGAGCCGGACTGCCGCAGTCAATCCACTTTTGCCCGCCGCCGAAGCGGTACACATGCCCGGCCTGATCCTTGCCTTGCTCGCAAGTTCCCGCGAAGAGTTGACCGTCGAAGACCGCCAGAGCTTTGACAAACATCCCGTTGCCGACCTGTCCGTGATCAGTCCATTTCGACTCGAGCCGATCCTGGTCGATGCCGAAATGCAGAGTCCTCGTGTTGGCCTGGCTCGCCGTGACGGAGTGCGATTTCAAACTCAAATTCCAGCCGCGACGCTTGTCCGCATCAAACTGGCTGAGCAAATCGCCGGGCACGTCATCGAGTCGCTCGCTCGTGTGCAGCCACAGCGAGACGGTGAAGTCCTTCGTTCCGAGCTTCAGCTTGTCGTGAGTCGGCACCTCCAGCCAATCATCGCGGCCATCGAGTTTCACGCCGTCCGTTGCCGAGAACGTCAACTCGCCGCCGTGCCGTTTCGCGTGCA
>QWQF01000250.1 GCA_003669125.1 Planctomycetota bacterium
ACTCGGTCACCTCGTCGCGGCGGAACTCGTTGAAACGGACGTACTCCCAGTGCCGCATCAGCGGCGCGGAGGTGATGAGTTTGGAGTACGCACCGACCGCCTCGACCCGGCCTTTGTGCAAGAAGACGACTTGGTCGGCCTTGCGAACGGTCGAGAGACGATTGGGCAGAAAGATCAGCGTGCGACCCTTGGCGAGCCGGGCATAGGTGTCGTCGAGCAGCGACTTCGTGTCGTCGTCGAGCCGCTCGGCGGGTTCTTCGATGATCAGCAGTGCCGGGTTGCGGACCAATGCGCGGGCGAGGCCCAACAAAAACGTCTGCCCGGCATCGAGCGATTCGCCGTGCTCGCCGAGCACCGTTTCGTAACCTTGCGACAGCTTGTTGATGAATTGGTGCGCGTGAACTTGTTTTGCCGCCTCGGTGACGTGCTGCAGCGAGAAGCGCGGGTCGCCGCAACTGATGTTCTCGGAGACCGTGCCGGTGAAGAGCGGGTCCATGCCGCCAACGAAGATCGACTCGGCCCGCAACGATTCGAGCGTCACGAACGCCAAGTCCTCGCCGTCAATCAAGACGCGGCCCGATTGCGGCTCGATGAACCGCGGCAGCAAGTACGTCAGCGCGCGGGCCTCCAACGGATCGAGCGACAACACGGCAACCATCGACTTGGCCGGAATCTTCAAGTCCACACGATCCAGGACGAGCCGCTTATCCGGCAGCCGGTAGGTGACCGACTCGAAGTGAATTTGCTTCGACAGCGGTTGCAGGAATTTCGCTCCGACGGCTTGGCCGACTTCGGAAACGCGTGACTGGTACCGCAAGAGGTTGTCGGCCCACTGTCCTGCGGTTTGTTCAACGTGCGGCAGATCCCAAAGATCGTTGATCGGTCGGTAAGCCAAGCGGATGGCGACGACGAACATCAGCATCGCCGACACGGGCAGGTGCGCCGCGTCCGACGGATCGCTCAGGGTCTTGGTGGCGATCAGGAACAAGACCAGCGTCACCGTGACGAGCACGACAAACCAACACAGCCATCGCGACAACCGCTCGTCTTCTTTCAGCGTCGCGATCTTTTTCAGGAAGCGCTGCAAGTGGACGCCGAAACGCTCGTGCTCGAAGTTCTCCATTCCGAAGCCGCGCACCAGCCGAGTCTTTCGCAAGCCTTCCGCCAGCAGACGCAGGTCATCATCGACGCGGTCTTCCAGCTTGCGACGCGACTGCTCGAAGCGAAGACGTTCCCTCCGCACCAGGTACAAGCAGGCCAACAGCGGCACGAGACACTGCAACGCCAGCAGCCAATGCGTCATCAGCAACAGAAACGCGAGTCCCGCCAACAGCGGAGGAAATCGCACGACTCGCTCGAACCAAGTTTGAATGCCTTCGCGGACTCGTTCGACGTCCCCCGTGAACATCAAAAACGCGACTTCGCCGGCGGCGTCTTCCAGATCACTCGGACCCAGCCGTAGCGTTTGCCGATGCAACGATTGCCGCAAGCGAGTCGCGACTTCTTGTGACGCTCGAAACGCGAGCGTCTTGATCTGCAATGCCGAAAGGCTCGAGATCAATGCCAGAGCAATGTTGGCCGCCAGCAACGTCAGCAACGCCGAGTTCGTCGTTCGCAGCGAGGGAATCCAGCGAACCAGCCCGCGGACAAACGCACCCCACGACTCTTGCCGAGCCTCCCAGGCGGTCACTCGCAAACCCTGATTGAAGCGGCGTTGACCAAGAGGTGGGTTGTTCGAGTCCGCGTCATTCACGGCCTGAGCGGCGGGCGGCGGCGTCTCTGTGATTTTCTGGTAAGCCGCGATATCGCCTTCGGTCGGCAGCAGAACCTCACCGCGAGTGATGAGCAGATCGACCAGCAATCCGCCGCCGAACAGCAAGCCGCACAGCGAGATCGCAGAAATCGCCGAGAACAGCCACGCCCAGCGGGCTAATCCGCGCGACAACTCTTTGGGGGCAAACACGCGCCGGAACGGAGTCTCCATCTTGGATCTCCTGAAAATGAGCGGCCCGTGGGAATCGCACGGCTCCGTCCGCGCCTGTCGGTGAAGAACTCACCGATGTTTCTAAGCCAGGTCCCGATCCTCGAACAAGATGAACGAGAGCAAAATCATGGCGACAATGTACGCCGCACCGTACAGCGCGGAATATGCCAGATACGACGCCGGAACCATTGTGCCGGTCGCGACCGCAGCTTCCATGTTGAAAACTTCCAACGACGGCAGCAGCGTCGCGATCAACCGAGCCATGAACGAAACAAACTCCAACTTCAGCACGCCGGACTTCACGAGTACCGGTGTCAGATGCCCGACGACGAAAATCGCCAAGCAGGTCACCATGTTGACGACCATCGGCGTGCGAGTGGAAATCGCAACGCTCACGGCGGTCATCACGGCGATCTCCAGGATCATCAGCAGAATGCCAGGCATGATCTGCAACGCCTCTTTCAGGCGGTCGGCGTTCAAGCTGCGATCCTCGAACCAGCTCGGAATGTCTTTGGAACTCTCACGAGCGTCGTAGCCCACTTTGTAGAGCAGCAGCACGCAGAACAAGACCACCAGCGGCAGCAACAGACAGAGCGTCGCGCTCACGATGCCCACATATTTACCCACGATGAACTGTCGCCGATTGATCGGCTTCGACAGCAACGTCATCGTTGTTTTACCTTCGATTTCGCTGGCGATACTCGTGCTGGCCGTCCAGACCGCCAGCAGCAGCGCGGAAAACAGCAGGGTCATCAACCCGCAGTCTTTCAGCATCTTGATGTCGCTGCCCAGCGAGAAGAATGGCAGGAACGTGTTGACGACCAGCAGCAACGCTCCCATGGCCAGCAGCAGCAGGAAGACCGGTTGTCGGATCGCTTCCTTTGTGGTCGCACGAGCGATGACCCCCGTCCGAGTCATGTACAAGAAGACGAACAGACCGGCCAGCAGCAAACCGACGACCAAGCCGGTCGCACCCCAAGCGTAGGGATCCTTACCGGGAACATCTGGCAAAGCCTCAGCCGCCAACACTGTCGAAGAAAGCCAAACAAGCGACGACATCATGCCTCACTGACTGTCCAAAACGTGCGAAACAAACCAAAATGACAACGATACGGCGACCTTACGTCCAATCCAGCCCACCGCGTTGGGGGAGAAATCTACAGAAGCCGGCCCCCGAAGAAAAGCGGCCGAAAATTGAGTCGAGAAGCGGCTTGCCGTGGCGGACGCCTATCGTCTGATCTCGAATCTCACAAAGTCTTCGTCACGGACGCCCTCGCGAACCTCTTGCTGACGGATATTGCCGGCAAACTCTGAGGCGATGTCCGCCAAAAATTGATCCAACACGGACGGAGCCGCTTCGGCGACCAGTTCGACGGAGCCGTCCGGCAGATTGCGAACGAAGCCGACCACCGGATGACGCCGAGCGATCGACGCCGTCGTGTACCGAAAGCCGACCCCTTGCACTCGGCCCTGAAACAGGACGCGGCGACGAATCGGAGTGGCTGATGTTTCTCCCATGACGGTCACTCTTCCCAGCATTGCTGTGCCAGCCGACATAGCCGCTCAAACGTCGAACGGACGACCTCGCGGCGATCCGCCGAGCCACCCGAATCGAGTTGCTCGAATTGCGACTGCCACTCCGCGGCAGACTCCGGTTCCGGCAAGAAGCCGCCGCCGAGCGACTCGTGCAGCACGCACATGATCTCGATGTTCGGCAGCACGGATTCAAACGTCTCCGCCAGTTCGGCGTCGGTGCCCTTCCCCGCCAGTTTCAACGAAACGGCATCGGCGAGAGCGTGGTTGATCTGCTCCGCCAGCTCGCGAGTCACCTCGAACAGGTGATCGCGAGCGGCATCGTTGTCGAAAATCCCTGGTCCCCAGCTTCCCACAGTGTTGCCTCCCCGTTGACCAGTCACTCCGCGATCGGAAGTTCGAGTCGCGGAGTGACTCGACGACGTTGGGACGTTGTGGCAGATCGTCTTGCCGGCGCGAAGGGCCGCACGCTGGGATCGTGACCGAGCCTCGCTACGATGTCCGGCCATTCCAAACTCGCTCTGGGAGACCCGCCGATGCCTGCCGAAAAAAACGTCCAACTCTGGAGGCCACTGTTGCTGTCCGCTGCGGTGACGTTGGCCCTACTCAGCCTGATCGCGCTGAGCGACCGAACTCCCGCACCCGCGAACGCTCAGACGTTGCAGGCCGCCGGGCCGCTGAAGTGGTATCGCGGCAACTTGCACACGCACTCGTTGTGGAGCGACGGCGACGACTACCTCGAATCGATCGCGTTGTGGTATCGCGAGCACAACTACGATTTCCTGGGGTTCACCGATCACAACATCCTGGCCGACAAAGAACGCTGGATCGACGTTGAGAAATCGAAGGGCAAGCAAAAGGCGTTCGACAAGCTCAAGCAGAAATTTCCGGACGGCTGGGTCGAGGAACGCAAGACCGAAGACAAACTTGAAACCCGCCTGAAGACGTTCCGCGAAGTCGCCGACCGTTTCAACGAGCCGGGCAAGTTCCTGCTCATCCAAGGTGAAGAGATCAGCGATGCGTTCCAGAAATTCCCGGTCCACATGAATGCCAACAACGTGAAGGAGTTGGTCGTTCCCCGGCACGGCGGCAGCGTGGCCGAGACCATCCAGAACAACACCGACGCCCTGATCGCTCAGCGAGAACGCACCGGCCAGCCGATGATGATTCACCTCAATCATCCGAACTTCGGCTACGGCGTCACGGCCGAAGACCTGATGCGGATTCGTGGCGAGAATTTCTTCGAGGTCTACAACGGTCATCCCGGCGTCAACAACTCCGGCAACAAAGAGCACGCCTCGACCGAGCGGATTTGGGACATCATCAATTCGTTCCGCCTGAGCGAACTGAAAATGCCGCCGCTGTTCGGCCTCAGCACCGATGACGGCCACGCCTACCACAACATCCCCAGCCGAGCCTCTGAACCGGGTCGCGGTTGGGTGATGGTTCTGTCCGAGAGTCTGACTCCCGAAAGTCTGATCGCCGCGATGGAAGCCGGCCGGTTTTATTCGTCCAGCGGCGCGACGCTCGATCGAGTCACGTCCTCGGCCGAGGGCCTCGACGTGTCCGTCAAAGTCGACCCCGACGTGAAATACACGATCGAATTTCTCGGCACTCGTCGCGGCTTCGATTCCAAGAGCGAACCGGTGCTCGACAAAGACGGCAAGGAAGTCCGAGCGACTCGCCGCTACAGCGACGACATCGGGAAGGTTCTGGCACGCGCCGAAGGAACCACTGCCAGCTACCGCTTCACCGGCGACGAACTCTACGTTCGCGCCCGTATCACGTCGTCGCGCAGGCATCCGAACCCCTCCGAGAGCGGCGAATTCGAGCGTGCCTGGACGCAGCCAACGATTGGGCCGGCCTCAAAGTAGGTCAGCCTTTTCGGGCTGACTCGAATTGGACAAACCACGTCAACCGTAGATCGGGTCAGCCTGGAAAGGCTGACCAACGAGAGCATGATCCAATACGACCCGCATCACTGGCGCAGTCACCTGTTCGACATCAAAGGCTCGATGCTGCGCGAGATCTTTGCTCGCATCACAATCTGCGTCGTCTGGTCGGCGGTCGTCGTCGCGTGGCATCAGCTTGGAAACGCCAAACCGCGAATCGAACCGTTTCCCGACGGCAGTTTCAAAATTCACCCAGCACCCTTCCACTGGCTGTTGGCTCAGGAGTACCCGCTTTCGATTCCGCTGCACGGACACACGCTGATTGGAGCCGTGCTCGGACTGCTGCTCGTGTTTCGCACCAACGCCAGTTACGACCGGTTTTGGGAGGGTCGCAAGTTGTGGGGCGGGATCGTCAATGACAGTCGCAATCTGGGACGACTCGCGACGTCGCTGCTCAAAGAAGATGCGGACCTGCTGCGCCGACTGCTCCGCTGGTCGATGGTGTTTCCCTGGTCGGTGCGCTATCGGCTGTTGGGCTGGAAGGACATCGGCTGCGACACCGACGATCTGCCGAAGTCCGAAGTCAAACTCACCGGGCAAGCCGAACTCGTGCCGCTGGCCGTCGCGCGGCGCATGACCGAGCAAGTCGAAGTTGCTCGCCAGCGCGGACTGATCAGCGACATTCAGCAATCGTTGTTCGACGCTCTCATCAGCCGGCTGGTGGATGCGCTGGGTGCTTGCGAGCGAATCCACAACACTCCCCTCCCCTTCGCGTACATGGTTCACTTGCGGCGTGCGTTGATTCTGTTCCTCATGACGATGCCGCTGGCGATCGTGAAAGATTTCGGCTGGGCCACGATCCCGGCCACGCTGTTAATTTCGTACGTCATGCTGGGGGTCGAGGAAATCGGCGTCGAGATCGAAGACCCGTTCGGGACCGACGACAACGATCTGCCGCTCAAGTCGATCTGCGAGAACATCGAGAGCAACCTGCGCGGCCTGTTGCCGGCCTCGGCGGAGACGCAGGTATGACGGACGCTTTGCCCTGGGAATTCTCGATCGACGTCGGCGGCACGTTCACCGACTGCATTGCTCGGTCCCCCGACGGTGAGTTGCGGCCCATCAAAGTGCTCAGCAGCGGCGCGACCAAAGGCCAGATCGAGGACCGACAAGGGACAAACCGTCTGGTCGATCCGCTGCGACGACACGATGCCCCCGACTTTTGGCTTGGCTACGAGATCCGTTTTTTGGATGAACGAGGCGAGACGATCCTCGCCACGAAGGTCGCGGCGTTTCACCAGCGACTCGGCGTCATCGAAGTCACGACTCTGCTCCCGGACTCGATTGAATCGGGCACACGCTACGAACTCTCCGCCGGCGAAGAGGCTCCGATTTTGGCCATCCGCACGGCGCTCGGTCTGCGACGCGATCAACGGATTCCCAACGTGAGCGTGCGTCTGGGCACGACGCGTGGCACGAATGCGCTGCTGACTCGCCGAGGCGCTCGCACGATCTTCGTCACGACGAAAGGCTTTGCCGATGTTCTGCTGATCGCGAACCAAGATCGGCCGCGACTGTTCGACCTCGACATCGTCAAACCTGAACCGCTTTTCGCCGGCGTCCTCGAAATCGACGAACGCCTCGATGCCGACGGACGAGTGCTTCGTGCGCCCAACGACGCCGACGTGCGTCGCCAACTTCAATCGCTCAACCCTGGCGATTCGCTCGCGATCTGCTTGCTGCATTCGTTCGCCAACTCCGCGCACGAGCAACTCGTCGAGCGGATCGCACGCGAGGTCGGCTTCACCGAGATCAGTGTGTCGAGTCGCTTGGCCCCGCTGATCAAAATCGTCAGCCGAGGCGACACGACGGTCATGGACGCGTACCTCAACCCGATCCTGCGTGACTACGTCGGACGGCTGCGGGAACAGTTGCAGTCGAGAGCCGAGGGTCGAGAGTCGAGTGCAATGCAGGACTCCTCACCCCCGACTCCCCACTCCTCGCTCAAACTCATGACCTCCGCCGGCGGCCTGGTCGACGCCGATCGGTTCGTCGGCAAAGACAGCATCCTTTCCGGACCGGCTGGAGGCGTGATCGGTTTCTCGCGAGTCGCTCAGCAAGCCGGATTCACGAAAGCGATCGGCTTCGACATGGGTGGGACCAGCACCGATGTCGCGCGGTTCGATGGCGAGTACGAATACGAATTTGAGACGAAGAAGGCCGGCGTCCGCATTGTCGCACCGATGCTGGCGATCGAAACCGTCGCGGCCGGAGGAGGCAGCATCTGCGGTTTCGATGGAGTGAAATTGGTCGTCGGCCCGCAGAGCGCCGGCTCCGATCCCGGCCCCACCTGCTACGGGCGAGGCGGCCCGCTGACCGTGACCGATCTGAATTTGTGGCTCGGCCGCATCGTGCCATCGCGGTTCCCGTTTCCGTTGGACCGCGCCGCGGTCGAACGTCGGTTGACGGAGTTGTCTCAGGTCGCGGCCCATTCTGCGGATCAACTGGCTGACGGCCTCTGCCGCATCGCGAACGCCAACATGGTTCGCGCGATTCGGCGGATCTCGGTTGCTCGCGGCTACGATCCGGCCGAGTACGTTCTCGTCTGCTTCGGCGGCGCGGGTGCTCAACACGCCTGCGAAATGGCCAAGTCGCTGGGAATGAATCGCGTCCTGATTCATCCGCTCGCCAGCTTGTTGAGCGCTTACGGCATCGGTCTCGCCGACGTTCGGCGTTTCGGCGAGCGTTCCGTTCTCAAGCCGTACTCGACCGAACAACTCGTCGAGTTGGACACGCTCTTCGCTGAACTCGAACAGACCGCGCGAGCCGAGGTCGTCGCCGAAGGAATCCCTGCCGAGCGAATCCAGCCCGCCGTGAAGTCGCTTGACCTGCGCTACGCTGGCGTCGAAGCCACGATCCGAGTCACCTCTCCGGCCGACGGCGACTACGCCGCGAAGTACGAGGAGCTTCATCGCCAGCTTTACGGCTACGCCCATTCGGGTCGCAAGCTGGAGATCACCGTTGCTCGCGTCGAGGTCGTCGGCCTGACCGCTGAAACGACCATCCATTCGCAGCCGCTCGTGGAACGTCGTCCGGCTCCCAACGATTCGCAGCCAGTTTGGTTCGACGGTTCGTTTCGCAACACGCCAATCTTCTTCCGCGAGCACTTGCGGCCCGGCGACAAGATCAAAGGGCCGGCTCTGATTTCGGAACCCAGCTCCACCATCGTCATCGAACCAAATTGGTTCGGGCATGTGCTGGAACGCGGTGAATTGCTGGTCGAATCGCGATTCACCGCGACTCGAAAACCCCGCTCGTCAAACGCTTCCGCCGTCACCGTTCGACGCCCACGCGCTGATGTCGAGCAACAATTGAACGCCTTTCGAAAGTATTTGTCGTCCATTTCTGTCGGCATCAATCGAGACCGTGCTCTGGTCGCACAAGAGGCACTCGGATTCGTCGAGTCGTTCACCGCCGCAGAGCTTCTCGAACGTCTGGCGAACAGTCCGAAAGGACAACGGGTCGCTCAGCCGAGAGTCTTCCGCTGCTTGCGGCAACTGGTGGAAGCCGGCCTGATCCTGCAACGCGGCAACGCCGAAGGACGCGAGTGGTTCACGCCAGCAGCGGAAGACGACGACCGTGAGCCAACCGCCCCCACTCACGTCGCCGCTTCACCATCGGATTCGATGGCGAAGCCCGCTGACCCGGTACTTCTCGAAATCTTCAACAACCTCTTCGCCTCCATCGCCGAGCAAATGGGTGTCACGCTGCAAAAGACCTCCTGCTCGACGAACGTCAAAGAGCGGCTCGATTTCAGTTGTGCGATCTTCGATCCGCAGGGCAACTTGGTCGTCAACGCTCCACACATTCCCGTGCATCTCGGCGCGATGAGCGAGACGGTCAAACGGATCATCGCGGACAATCCGGAAGTGACTTCCGTTGTTCGAACGCCTACGTCCGAACAATTGGACCGCCCGGACGTAGGTGTCCGCGCGACGGTCTTGGTCACCAACGACCCGTACCGCGGCGGTTCGCATTTGCCGGACGTCACCGTCGTCACGCCGGTGCATGATGCGACGACCGGTGAACTCATTTTCTTCACCGCCAGCCGCGCGCATCACGCGGAGATCGGTGGCATTCTGCCCGGCTCGATGCCACCGTTCTCGAAGAACCTCGGTGAAGAGGGAGTCTTGATCCGCAATTTCAAGCTGGTCGATGCCGGCGTCTCACGCGAGGAAGAACTGCGACAGCTCTTGCTGTCCGGTCCGCATCCCACGCGCGCGATCAACGACAACCTCGCGGACATTCGAGCTCAAGTCGCCGCCAACAATATCGGCGTGCGACTGCTGTCTGAACTGGTCGAGAAGCAATCGCTCGATGTCGTCCAAGCCTACATGCGGCACATTCAAGTCGCCGCCGCGACGAAGATGCGGCTGGCCTTGGCCGCTCTGCCCGATGGACGGTACGAGCGAGTCGATCACCTCGATGACGGCTCGCCGATTCACGCGACGATCACGATTGCCGGAGACTCGGCCACCGTCGATTTCACCGGCACCGGCCCAGTCCTGAAGAGCAACTTGAACGCGAACCGAGCGATCGTGACGGCGGCGGTGATGTACGTCTTCCGCTGTCTCATCAACGAAGACATCCCGCTCAACGGCGGCGTGCTGGAGCCGATCTCGATCATCGTCTCCGAATGCCTGCTCAACCCGCCGGAGCATCCCGATCCTTCGCAAAGTGCGGCAGTCGTCGGCGGCAACGTCGAGACCTCGCAACGAGTCGTCGATGTGCTGCTCGGCGCACTGGGTCTCGCGGCAGCAAGCCAAGGGACGATGAACAATCTCACGTTCGGCGACGCGACCTTCGGCTACTACGAAACAATCTGCGGCGGCTCCGGTGCGACAGCGAACGCTCACGGAGCCGACGCCGTTCACACCCACATGACCAACACTCGCCTGACCGACGTCGAAGTCATCGAACGCCGCTATCCGGTTCGCGTCCACGAATTCTCGATCCGCAAAGGCTCCGGCGGAGCAGGCCAACATCAGGGCGGCGACGGCATCGTCCGCAAGCTGGAGTTCCTGCGCCCGCTCAACGTCTCGCTGCTCACGGAACGTCGCGGCCCGTTTCCACCTTTTGGATTGAACGGCGGTCAACCCGGTTCGTTGGGACACAACACGCTGACAAAGGCGGGTACGAAAGAGATCGTCGAACTCGGCGGCAAAGCTCAACTCACCGTCGAGGCGGGTGACCTGCTAACCATTGAGACCCCCGGAGGCGGAGGTTGTGGCTCCTCAAATGCAAAGACCTCGCGAAACTCGCGAGGTCTAGAAAATCAAATGGGCGATACTGGATTCGA